>NZ_JAHNZV010000104.1 GCF_022267535.1 Psychromonas antarctica
TTAACCTCAGTTCTGGATAATGGAAGCGAAATCAGATTAAATATCAACAAGTTAAAAAACATATTATACAGTGCTGTTAGTTTTGCGTAGTTCAAGGCGAATCATCGCAGCAATAACTGGTTATTGGTAGATGATTTAACGCAGAAATACGCGTAAATAACGGGACTGTATCGTTTGGCTTATCCAGAATTGAGGTTAATTAGGTAATTTACCTTCAACGCCTTCAACGTAGAAGTTCATGCCTAATAATACTTTATCAGCAATAATTTCGCCTTCCTTAGCAATCACAGAACCAGCCTGCCCTTTAATTGGACCTGCGAATGGATGTAATTTACCAGATGCAATATCATCTGATAGTGCATTGATTTTTTTCACAACATCGGCAGGAATTGCGGGATTTAAGGGCGCCAAGGTAGTCATTCCAGAGCCAATCCCTTGCCACACATCTTCAGAATTCCAAGTGCCGTTAAGTACTTGCTCAACACGCTTAGCGTAAAACTCATTCCAGTGATGCACAGGCGATGTCAAGAATGCTTTGGGACCATAGATGCTCATGTCTGAGTGGTAACCTATGGCATAAATGCCCGCGGCTTCTGCTGCTTGGACGGGAGCTGGTGAGTCAGTATGTTGAGTGATCACATCGGCACCTTGCTGAATTAAACTGCTTGCGGCTTCATGCTCTTTACCTGGATCATACCAGCTGTTTACCCAAACAACTTTCACTGTTGCATTGGGTTTAACTGAACGCAGGCCTAAAGTGAACGCATTAATACCTCGCATGACTTCTGGAATAGGAAAGGCAGCAACATAACCAATTGTTTCAGACTTTGTCATATAGCCAGCGAGTACGCCAGTCAGATAACGCGCTTCATAAATACGGTCAAAGTAAGTACCGACATTTTTTGCACGCTTATAACCTGTCGCATGTTCAAATTTCACATTTGGGAAACGCTTTGCAACTTTAATCGTCGGGTTCATGTAACCAAAAGAAGTGCTGAAAATAAGATCATTACCGCTTTTAGCCAATTGTGTAATAACACGTTCGGCATCAGCACCTTCAGCAACCGACTCAACAAATGTCGTTTTAATTTTATCGCCAAACTTTTCTTCAAGGTATTTACGAGCAACATCATGGGTATAAGTCCAACCAGCTTCCCCTACTGGGCTGACATAAACAAAGCCTACTTTAAGTGGCGCGGCATCCTTCGCCTGTACAAACGTTGTCGTCAGTGCAGCAGCCATAGCGATGCACTTAATTATGTTTTTAAATATGCTCATACAAGCAATCTCCTTTAAATTAATATGTTTAAGTTAATGTTTTTTAAACCACGGTTTACCCAATGACACGGGCTCATAAAGTTTGAGTTTATTTTTATTTGCAGACAACATGATCAAAATAACAATCGTTGCAGCATACGGTAAAATAGCCAACAAGTTAGATGAAATAGCGAAACCTAACCCTTGTGCGACTAAGTGAATAATACTAGCAAAGCCAAACAGATACGCACCCAATATTATTCGTTCAGCTCGCCAGCTAGCAAAAACAACTAAGGCCAAGGCAATCCAACCGCGTCCTGACGTCATGTTTTCTGTCCATAAAGGTGTATAAGCAATAGAAAGATAGGCGCCTGCAATCCCCGCCATTGCACCACCAAAACAGATTGCTAAAAATCGCACTTTTAAGACTGATAGTCCAATCACATTGGCGGCATCTGGGTTTTCACCAATTGAACGCAGAATTAGTCCGCCACGACTCTTTTTAAAGAATAAATAGATACCAACAAACATGGCAAAACTGAAATAAACCACTAGATCTTGGTTAAACAATATATGACCAATAACCGGAATATCAGACAGAATAGGTAGTGCTAGCGAGTCCAAACTAGTAATAATTTTACCTTCATAGTCAGCACCAATAAAGGCAGAAAGACCACTGCCAAAAATGGTTAATGCAAGACCCGTTGCCACCTGATTGGCGTTTAAAAATAGCACAATTACAGCAAATAAAATCGCCATCAGCATACCAACAATCGCAGCACTCACAAAGCCAAGGGCAACAATATCAAAATGATTTACAACAATAAAACCAGTCACAGCCCCCATGAGCATCATACCTTCCTGACCGAGGTTTAATACGCCTGACTTCTCACAGACCATTTCACCAAGTGCCACTAATAACAACGGCGTTCCCGTGCGAATAGTTGCGTATAAAATATTTACAAATAAATCAAAGTCCATAGATTACTCGTTGTTAAGATGCTGAATTGGTTGGTAATAATTTAGGAACGTTGACAATGCGATAACGAATAAAGACATCACAAGCCAACAGAAAAAACAATAAAAGTCCTTGGAATACGCCGGTAATCGCGTTTGGCAAACCTAAATCAATCTGCGCTAATTCCCCCCCCATAAAGATGAGTGCCATTAATAAACCTGCCAAGGTGATCCCAACGGGATGAAGACGACCTAGAAAGGCGACAATAATTGCCGAATAACCATAACCCGGAGAGACAGAAGGGACGAGCTGCCCAATCGGCCCAGCAACTTCAATAGCGCCAGCCAGCCCAGCTAATCCGCCAGAAATCATTAACACCAAATAGGTTAACTTCTTACCTTTAAAGCCAGCCATTCTTGCGGCAGAGGGGTCTAAACCTAAAACTTGAATTTGAAAACCGACAAAACTACGCCTTAGAAATACCCAAGTTAACACCATTACAATCGCAGCAAACAAGATACCAATGTGTAATCGAGTATCAGCCCAAAGAATCGGCATTAATGTCGAGTCGCCAAACAAAGCAGACTCTGGGAAATTATAACCGTTGGGATCTTTAAGCGGTCCATGAACAGACCACACCAATAAATTCAAAGCGATATAGTTCATCATAATGGTGGTCAGTATCTCATTGGTATGGAATTGCACTTTTAACATGGCTGCAAATCCAGCCCATAAAGTACCGCCAACAACACCCGCCAACAGCGTCAATGGCATCGCCATCGAACTTGTAGAGTCCACGAATAACAAGGCAACAGACGACCCGATTAACGCACCCATTAACAGCTGCCCTTCCGCACCAATATTCCATACAGATGCGCGATAACAGATAGCTAAACCATAGGCACAAAGCAGAATAGGGGTCGCTTTTAATAACAATTCAGAAATGCCGTAGGCATCGGCAATGGGGCTAATAAAAAATGTAGATAATGCCTGTAATGGATCATCTGTTAATGCCGAAAACAACATAAATCCAGCAATTAAGGTTAATACCGCCGCCAGTATCGGCGACACATAAGACCAAAAAGTAGATATTTCAGGACGAGCTTCAAGACGCAACATGGACGATTTCCTTCTCATTGACACTGTCAACGGAAAAGTCACCCGCCATCCAGCACCCCACTGTTTCTAAACTGACTTCATTAGTTGCTTTAATCGGAGAAAGCTCGCCATCACAAATGGCACATAATCGGTCTGATATTTGATATAACTCGTCAAGATCTTCTGACACCACCAAAATAGCCCCACCTTGATCTCTTAGCTGGATAAGGGCTTTATGTATCGCAACCTGAGCACCAATATCAACCCCCCAAGTAGGATGAGAAGCTAATAAAAGTTTCGGATTTTGTTGCATCTCTCGTCCAATGATAAACTTTTGCAGATTACCACCCGACAGACTTTCAGCATGGGAAAATTCACCAACCGCTTTGACTTTGTACTTTTCAATAATGAGGTTAGCCAACGCCTTCATTTTTTTAACTTGGATCAAACCATTTTTTACTAAACCAAAATCAAAACTTGTTAGCAAAGTATTCTGGCTTAATGTCATTGTCGGTACGGCACCACGACCAAGGCGATCTTCAGGCACGAATCCCATGCCTAAGCGACGCCGTTTAAAAGGATTCAAACTATCAACGGGCTGTCCATCAAAATAGATCGATGGATTTTTACTTTTCTTCTGACGGATCTCACCGGATAAAGCCATTAGCAATTCTTCTTGGCCATTACCAGCAACACCAGCAATACCGAGTATTTCCCCTTTTTTAACATTAAGGCTGATCTTTTTAAGGGCGACCTCAAAGTCATGCTTGGCGTTGGTTGATAAATTATCAATACACAAGAATACCTCGTCACCTTGAACCTTATTATAATTTGTTGAGATAGGTGTTTCGTTGCCAACCATCATCGTCGCAATCGACTTAGAGGTTTCTTGCTTCGGGATACACGTTCCGCTGACCTTGCCATGTCTGAGAATAGTGGCGTGATCACACAAAGCAGTGACTTCATGTAATTTATGGCTGATAAACAGAATAGAGCAGCCTTCGCTTGATAAGTGCCGTAATGTTGAGAATAAGGCTTCAACTTCTTGCGGTGTCAGTACCGATGTCGGTTCATCTAAAATAAGTAGTTCAATGTCCTGTACTAAGCAACGCACTATTTCAACACGTTGACGTTCTCCCGTGGATAGCGTCGCAACTAAGCGATCCGGCTGCAATGGCATTCCATAGCGACTTGAGACAATACGAATACGCTCAGATAGAGATTTAATATCCCCTCCTTGCTTACCTAATGCCAAGGCGATATTTTCAACAATCGTTAAAGATTCAAATAGAGAAAAGTGTTGGAATACCATGCCAATGCCCATATCTCGAGCTTGGGCAGGATTTTTAATATTAACAGGATGTTCATTAAAAAAGACTTCACCTTGATTTGGCTGAGTTACACCATAGATGATTTTCATTAATGTACTTTTACCAGCTCCATTTTCGCCAAGCAATGCATGAATTTCGCCGGGTTCAATAGTTAGATCAATATTGTCATTAGCGAGGCAACCAGGATACTGTTTGCTAATACCTCTTAGTTCTAAGCGTTTTATTTTATGCAAACCAGTCTCTTCTACATATAAGTTTTAATGAGCGACAAATTTTTGCCAGCAAGTTGATCGACAGCTATTTAACTATCAGCTTTCAATAAACAATTCAGGTTCAATTGAGCTATAAGCAAATGATTTATGTTGCCTAATTTCATCTAAGGACAGCCCCTGCAACTCATAGGGAAAGACCACCCAATCATCAGTCGCATGAACATAATAGTCAGGGCCAGCTTTTTCAGGTAATGAGGCTTTTTTCCAAACAGTCGCAATGCGAACATCTGTCGGCATATTTTTTCTCAGCCGCTTTTTTAATTCATCAATAGCTGCGTGTGCATTTTTACCTGAGCGATACATATCATCAACAATAAGTAATTTATCATCTGAATTTAACTTTTTAAGTAAATAAGTAAGCCCATGCACGCGAATAGGTTGATCACCATCAACCTGTTTCTGGTAACTATCGAAGCCAGCATAGGAGGTGCGAATTGATATGTGATCGGTTTGTACACCTAACGTCTGCAGGCATTCTTGCACATAGATACCCACTGAACTTCCGCCTCGCCATAACCCAACGATGAAAGTTGGTTTAAAACCGCTCTCCATAATCTGGGTTGCTAATTGGAACGATTCTTCGATTAACGAATCTTCATCTAAAAATATTTTTTCGCGATATTTATCCAAGAAATCACCAGCTTTATATGTTATATTTGTAAAATTTAAATATCAAAATTAGAACATAAAGTAGCTTTTTATTCAATCTTTAGTGGCTTTATCTTTCATCTTTAAGTGGAACTAAAATGGCAGAAAAACAATACTTAACTGCGCAATCTTTATTACAAGACTCCTATGCGTTAGCACGTAATATATTGGATAGTGACTTTAACCCCACCTTTATTGTGGCTATCTGGCGTGGTGGCGCACCGATTGGTATTGCTGTTCAAGAATTTTTGGCTGTACATGGGGTACAATCGGATCATATTGCTATTAGAACCTCTTCCTATGCTGCACAAATAGATCAGCAACAAAAAGAAGTGCGCGTCCATGGTTTAAACTATCTGGTTAAAAACATTCAACACCATGACAAGCTGTTACTCGTTGATGATGTATATGATACGGGTCGCTCAATTGAAGCTGTTATTAACGAATTACAAAAGCAAACTAGGCTCAACATGCCTGCAGATGTAAGAGTTGCAGTACCCTATTACAAACCATCGCGTAATATGACTAATCGTATTCCAGATTATTACATCCACGAGACAACCGCGTGGTTAAAATACCCACACTCACTGGAAGGATTGTCTCCTCAAGAGATTGCAGCACAACGTCCCCGCTTGTATGAAATTATAAAAGAATACTTACCCGCCAAAGATGCATCAATTAAACACACTTAGAGCTGAAAATAAAAAATGCCAATAGCAACCTCAGCAAATTCGATTATTGTGCTCGATTTTGAAACCACCGGTCTTTCCGCTAATCAAGGAGATCGGGCCATCGAAATTGGTGCAGTCAAACTACAAGGTGGCATTATTGTTGATCGCTTTCATAGCTTAATGAATCCCGGATTTAGAATTAACCGATTTATCGAAGATTTCACCGGGATCTCCAACAACATGTTAAAAGATGCCCCCGATTGTAAAACAGTGATGAACCAATTTGCTGATTTTATCCAAAACAGTAATTTAGTCGCCCACAATGCATCCTTTGATCAGCGCTTTTTAGATGCAGAGCTAACACATATTCAGCGTCGTTATAACGGCTCTTTTGCCTGTTCTCTTTTGCTTTCTCGGCGTTTAACACAAGATGCACCATCGCATAAGCTCGGTGAATTAGTGCGTTATCATCAAATTAAAAACGATGGGATTTTTCACCGTGCATTAGCCGATGCCGAAGCAACCGCTTCTCTGTGGTTAGTGTTATTAGATTCATTACAACACGATTATGGCATCACTAATCCAGATTTTTCGTTAATGAAAAAGATAGCAAAAACACCCAAAGCGTCTATTGGTAAATTATTAAAAACGATTGCTATTTGATATAATTATTGTGCATCGCATATCCAATAATGGATAAATTCACATGCTTATGCACTTAACTCAGGTAAAAATGGGAAAAGATAAAAACACGTCAAAAAATTGCACCACAGAGTAAAATGAGGGAAAACAGAGAAAAACATAAAAAATATTAATTATCATATATTTTAGTCTGTTAGTTTTTTCTTTGTGTAGCGCGCAGCGCCTCTGTTAATGAATGCGAACCGAAACGCAGTTTCGCAGTCGCATGAAGTGTGCGTGGTAATGGTTTTAATCTTTTTACAAAAAACAACCTGAGTCATCTACATAAGCATGTTAATTTAAGCGAATATTTTCGCGAGCGCAGCCCTTATCAAACTAATAGTAAGCATCCAACGGCTATTAAAAAGAAGCACAGAGACATTTTACCACCAGCAACCCGTTACGCTTTAACTACCTGATAAATAAACTTATAACCCCATATTAATAGATCTTATTTTTTGTTATTTCAGCATCGCTAATATGCCCTGAAAAATAAAACTTGAACTATCTCACGTTTTATTGTTTATAATGTGAACATATTTAAAAGTTTCAGGCTTGAGTGATCTGCCATTACGGATTGTGATCCTCGCCATTTACTCATTTAGCTTGCTTACATCAAAACATTGCTTTCATCAGCAAGCTGAAAACAAGGATAAAAGAACATGGAATACCAAATAGATACGTCTACTACTGATTTACAACTGTTTAAAGATAATGTGCTTGCTAGCCAAATACTGGTTAGTAAAAACGCAGCTGAAGAGAAAACATTATTAGACATTAATTCCCTCAACATTGAAAAATCAGATGTTATTCTTCATGCCTTTGACTGGCCATACGCCTACGTCACGGCCAATGCGAAAGAGATTGCTGAATTGGGGTATCGTTCCGTTTTAGTTTCACCGGCCATGAAGTCTTTCGTACATAAAGACGGGACAGCTTGGTGGCAACGTTATCAACCCCAAGATTATCGCGTTATTGAAAATCAGCTGGGTAATACACAAGACTTCTCTGAGATGATTAAAGCACTCGAAGAACAGGGGGTGCGTGTTTATGTGGATGTTGTATTCAATCACATGGCTAATGAGGCATATAGACGCAAAGATTTGCAATATCCATGTGCAATGGATATCAAAACATACAATGATAATAAAGAGAAATACCAGCCGCAGACGCTGTTTGGTGATTTGAGCGAGCCACTGTTCCACGAAGAGCATTTTGTCGACGCGTTTGAGATTAAAGACTGGAAAAACACCTGGGAAGTACAAAATGGCCGAATAACCGGTGGTGCAGAAGATCCTGGGTTGCCAAAACTAAAAGTCTGTGACTATGTTATCGAGCAACAACAAAATTATCTTAAAGCACTTAAAAAAATGGGAGTTCAGGGATTCAGAATTGATGCCGCAAAACACATGACTATCGAGCATCTACAACGTATCTGGACTAAAGATATTACTGAAAACATGCATATTTTCGGTGAAATAATTACCGATGGTGGCGCCACCAAAGAAGAGTATGAACTGTTTCTGAAGCCTTATATCGAGCAAACAGAGCTTGGGGCATACGATTTCCCTTTATTCAATACCCTATTTCAGGCTTTGCAAAAAGATGGCGATATGAAATCTTTAGCTAATCCCTATTCCGTTGGTCAGGCGTTATTTAATTTTCGCGCGACTACTTTTGCAATCACCCATGATATTCCAAATAATGACACCTTTAAGAGCCTGATCCTTAAGGAACAAGATGAATGGCTTGCCTATAGCTATATACTCGGTCGTGATGGAGGTGTACCACTAGTTTATACCGACCTAAATCCAAGTAAAATATTAACTAGCAATGGTATTCCACGCTGGACTGAGGCATGGAAAGATCCACGCATGGCAAAAATGATCATGTTTCATAACTATGCTCACGGTGAAACGATGCGCTCAATGCTAGCAAACAAAGACACTCTTGTTTTTGCCCGAGGGATAAAAGGAATAGTCGCCATCAACAAATCCGATTCCAAGGTAGTTGTAGACATCCAATGGCACAAAGATATGCGTAATATATTGACCGATTGCCAGTATAAAATTGAAGCCGATACGTTGACGTTGAGCATTGACAGAAAATCCTGTTTACTGCTCGTTTGATGTTGGTTGAATAGCTGAATTCCAGTAAAAAGACAGACAGGAGGCAGCTTAAAAAATTTATATAACCTTAAATCGGATAATGAAAGTGAAATTCACTTAATATCATAAAGTTAAAATTTCATATCATACCGTATTGATGCTTTGCTGAAGTTCAAGGCAATTCTTAAATTCACGGATATAGCTGCGCTGTATTGATTTGCAATAACGTCAGGGTCTTTCATGATGCATACAACTGCAAAATGATAGACCTGGCACGTTTCTGCACTATCGATAAGATATGCACACGAATACGCACATCATTCACATCAAAGCGACCTGTTTTTATAGAGTGAATAGATGCTCAAATACAACATCAATATTCCTTTGGTCGGCATCTAAAAAGTATGCATGAACTTTAGATTATGTATATC
>NZ_JAHNZV010000105.1 GCF_022267535.1 Psychromonas antarctica
TCTCTTGTTGTATTATCCTTTGTCTAGTTAACAAGTATTTTACCACAATGAGACATCAACCTCTTTAAAATCATCGAGTTATTTGGGTTTTATTGTTTGTTTTGAATCCCGAAACTTGAGTTATAAATATCTTCATAGGCACAGATAAACGATTCCGTAACAGCCGTACCATTTTGGAAATCAGTATCAAATTCCTTAGTTATTTTATCAACAATATCACTAGAATGAAGCGCAGACACCTTAAGGTTCCACTCTTTATTTGTTGCAAGCGCTGATGCTGTAAGGTTACTACTACCTATAATAATATTATGGTATTCAGATTTTCTAAACAAATACCCTTTTGAATGTGAGTTTACATTTGTTGCAATACGCAGTTCAATATTAGGGAATTTTAGAAGTTTTCTAAGTGCTTCTGGTTGAGTAAAGTTTAGGTACTGTGAAACGATAACTTTCCCTTTCACACCTTTTTCTTCAAGCTCTTTAAGAGTATTTATTAAAGTAGCAACACCACTTGTTGTCACAAACGCTACTGAAATAAAAAACTCATCACAATATTTCAGTTCCTCTAAAATTGTAGAGAGTACTTTCCGTGGAGGATTCTTTTTATTCACTAATAACGTCGGTTGATATAATTTTTCAGAAATTAATTCTTTATCAACAAAACCAGTCTTCAAACTTTTACTCAGTTCATCTAACACCATGTGTTTGTGCTCTTATATGTAATCTTCTTGAAGTTTTTGAACGATAGGAATATCCGCAGCAGCCCAATCGAGGCCATCTAGCTCATCAATTTTCAGCCACTTTTGATCAATATGCTCAGTCAGTGTTATGTCTTTATGCTCAATTAAACAAATGAAAGAGTGCATCGTAATAAAAAAATCCGGGTATTGGTGATTAACAGTATTGAAAAATTTAGGCTCGAGGATATCTAAATATAACTCTTCTTTTATTTCTCTAATTATTGCAAATTCTTTCGTCTCTCCAGCTTCGATCTTTCCACCGGGGAATTCATATTTTTTTGAAATATATTCAAGCTTTGCAGGACCGCGTTGAACACAAAGAATTTCTTCACCACATTGTATAATTGCAGCTACTACGTCTATCTTTTTCAAGAACACTCCTATACTGATAATTTTCAGGTAACTAACTATTTTTAAATATGTTTAGCATATATTCAATAAAAAAAAACACAACACTCAAGCTTTTTATAATTCAATGTTAATGATAAATATTACATCTAACTAAGTAGCTAAATCAGTGTGCGACTACACAAAAACTTCTATTGAGCCTCTTTGCACACCAAGTCCCTTTCTTCAATCAACTCGGGGTGGTTGTTATTCATCGTTTTTAAGATCAGCAAATTGCATTTTTTCTCTTTTTTACGTTGTGCTGTTTTCACTGTAGCGTTGGATATCTGTGCGACAAAAGGTTTGTAGCTAACCGCTGCATTACAATACATATTTTGCGCTTTTTTTGTCCTCCAATTTAAACTCGTACTTTTTGTTAAGCCCTCGCACATTTCACTAAAAAGTGATTTGGCTTTTATTGTACACATTGAGTAATTAGCGGTACTTTGATTAAAATTAGAGCAGACTGACTTGCCTCTTATTTTCCATATTTGGTATTGAAAGGCAATTGGCATATCTTTATATTCAATCGTTTGGCTTTGAATTTCAGTTCCCAAAATATCACCAACATGATCCTGTACTGTATTTGTTGCAGCGCTTAAATATACTGCAATAAAAGCTGTTACCGCATCCATCGCTTATCCTTAAATTAACAAGTTTAAAAATGATAACTAACCGTAATCAATCTTCAACTTTAACCATTGATCTGCACTTAGGATAATTACTACACCCCCAAAACTGATTGCCTGCATTCTTTCCTTTTTTTGCTTCCCTTAGCACCATTACTGAGCCGCATTTTTTACAAACTGGTATCGTTGGCTCTTTGCTAACAACAGGCTTTTCTACCTTTACTTTTTCAGTAACTTGTTTACCCGCTACAATCTCTTTTACATGTTTATTATGCTGCCAATTTGTTTTCAAACTGCGAGATAACCTGCCAGCTTCAATTGTCGATACTATTTCAGCAACTTGATCTGGGGTGAAAACAGTCTCGTTTTTAGCTTTAATATATTTAAGACAACCACGCGCATAGGTTACATTTTCTGGCATTTTCGTTTTAAAAGTACTATCTCCAACAAATACGACAACCGAATAAATACAATCAGTCGGGAGATTCAAGCAAGCAGCTAATGTTTGCGTGTGTTTATAATTTTGATGCAGTGGATTCTGAAATGGGAACGACCTTTTATATATCGTTTGCTTCCATTGCTTCTGTTTAGCAGTACCAAAGATCCAACCTTTCATATTTTTAGTTTCTATTACAAAAATACCGAACTGCGAAACAACAATATGATCGATTTGCGTTGTGCCATCCTCTGTTGGCAGAGTGACATTTTTAATCAGATGATAGTGCTGTTTATCGAGAAACCGATTAAGCATAAAGTTAACTAAAAACTCACCAACCTTGCCTTTAAACCATGGGGTTTTAAATATTAATCCCAAAAACGCTATTAGAAACAGATATCTTAACTGAATTGCTATTCCGAAAAGACCTTCAAAAACAGTACTTAAAAACGCATTAACGTCCATTTTATTTTCCATAAATTATTAACTACACGCAAAAAGCAAAAAACACGATATAAGATCACCCCACCACCCCTTTTAATCTTGCAAAGGTTTTCATATTTTCATCGGCATAAATAGTTTTATAGTCACGATTATTGGCAATTAACTGATAGCGGTTATCGGCATCTTTTTTTACCACGCGTAGTAAATATTGCGCGTCACCAGCTTCATCCTGCATTTCAATCGCCACGGTTAAGCCTTGCAACGATCCTGCGCTTGTTGGTGTTATCCATTCAAGTAATAAAAGGTCGCCGTCTTGCACTGGATTTTTTCCGCCATTCATCGAATTTCCAGAAGCTTTGGCAAGAAAATGATTGTCTGTCTGTAAATGACCAAATCCCGCTGGTGCATCCTGATATTCACACTCTGAGTCATCTCCTGCTTTAAAATGACCACAAGCAATTTTAAGGTTGGGGTAAAAAACAAGCTGCTCTGTCTCTGGTAACTTAAGTAAATTATTAGTTTCTGGTTGAGTCACGGCTTGTTTTGCTTTCACTTTATTTGGACGTTGTGAATAACGCAATAAACATAATGCTATCAATTCCTGTACCGCATCATGCAAAACTTCTTTCTCATGCGCTTGCACATCAATATTTGCTGTTAATTTACCATCAACAATTGTGAACCATTGCTTGCCCGTTTTTTTGTCCGCAGTACAACTATATTTAATAGGGAAATCTTTCCAATACTTTAACCAATTTTTAGAAGTCGGTGCTAATTCTTGCTTTTCTAAAGAGAGATCATTTTGTTTAAGTAAAGGGTAACGGTCAAAAACTAATTTACTATCACTGGCAAGCGCTTCTAATGTCGGTGGATTGGCAAAGCCATCTAAACGTAAAAATGATTCTAAGAGAATTATTTTAAAGGATTTTGTCATTGTTGTTGTCTGAACAGCACCTAGTAAAAATTCGCCATGTTTTGCGATTAATGCTGAAAAATCCGGATCCTGCTGTTGTTCTGCCACCAGCTCCATCCAACTATGATGCTGCTTATTAACCTTTTTCAGATCCTGATATTCGCTCCAGAACTCACTTGCAGTCGGGGGATGCCCTAGTTGTTGGTAAAGACTCTGATAATCTTCCGCAGCCGTTGTTCGTTGTTGTTTAGCTAGTTGTTCCCAGAACTGCGTGATCTCAATATCGTAATTAATCGAACAGCCTGCTGCTAACTTAGGATCTGTTACCTTTGTGACTAATTCTCTAACCGATGAACCGCCAAACAGTGCAAAGGGTTTATTTAAAAAAGAGTGATGATTGCCAATAAAATCAAGCACAACAAGATGCGATTTGTTTTCATACAATCGTAAACCACGCCCTAATTGCTGCAGAAATAATATTTTAGAATCACTTGGCCGTAGCATTAAAATGGTATCAATTGCAGGTAGATCCGTTCCTTCATTAAACAGATCAACCGAAAAGAGCACTTCAATCGCACCATCTTGTAATTGCGTTAATGCCTCATTGCGTCGTATCTTTGAATTTGCATGAACAGATAAAGCCGGAATACCTGCTTTATTGAACTGCTTTGCCATGTAATCAGCATGTTTCGTTGAGATACAAAAAGCTAAGGTTGTTTGTTGTTTTTTCTGTTGCCAATTTTTCAATACATGATCAGCACGTTTTTTAGTGATGAATTCGTTATCTATCGCCTGTGGATCAAATCGTCCATTACGCCAAGGGATTGCTTGATAATTTACAGACTCATCCCAGATACCATAATATTTGAAAGGCACTAATAACTTATCATCGATACCTTGAGTTAAATTCCGCTCATACACTAAGTTATTATCACACAAACCAAGAATGTCAGTTTGGTCAGTTCGTTCAGGTGTCGCCGTTAAGCCTAGTAAAAATGATGATTCAAAGTAATCTAATAAATTTTTATAAACTGGTGCGCTGGCATGATGAAATTCATCTACAACAATATAATCAAAATGCTCTTTTTGAAATTGCTTTAAATGACTTTCACGACCCAGTGTTTGCACTGAAGCAAATAGGATATCGACTTGTTTGTCTTTATTTTCAGAATTATAAAAACCAGTACTTTTTTCAGGCAATAATTGTGCAAAGGTGCGTTGAGCTTGTAATAAAATCTCTACTCGATGTGCCACGAATAAAATACACTTTGCTTTAGTCTGTAAAGCATCAAAAGCAGATAACCATGTTTTCCCCATACCCGTTGCTAAAACGACTAAGCCCCGCTTAAAACCTTCTTCTCTAGTTACTTGCAGCGCATTTAAGGCTTCAATTTGTATATTATTGGGTGTGATTTTTTCGACTATTTCATTGTCTATTTCACCACTTGCCACACTTACAAACTGCATCTTTTTACGGCGTTTTAAATAGCTATCAATCCATTCATTATCTAGTTTTTGTACTAAAAGATGATTAAATATATCGATAAAAGCACTGCGAATATGATTAAACTCAAGCGCTTCTCGGGAAGTTTTAGGAAGCTGGTAATCATGCCTAAAGTTCCATTCGTGTGCGATTGTTAACGCGCTTTTACTGATATTATTTGAACCAATAAATGCGCACCCATCAACTATTTCGTTGGCATCCGTTTTTACAAAGATATAGGACTTCATATGGAATGCTTGTTTATTATCGCTTTGATAAATGCGGATATCCGCACCACGCTCAACCAGCGGCATTAATTCCCGCAATGCAATGGGATCGGTAATATCCAGATAGTCAGAGGTTAATAATTGCAGACTTGCACCGTTGATCAGCGCATCTTTTAACGGTTCAAACAGTAGATTTAAACCACTGCGCTGAATAAATGAAACAGCAATCTCTATTTCTGTGGCACGGTTAATCGCATGAATAAGCTTTGGAAGTAAGGGATCATCGCCACCAATGGTTAATTGCTTGGCTTCAATGCGAAGGGATAAATTAGAATCAGCCATACTCAATGAGTCTTGCGCATAATTACATTCAGCCACTTTTCACTTTCCCGCCCTTCTCGCAAATCGCCCGTTATCCATTGCGCTGCAATTTCCAGTGGTGAATCAATTATCTGCTGGGCAAAGCTGCTTTCATTTAAATTGGTAAATAAGCGGCCATTGCGTTCAATCTCTTGGTCACCATATTTAAAGGAGCAGTAAAACAGGCCATCGACTTTCAACATTGCCGATAGAGCATTAAATACGCTGGGTAATTCAAGTAAGGGAGCATGCAGCAATGAGGCGCACGCCCATATCGCATCAAACTGTTTATTGTTTTTATAGGTTTGGAATAGATCAACAGCGACCTTTTTTCCAATCAATTGTGAAGCTAATTCAGCTAACTCTATGCTGGCATCAAAGGCTTCGACATCAAAGCCATGATCAATAAACGCCCGACTATCTCTCCCTGCGCCACAGCCCGCATCAAGAATTGATCCACCAGCGGGGATTAAGGGTAAAAACTGACTGTATAAAGCCTGCATATCAACGTCGACCGTCGAGTAATAAAAGTCTTGCGCATTGGCTTTATAATAGCGCTGGTTTATATTTGCCATTCTTTACCTCATGTTCAACATTAACAACGCAATGCTATTAATACCGCCTCGCTCGGTTGAAAAAGCGGGTGAGGCAAATATGAAAATATAATGAATATTTTTAAGTGATGAAATATATGTTACCACTTTATTTTGAAATTTATAGCGTAAGGATCTGATTTTAAAAATAATTTGCAATCGATAAAAGACAAAACGTTAAGGATGATGTAAGGGAGTATTTCAAGGATGACGCAGGATCTGTTTTGGGTTAGTTTTTTGGGCAACGAATTAAATACACTGGCGGACTGTTTGAATCAACAAACACTGGCGGACTGAAGTCCGCGCCCCTCAATAAGCTAAAGGCAACAGGCTGTTTGTACTTTCTCTGGGGCGCAGGCTTTAGCCTGCTTTGTTTTTACAAAATACTGTGCGAACGGTTTGAATGAACAAACACACTGGCGGACTGAAGTCCGCGCCCCTCAACAGGATAAGCGCATGTGTGGGTTCATGCTGCTTGCACTCGCTTTAGCCTGCATTGTTTTTACAAAATACTGTGCGAACTGTTTGAATGAACAAACACTGGCGGACTGAAGTCCGCGCCCCTCAACAAGGTAAAGGCAACATTCGGTTTTTTACTTTCTCTGGGGCGCAGGCTTTAGCCTGCTTTGTTTTTACAAAATACTGTGCGAACTGTTTGTAATGAACAAACACTGGCGGACTGAAGTCCGCGCCCCTCAACAAGGTAAAGGCTACATTCGGTTTTTACTCTCTCTGGGGCGCAGGCTTTAGCCTGCTTTGTTTTTACAAAATACTGTGCGAACTGTTTGTAATGAACAAACACTGGCGGACTGAAGTCCGCGCCCCTCAACAAAGTTCATTCAACGTTTGAGATCATGCTGTTTGCAGGAAATCGGTAAAGGTCTCTGCGGTATCTTGTATGGCATTAAAAAGTTTCAACAGGATTAGTAATAGTATGCACCAGCCCTGCTGTGGCTGCGCTAAATTTATCCCACGACGTTAATGTTTCATAGGTAGATTTAGCACCTTCTGCCATGCTGTAACCCGCTTCTGCATTGAGTTTCATTAAGCGAGCGCCAAAGGCTTCTGGGAAATTGTCTGCGTTATTTTCTATATTCTGCCAATGTTGTATTGCTTGTTTTTTGCTTGCATCAAGTGCATTAGGTTCTTTTGGTGCAGATGTAGTGATTGGTTTCGCTTTAGAAACCTTAGTGCCCGTCGCCAAGACAATCGGCTTAGCTGATTTATTATTGCCAACGGTTAGGTGATGATGACTAAATGAATGAGAGAATTAGAACGCCTATATTTTTTCATCCAATAGCCAGTTATCCGTAAATTAATTTTGAAATTGAGTGAAAAGTGCCCTGGTTTCCGAATGCCTCTTTAAAGCAACGAAGTATGCATGGTTGGTTAATATGCCAATCACAGCAAGCCATTCTCATATTTATTAGCTAGCGCTTTCCAAAATTCTAATAATCCACCGTCATATAACCAAGGATCGGGAAAATCAAAACCTTGATAATAATTACTGTCATCTTCCCACCCATAAGCAATGCGGCTTAAATTTTCTAAATTGTAACCTCCATGGTCAGGCCCACCGACACAAACACCTCGGGTAAACAGTAATAGTTCACCGTCGATTTCCTCCTTGTTGGAAATTTTTCCTGCCGGTAATCCGCCCTCATTGGGGGGAGTATCAAAATAGTCCAACATTTTGATTACCCAAGGCAGTACCGCTAAGGGAAAACAAGCTTGATAGTGACTGTATTTCACCTCACCTGTTTTTTTATTTGTCCAATTTCCACCGGTAAAAATAACTAATAAATTTTCATATTTATAAAATAAAAAGTCTTTATGGGGTTTAGAAGGTTTTTTAATATCTGCAATTAATTTAAAATTACCAGGGAATTGGCTTGGGTGATTAAATTCTTCAGGGATAATCATAAAATATGTCCAATGGGGGTTAGTGTTTCAATAATATTGACGGCTTTATTGCCCTTTAATGCTGCAAGGGTTTGTGGCGTGCGCTCTAAGGTTAAGGTTTCAACAATACCAAACTTTTGTTTAATTGTTGGGTTATTATTTTTGGTTAAGCCATTACCTAAAAAGTCTTCATTACTACCCAACTTATCATGTAACTCAACTCTTGTAACAAAGTGCTTCTTATTTTCACCTTGAGTTTCTATTGTAGGAATAAAATCTGCCATATCATCATTATCCCAAACATCCAGCCCTAATTCATCGGCTTGGTTGTACAGTTTATTATAAGTTGCTTGGTATTCTGGCGTATAGAGTGCATCAATGGTTGCATCATCAATGCCATCTAACTCATTTTTCGCAAATTGTGAAATTTCGCTAAACGTGGGAGTGATTGACTCTGCTCCAGAGGTCTCTACAGCTTTATGGGTATCAACAATCACCATCGAATAGATGCTTTCTGGGTGATATGTTAACCCAAGAATTTCAGCACAACGTTGCGGGTCGGTATCGGCCGCTTCAATCTGATCAAAGGTGGTAGACCAATATTTAATGCCACCGTTTTTACCTTTAAAATCGCCACCCAACTTACCGCTTAAAGGTACATTTGAGTTTCTTGCTTTAAGATAAGTTTGTTCCATGAAACGCACATGGAAACGCTCTTTAGGCACATCGCCGGAATTTGCCAGTGCAACTAGCTCTTCATCCGAGTATTTTGATTGATAACCATTTTCTATGATTTTATCCCGTGCTTTTTGCAAACGCTTTTCTGCATCGGCAAATGATGTAGGTTCTGATTTATTTTTCAACTCGCTCTGCGGGTTCACCACAGCTTTGGGGGCAACAACTGGCGCGGGTGCTAGTTTTGCTTTAGAAACCTTAGTGCCCGTTGCCAAGACAATCGGCTTAGCTGATTTATTATTGCTAGCCGTCAAATGACGATTATTAAATAATGGCTTTTTATCATCAGTTGGGTAGATCAGCAGTTGACGTTGCTCTAATTGCAATGCGATATAATCAACTACCTGCTGTTTATTGTAATTTGCCAGTGAATGATCATCATTTTTGAGGTAAGTAAATAGTTGTGCAATAACGTTAA
>NZ_JAHNZV010000106.1 GCF_022267535.1 Psychromonas antarctica
AAATTAACATTGCCGTGTGTTTTTTGTCCTTTTGCTGTCAATAATAAAAAATAGTCAGCAAAGCAAAAGACTTTTTGATTCGCAAAATTACGCTTATTTTAATCAGTGAAATGGCTGCCATTTTTACTATTAAAGCACTCTGTTTTTGTGCGGATGTTGATTTTAATAAGACGCTTCTGTTTGCTGACATAGCGATGCTAAAAAATACCCAAGCAAGCTCGTCAGTAGCGCAGTAAATTGGCAAAAGTAATATGAAATGGTTTTAACAGTTTTAAAATTTTAACTTCAGGAGAAAACAATGGATGACATCGTTGATTTATCGCGATTCCAATTCGCAATGACTGCCATGTATCACTTTTTATTTGTACCGCTTACACTTGGCTTGGCATGGATGTTGGTAATAATGGAATCACTTTATGTGATGACTAAGAAAGAAATTTACAAAGATATGACCAAATTCTGGGGAAAGTTATTTGGTATTAACTTTGCGATAGGGGTTACCACCGGCCTCACGATGGAGTTCCAATTTGGAACAAACTGGTCTTATTATTCTCACTATGTAGGTGACGTGTTTGGTGCACCTTTAGCAATTGAAGGGATGATGGCTTTCTTTTTAGAGTCAACCTTCGTTGGTTTATTTTTCTTCGGTTGGGATCGACTTAGCAAACTGCAACATCTTGCGTCTACTTACTTGGTGGCACTGGGATCAAGTATGTCTGCATTATGGATCCTAATTGCAAATGGCTGGATGCAGAACCCTGTTGGCGCTGAATTTAATTACGAAACCATGCGTATGGAAATGACCAGTTTTGCTGACCTTGTCTTTAACCCTGTTGCACAAGTTAAGTTCGTACATACAGTCGCATCAGGTTATGTCGCAGGCGCTATGTTTGTGCTCGCTATCAGTTCATATTATCTACTTAAAGGGCGAGATATCCCTTTTGCTAAGCGTTCTTTTGCTATCGCGGCCGCGTTTGGTACTGCTGGGATTTTGTCAACTATTGTACTCGGCGATGAAAGCGGTTATGAAGTGGGTGATGTGCAGCAAGTTAAATTAGCGGCGATTGAGTCAGAATGGGAAACACATCCTGCGCCAGCGGCCTTTAATTTGATCGGTCTACCTAATCAGGCTGAGCAGCGTACAGACTATGCGGTTAAAATTCCTTTTGCATTAGGTATTATCGCGACGCGTTCCATTGATGAGCAAGTGATTGGTCTTAAAGATTTAATGAAGGATCATGAAGTCCGTATCCGTAACGGCATGGTGGCTTATGGTTTGTTACAAAAATTACGCGCCGGCGATAAATCCGAAGAAAATATTGCTGCTTTTGAAAAGGTCAAGGTTGATTTAGGCTACGGTCTATTGCTCAAACAATATGCGCCGAATGTAGTTGATGCTAGCGAGGCGCAAATTCAGCAGGCTGTTGATGGCAGTATTCCCGGCGTTGCACCTATGTTTTGGTCATTTAGAGTGATGGTCGGTGCGGGCATCTTGATGTTATTTATCTTCTTGTTTGCATTTTATCAGTCAGCCCGCAGCCAGATCGGCAAAAATAAACTCTTTCATAAAATTTGTTTGTATAGCTTGCCACTACCTTGGATAGCCATCGAAGCGGGTTGGTTTGTTGCCGAATATGGCCGTCAGCCTTGGGCTATTGCAGAAATTCTACCGACCCATTTGGGTGTGTCGACACTTACAAGTGGACAAGTATTGTTTAGTATCATCGCAATTGCAGCTTTCTATAGTGTACTGTTAATGATTGAAATGTTCCTGATGTTCCGCTTTGCGCGCCTCGGGCCAAGCAGCTTAAAAACGGGTAAATATCACTTCGAACAATTACAAAATAAGCTGGGATAGGAGGCTATTATGTTTGATTACGAAACGTTAAAAATGTTGTGGTGGTTACTTATCGGTATTTTACTGATAGGTTTTGTTATTACTGATGGCTTTGATATGGGGGTTGGTGCGCTGCTGCCGATTATTGGTAAAACGGACGATGAACGGCGAATTATGATCAACAGCATTGCTCCTCATTGGGATGGCAATCAGGTTTGGTTAATTACCGGTGCTGGTGCTATTTTTGCCGCTTGGCCTGCTGTCTATGCGACTGCTTTTTCTGGATTTTATGCGGCCATGATGATCACTCTATTTGCGCTATTCTTTCGTCCTGTCGGTTTCGATTATCGCAGTAAAATTGAAGATCCGCGTTGGCGAAATAGTTGGGACTGGGCGATCTTTATCGGCGGTGTTGTACCACCTATCATCTTTGGTGTGGCGTTTGGTAATTTATTACAAGGAGTCCCTTTTGTACTCGATGAGTTTTTGCGTTCTCAATACCAAGGGGGATTTTTAGATCTGCTTAATCCATTTGCTTTATTAGTCGGTGTATTCAGTTTGACGTTATTTGTGCTACAAGGTTCAACTTGGTTACAGATGAAAACAGAAGGGGCATTACGCGAGCGTGCACGTTTAGTGTCACTTATCTGTGCGCCGATTGCGCTGGTTTTATTTGCCTTAGCAGGCGTTTGGATTGCTAACGGCATTGATGGTTATGTGATTACCTCTATCGGCGATCTGGGTGGCCCATCGAATCCGTTATTAAAAACAGCCGCATTGCAGCCGGGAGCATGGTTAGCAAATTACGATAAATACCCACTGACTATGATAGCACCGGCGATTGGTTTGCTGTTCCCGTTATTCACTTGGATTGCGAGTAAATATAACCGCAGTGGCTTTGCATTCTTTTGCAGTAGTATGATTCAAGTCGGCGTATTATTGACTTGTGCATTCAGCATGTTCCCGTTTATTTTGCCGTCAAGCATCGCTCCAAATGTTAGTTTTACTGTTTGGGATGCTGTTTCGAGTGAAAAAACACTTAATGTGATGACCATCGCTGCAGCCATTTTCTTACCAATAATATTGTCTTATACCACGTGGTGTTACCTAAAAATGTTTGGTCGTTTGGGTAAAGCATTTATGGAAAAAAACAAACATTCAGCATATTAGTACAGTTACTTTTTAAACACTTATTGAGGAAAATTCTATGTGGTATTTTGCGTGGATATTAGGGGTCTTATTAGCTTGTTCATTCGGTATTATAAACGGACTATGGCTAGAGCAGCTTGAAACCAATGAAAAAGAAGCACTACAAGCAGAAAAAAACGAAGATTAATGAGCTAAACGATTTTATGCAGTGCTGATAACATAGGTTTTGAAATTCACTTGGGGTTGTAGAAAGTGATTTTTTAGTTTTAATTTGCATGCTTTATTTTGTTTACTTCTATTATGTATATGTTTGTGCAAAGTGTTCTTTCATATTAAACAAAAAAAGGGCTATTAGCCCTTTTTTTGTGCTGGATAAATACAATTGTCGACAATAATATGCAATTATAGTAGCGTATAGCAATCTACAGTCATGGAAAAATAGTGTGTTAACTTCAACCTTAGCAGTACGAATATATTATGAGGATACCGATGCTGGTGGTATCGTTTATTATGCGAATTACTTAAAATTTTTTGAACGTGGTCGCACTGAACTTTTACGCAGCCAACATATTGAACAAGATCTTTTATTGCAAAAGAATATTGCCTTTGTGGTAAAAAAAGTAGAAATGGATTGTGTTAAACCCGCGCGATTTAACCAACTTATTAGCGTTAAAACTGAGGTTATACGATCACGCAGAGCAAGTCTTATCTTTGAGCAAAAAATCACCGCTGAAAGCGGAGAACTTCTTTGCCAAGCCGAAACTCTAATCGCCTGTGTTAATCTACAAAAAATGAAACCCACAGCTATTCCAGCTGAAATACTCGAGGTAATGCCCAGTGCAAACTGATATGTCTTTTATAGGTCTGTTTTTACAAGCAAGTTGGCTGGTTAAATTTGTGATGATGTTATTGTTAGGGATGTCTATTTATTCTTGGACGTTGATTTTTTCGCGTTCAAGAATGTTGAATGCAGTACAAGCATCTTTGACGCATTTCGAAGAGCGTTTTTGGTCAGGACATGATTTAAGCCGTTTATACAAAGAAACCGCTGCACGCAGTGAACGCATTGTTGGCGGAGAAAAAATATTTTACAGTGGTTTTAAAGAATATTCGCGACTGCACCGCACGCCCGGACGTACTGTTGATAGTGTGACTGAAGGGGCGCATCGTGCTATGCGAGTTGCTTTATCAAGGGAGGTTGAGGAAGTTGAAACCGGACTCCCTGCGTTAGCAACAATTGGTTCAATCAGTCCTTATATTGGCTTATTTGGTACTGTCTGGGGGATTATGAATTCATTCATTGCGCTAGGCCAAGTTCAGCAGGCAACGCTGTCGATGGTTGCACCAGGTATTGCAGAAGCCTTGATCGCAACCGCTATGGGGCTGTTTTCGGCGATTCCTGCGGTGGTTGCATATAACCGTTTTGCTACACAAGTCGGAAAATTAGAAACAGCTTATATTAATTTGATGGAAGAGTTCACTTCTATCTTACACCGTCAATCAATGACCGATGCTGAATAGGAGCGTATATGCAATATTCATATCCCAGCCTTAAAAAGCGTCGCGTTATTGCAGAAATCAATGTAGTACCTTACATCGATGTGATGTTAGTGCTGCTTATTATTTTTATGGTAACAGCACCATTGGTTACACAAGGGGTAAAAGTTGATTTGCCACAGGCCTCTGCACAGCCTTTACCGGACGATAGTAAGCCGCCACTAATTGCATCTATTGATAAACAGGGGCGTTATTTTTTAAATGTAGGTGAAAGTGGTGAAACGCCGCTCGATGGTCAAGAGATGAGTGCTTTGGTTAGCGCGCAGTTAGCATTAGATGCTAACGCACAATTTATTGTCAAAGGTGATGGCGATGTGGCTTATAAACGTGTTGTGGATTTAATGGTGTTATTACAAGAAGCTGGCGTTCCTTCTCTTGGTCTAATGACTGAGCCGAAAGAATAATGAAAAAAAGCTCATTACTTATCGCCTTTATTAGCGCATTGTCACTGCATCTTATTGTTGGTGGTTTATTGCTGAACAATATCGATTTCTCTTTACCTAAAGAAAAACCACTTACGCCAATTATTAATGCGTCAGTGGTGAGTCAGAAAATGTTTGATGATTTGGCGCAGCGTAAAGACGCGAAGGAATTAGCAGAGCAAAGAAGAAAAGATCTGCTAATCAAAGAGCAAGAGCGCATTAAACGTGAGAAGCAAAACGCTGAAAAAAAACGCAAAAAAAGAGAGTCGGAGAAGCGCGCTGCTGAGAAAGCAGAAGTACAGCGTCAGAAGAAAGAAGTTGAACGCATTCAAACTGAAAAAATATTAGCGGCTAAACAGTTAAAAGCTCAAAAAGAAGCGGATAAAGCCAAAAAAATTGAGAATGAGAAACGAGAGAAACGGGAGAAGCAACAAGCTGAGCAAGCCTTGGCAGATAAAAAAGTACGAGAAAAGCGCGAAAAAATAGAAGCTGAGCGTATTCAAGCAGAGAAAGTCGCGAAACAAAAAGCGCTTGCTGAGGCTAAAGAGAAAGCTGAAAAAGAGATAAAACGTAAAGCGGAGGCAGAGAAAGAGCGTCAGCGCCAAGCTGAACTAGACAAGCAAATGGCGGCTGAATTTGCTGATGAATTTTCTAGCGCGCAGAACGCTAAGCAGCTTTCTGAAATTGCACGTTATAAAGCGTTGATTCAAGATAAGATCGGTCGAAATTGGCAACTTGATCCTGATATGAAAGGTAAAACGTGTACCCTTGCAATTCGTTTGGCACCTGATGGTCTTGTTTTAAGTGTTAACCGGAGCCGTGGTGATACAAAACTTTGTGATTCAGCTAAACGTGCTGCTTTAAAAGCAAAAACTTTACCAATTCCTAAAGATTCTGAAATTGCACCACAGTTTCGGGATTTTGATATTACTTTAGAGCCTGATTTATAAGGAAGATTATATGTTTTCACGCCTTTCATTGTTATTCTTAATGCTTGTTATTTCCGTGCAGGCCAGTGCCCGTTTGGAGATAGTGATCACTGAAGGAGTAAACAGCGCAAGACCGATTGCTGTTATTCCCTTTAAATGGTTAGGGAGGGGGGACAAACCTGAAAATCTCTCCGAAATTATTTCCGCTGATCTGCGAAGTAGTGGTCAATTCAGCCCCATCTCAGTCGATAGAATGGCTAAAACGCCGTCGACGAGTAATAATCTTGATTATGCGTTATGGCATAAAATGGGCGTTGAGGCAATTGTAATGGGTGAGATAAGCACCTCAGAAGAAGCAGGTAAATTTGTTGTCACTTATGAGTTGTTAGATGTTGTTAAAGGTAACGTCGGGATCGCTGAATACAGCCCTGTATTAGATAAACGCCGCAGCACAGTGACAAAAGAGCAACTTCGTCAGTATGCTCACCGCATTAGTGATGTTGTTTATGAAAAATTAACGGGTGTGAAAGGGGCTTTTCTCACTCGTTTGGCTTATGTCGCAGTCGATCGTGAAAGTAGTCATCCCTATCAGCTGCGCATTTCAGATTACGATGGCCATGGTGAAAAACTAGTTTTACGCTCAAAGCAGCCTCTTATGTCCCCTGCATGGTCTCCAGATGGGCGTAAACTTGCCTATGTTAGTTTTGAAAAGCGTCGTTCACAAATATATATACAAGATCTGTATAGTCAAAAGCGTGAGTTAATCACCTCTTTCCCGAAGATAAATGGCGCTCCTAGCTGGTCGCCAGATGGCAAGCAATTAGCATTAGTTTTATCAAAAGATGGGCAGCCGGAGATTTATACCTTAGATATAAGCAGTAAAGTATTACATCGTGTTACCAATAATCGTGTTATCGATACAGAGCCAAGCTGGGCCCCCGATGGTAAAAGTGTGATTTTTTCATCGGAACGAGGTGGACGACCACAAATTTATCAAGTTGAGATCTCATCTGGTACAACAAAGCGTTTAACATGGGAGGGAGAAATGAATTTAGGTGGCGCAATTACCCCCGATGGTGATAGTCTTGTGTTAGTTAGTCGCCATAACGGAAATTATAAAATTTCAGTACAAGATCTTGGTTCTGGTGAGTTAAGAACATTGACGAAAACGCAGTTAGACGAATCACCAAGTGTCGCACCTAATGGTAGTATGATTATTTACAGTACTATTTTTCAGGGGAAACAAGGATTGGCGTTAGTCTCGATGGATGGGCGTTTTAAAGCAAATATTCCAGCAGAAAATGGTGATATTAAATCACCAGCATGGTCCCCATTTTTAAACTAAATTAATCTAGAGAAGAAAGGAAACAAAATGAATTTAACTATGATTTCGAAAAGCTTATTAATTGCACTGCCAATGTTAGCGTTAGGTGCATGTAGTTCAACTGGAGATACTGAGTCTGAGTCAACAACACAAACAGGCACAGAGCAAAGCACAGAAGCAACAATGGATAACACAGTGCAAACTGATACTATTGAAGCCGTCACGTTAACAGATGAAGAGTTAATGGTTCAAGAGTACACCGCCGCTATTTTAGAAACGACGATTAACTTTGATTTTGATAATGCAGTCATTAAGCCTCAATACATTAAAGTATTAGATGCACATGCTAAATATCTCTTAAATAACCCAAAAAAATCAGTGACAATTGAAGGCCATACTGATGAAAAAGGTACTCCAGAATACAATATAGCACTAGGTGAACGACGTGCTATGTCTGTTTCTACTTACCTTGAAAATATGGGTGTTGCATCCGCACAAATTAGTGTCGTAAGTTACGGCGAAGAGAAACCAGTTAACTTTTCTCATGACGAAGCAGCTTTGGCTGATAACCGTCGTGCAGAATTGACTTACTAATTATTGCGTATGAATAAAATTAAACCTAATGTGGTCATTTTTGTGGCCACTTTTTTATCTGCTTCTGTTTTTGCCGCCGCGCCTGTTAACGATGTGACGGTGAAAAAAAGTGATAAGCAGCTAGAGAGCCAGTTGCAGGAACTTACTCGGCTATTAGAGGCGCGTAATAAAATGCAGGTGCGCTTACAAAATCAACTTGATGGGCTCTCGCAAGAGATGAACCAAATTAAAGGGGGCCTTGCCCTGTTTAATCATAAAATTGAGCAGATTGAAAATCGCCAGCGTAATTTATATCAACTGATTGAAGAAAAAAACAAGCCATCAGTAGCGGTAGTTGAGAAGAATAACCGTACTGCGAACGCACCTGAAAATGAAAAAGTTGCTTATCAGAGAGCTGTTGATCTGGTGCTTGTTAATAAAGATTATGACCAGGCTATCACTGCATTTGAAGCGTTTGTGATTGATAATCCGAAGTCAAGCTATGTTGCTAACTCACAATATTGGTTAGGACAACTGCTCTATAAACAGGGCAAACGCACAGAAGCTAGAACTGCGTTTCTAATCGTTGTGGAACAATTCCCTGATTCGAGTAAACGACCTGACGCTTCGTTTAAAATTGGTATTATTGATGAGTATTTAGGTAACATAACATCAGCTAAAGATTTTTATCAAAAAGTATTAAAAGAGTACCCAGATACGTCTGCCGCGGGTTTAGCTGAGAAGCGGCTACAAGCGTTATAAAAGAATTTGTTAGTAAACATAAGTATACATTAGTCCTTTTTTGTTTGTTTTCTCGGCAAACAAACTAAAAAACACGGTTTTTTGTTGCGATATTGAAATTATTGTATATTATACGCCGCAGTTGATAGCGAAGTGTGACTAAGTTCATATTAAACCGTCATTATTAGTAAGGCCGAAAATATTCGAGCCGTTAGCTCAGTTGCTTTAGAAGTTAAATTTTAATTCACTTGTGTTGATAAGAGTCAAGGGTAACACCTTCGACTTAAGTAGTAAGACCGAAATATTCGGGCCGTTAGCTCAGTTGGTAGAGCAGTGGACTTTTAATCCATTTGTCGAAGGTTCAAATCCTTCACGGCCCACCACTTTTACGTTATGTAGAAGTCAATATTTTATTGAAAAATCCGAAAATATTCGGGCCGTTAGCTCAGTTGGTTTAGAAGTTAAATTTTAATCCACTTGTGTTGATAAGAGTCAAAGATAACACCTTCGACTTAAGTAGTAAGACCGAAATATTCGGGCCGTTAGCTCAGTTGGTAGAGCAGTGGACTTTTAATCCATTTGTCGAAGGTTCAAATCCTTCACGGCCCACCACTTTTACGTTATGT
>NZ_JAHNZV010000107.1 GCF_022267535.1 Psychromonas antarctica
CAATTTAAGCCTTTGTTATATATTGAAAAGTAAAATTCTTGATCATTTTCGACGATATCCGATTGCAGTGCATGGTTGTTTTTATAGTAATTATTTAGGGCTTCATCAGTAAAAACTGGGTTGAGAAATATCATCTGGCAGGTTTTACACTTTACATAGGTTCCGCCTTCTTTTGAAAAAATGTTGCTATAGCTAGCACTTTTGCAAACGGGACAATCTCGCTTTTCTACAAATTTAGTAGCAAACAATCCAGTGTTTTGATCAATATATTTATTATGATTATTAATACTAGCTTGGTACAAAACGCTTCTTTTCGCGTGAATTTCCTTGACTGTTTTATCCATATTAATTGCCTCACCTGTAAAATATAAACAGAAATTTTTGTTTATTCATCGTTAATGTAAATATCCCTTCAGAGGGGGAAAGGATGCCAATATTTTTTATGACTCGGTTTTCTGATAAATTAAGTCGACTTATCGATATTTTTTTCAGTATCTGTTTGAATCATATCCCATTTTATTGCTGTGCCATGTTCGAGTTCATAACAAGCCTTCTTGCCAATTAAATAACCATAATGCTTTGGTGGCAAACCAAAACCGGGTCGAATACTTCTGATATTTTCTGCAGTAAACTTTTCTCCAGCCATTATTTTTTTAACAACATAAAGTGAGCGTCGAAACTTAGTGTTATCTTTCTCAGAATCGGTACGCTGATAATTTACCTTACCAAGTGCTTGCCACGCAGTTTTACTGTCTTTACATAATGCGGCTAATTCGTGAGGCTCTATCGAGAAGCTATCATCGACTCCTCCACCCAATCGGTCTAAAGTCACATGTTTTTCTATTAGACACGCTCCCATTGCAACAGAGGCAATGGCTGTGGCGTTATCAATGGTATGATCAGATAAGCCTGAAAGAACATCAAACCTAGAAGATATATCCGCGATGGTTCTTAAATTATATTGCTCTGCAGGAGTCGGATAACCACTAACACAATGCAACACAATGAGTTCTTTACAACCATTCTCCCTCGCGGTATCAACTGCTTCTTGAATTTCCTCTGTATTTGCCATACCGGTAGACATGATCATTGGCTTACCGGTTTTCGCGACCCGTGCAATTAATGGCAAGTCGATTAATTCAAAAGAGGCTATTTTGTATGCGGGGGCATCTAACTCTTCTAATAGATCTACAGCAGTAGAGTCAAATGGTGAGCTAAAAATAGTGATGTTTAACTCTTTTGCTTTCTCGAATAATGGTTTATGCCATTCCCAGGGCGTATGTGCTCCTTTATATAATTGATATAAGCTTTGGCCGTCCCATAATCCTCCATGAATTTGAAATTCTTCAGAATCACAATCTATGGTAATAGTTTGATGGGTATAGGTCTGTAGCTTTATTGCATCCGCCCCTGCTTTTTTCGCCTCTTCTATAATTTTAAATGCACGATTAATATCACCATTATGATTTGCGGATAATTCAGCAATAATATACGGAGAGTAGTCAGGCCCTATCTTGCGATTATTTATTTCGATATATGCATCCATTATTTTTGCCTCTCTATAATTATTTTATATTTTTTACCGTTCAAAGTGAAAAAGGCAGGAAAACGTTCAGGATCACTTACTCGTAACAAATTGAATTGTTTTGATATTGTTTTATTTGGATCAATTTCGCTATCGAGTGGTGTTCTTTTTCGACAGTAATTACTTTCTGCTGAATCCTGTTTTTTGGGTTTACATATATCTACATTTTCGCAAGCCCAAGTAATTAATTCAATTTCTGCGCTAAATAGCAGATGATTAATTTCATCATATAATTCTGTGCCTTGTAGTTGTAACTTCTTTTTTTTCCAAATATCACCAGTATCTACGCTATCACCAGCATTTAATAGGGAAAGGGTTAACTCGTTTTTTCCATTCACAATGTCCCATATATGCGGGCTCCAGCCTCGACCTTTAGGTAAATCACTTGCATGTAAAACGAGGGTGTACCTAAATAGATCCCGCGTCTGTTTGTTAACAATTTCAGAACATGAAACGAGAAAAAGAATATCACCACATTTTTTTATATCTTTGGCGCTTTCAAGCAGTTGAATATCGTATATGTCTTTGTATTCAGAGCACCACTTTTTTAAATAGTGGTAAACTGGGTGAAAAGAGTTAGTACATAAGAGCGTCACTTTCATCATAAATTATTTTCTTTTGTTAAAGTTTATGAGCGATTTTTCAATTTTGGCAACGACCCGTTGGACTCCAAGCCCATCACAAATCTGTAAATTAACTCGGTGATAATCAGGCCAATTATTTATTAATGTTTGATAAGCAGCAATGCACTTTGATGGTATATCGTCTAAATCTATTCGAATAACAGCATTTACCGATTCCAGATTTTGACTGATTGTTTTTTGGTTTTCAGCAAGGGGCACGATAATACTTGGAATTCCTAAACAAGCTCTTTCCCATGAGGTGGAGCCAGGAGCGCCAATAGCTAGCGTATGTTGTGACATTATTGCAGCCATATTTTCGACAAAGTTTATATGGGTTACCCAGTTTTCATTTTGCTTACTGAATTCTCTAACTGCTTCATAATGTGGCGCTTGGGAATTTAGTAAAACCGTTATTTTAGGCTTAGGATTTACACCATTTGCGAATGATTTTAGTACCGCAAGAGTTGCATTCGGCTGATCTACTCCTCCCATACTGAGTAGCACTTTATGGCTGTCTATTATCTTTTCTGTCGCTATCGATTTTTTTCTATATTCATGAAAAAGAGGATTTATAATCGCATACTGACTGCCAGCCAGAATGACTGCATCACTGCAATCTATTGAGTATGCACTTTTATCTCGTAAGAATGTCTGATCGAGTATTAAATCCGCATTGTGCTTACGGGCTAAATCATCAATAACAAATAGCTTACATTTTAAATTTTTTGTGATCTCTTTTTCCCATTTATGTCCAATACCGTAATGATCAACCACGATCAAATCAGCACTCGCAATGCACTCAATCAAGTTTTTGGCATCCTGCTGCCAAGTAACCTGTAACCAAGCTTGGTAGTCGGAATTATGAGATGGTTTTAGCCAGACTTTAGGTTGCAGTAATTCGTGGACAATGAAGCCCTTATGGCGAATATAATCAATCATATCTCCTTGCTGCGGTCGTGAAGCAAAGGCAACGTGAAATCCTTGTTCTTTTAATGATTCAGCGAGAACAAGACATCTCATGATATGTCCACTGCCAATATAAATGGAAGCATCTGCGCGAATGATTACTTGCGTTGTATTGCTTTTATTAAACTGCAAATAAGGCCTCGGCTAACTCCCAGTCTTCAGGGGTATCAATATCCAGCGCTCTTATTCTTGGAAGTAGCACCACCTTGGAGTGTTCTGAGAAAATTGCTTTGCCTTCTCTAAATGCTTTTGCTTTTCCCCAATAGAACTGTCCAGCGTCATGAAAAGCTTCCTGTAAATCTTGCGAGCGGGTATTAGCATACTCGGGATAGAACATGCTCACTGCCCCTTGTTCATCTAAAGTAATAGCGCGCTGAATAGGAAAAGCGAAAGAAGTTGCGCTGAATACATACTCAAGATTCTCAGCTTCTAGTAATTTGAGGCCTTTTTGAAGTGACTCTGGAGTTATAAATGGGGCCGTAGCGTAAATACAGCAAGCTAATTCAATATCCCAATTTAGCTTTTCACAGCTGCTCAACGCGTGTTGGATTACATCAATTGTCGTCGCATAATCATCTGCAATATTTGCTGGGCGTACAAATGGTACCTCTGCGCCATATTGTAATGCGACGTTGGCAATTTCCTGATCATCAGTTGAAACTATAATCTTATCAAAGCAGCCAGACTGTTTAGCGGCTTCGATAGAATATGCAATAATTGGCTTCCCAAGGAATAGCTTGATGTTTTTACGAAGGATGCGTTTACTGCCACCTCTCGCCGGGATAATAGCAATATTCATAGCAGCACCTTTTTAAGTGTGTCGATAATATGATTTTGTTCAACTTGAGATAGCATCGGATAAAGAGGGATGCTGATTGCCTGGGAGTAGTAGGATTCAGAATTAGGAAAATTGCCAAGGTGGAATCCAAGTGCTTGGTAATAAGGCTGCATATGTACAGGTATATAGTGCAGATTAACACCAATTCCGGCTTCTCTTAACGCATTAAATATTTGTTGATGGCTTGACGCTATTTTATGAAGGTCTAATTGAATAATATAAAGGTGCCAAGATGATTTTGTTTCTGTTAATTGCTTAGGTAAAAAAAGGGGTAAATCAGCGAGTGCTTTATTGTAATATTCAGCTCGCTGCTGACGACGTGCAACAAACTCATCTAAGCGCTGTAATTGGCTGATACCAAGTGCTGCTTGTAAATCTGTCATGCGGTAATTAAAGCCTAAATCTATCTGTTGATAATACCAAGCGCCATGAGACGGCTCTGTCATTAACTTTTCATCTCTAGTTATACCGTGGCTGCGAAATAGATTCATTTTACTCGCCAGTGTTGGATTATTGGTGGTCGCAACACCACCTTCAGCAGTCGTTATGATTTTTACCGGATGAAAGCTAAAGACTGTGATATCACTATACAGACAATTACCGATGGGTTGATTTCGATAGTAACCGCCAATGGCATGCGAGGCATCTTCAATAATAGAAAAACCATATTCCAAGCTAAGCTGATGGATTTCCTGCATAGCACAAGATTGTCCCGCAAGGTGAACAGGGATCACAACCTTAGGTAAGCAGTTATCTTTTTTGGCTTTAATTAATTTTTGTTCAAGCTGTATTGGACATAGGTTATAGGTATCGGCATCAATGTCCACAAAATCGATGCTTGCACCGCAGTACAAAGCACAGTTGGCTGAAGCGACAAAAGTATTCGGGGTGGTCCACACAATATCCCCTTTGCCGACACCCAGTGCAAGACAGGCAATATGCAGTGCGGATGTTGCCGAATTGACGGCCACTGAATATTGCGCATTGCAGCGGATACTGAGTGCTTGCTCAAAAAGGACCACTTGAGGACCTTGCGTCAAAAAGTCTGATTGTAATACTTTAATAACAGCATCAATATCTTGTTGATTAATTTCTTGTTTACCGTAGGGAATCATAGCGTTAAATTAGCTTATCAAATTCAATTATTTGTTGCGCACTAAGAAAGTGAGGGTTATTACCAGAATGGTATTCATAACCTTGTTCAACTTGGCTTCCTATTTCTCCAATAACGTTATGTGTGTAATCACTTTCACATTCAAAAAAGCGAATGCTTGGTCTTAATACAAAATGGTCTTCAAATTCGAGTGTTAAATGTGATTCATCTGATGGGCACATTATCTCATGCACTTTTTCACCTGGGCGAATACCTATGATTTTCACTGGTAATTGTGGTGCGTAAGCCTGCGCAAGATCAATTATTTTTATTGATGGAATTTTAGGGACAAATATTTCGCCACCGTGCATGCGCTCGAAGTTTTTTAAAACAAAATCAACGCCTTGTTGCAGGGTAATCCAAAAACGCGTCATTTCGCTATGAGTAATTGGGATATGATCACACCCCTCGGAGATGATTTTTTTGAAAAAAGGCACCACACTGCCTCGAGAGCCTGCTACGTTGCCGTAACGCACGACTGAAAAAATAGTACTTTTAGAGCCGACTATATTATTTGCCGCAACAAAAAGTTTATCCGAGCAAAGTTTTGTTGCGCCATAAAGACTAATCGGATTGGCTGCTTTGTCAGTTGAAAGGGCGATTACTTTTTTTACCTTGTTATCCATGGCCGCCATAATGACATTCTCGGCCCCCATAATATTGGTTTTAATGCATTCCATTGGATTGTATTCAGCGGCGGGGACCTGTTTCATGGCGGCTGCGTGGATCACATAATCAACACCAGACATGGCTCGTTGAACACGCTCTGCATCGCGCACATCGCCGATAAAATAACGCATACAAGGGTCATTGAAAATCTGTTGCATTTCAAACTGTTTTAATTCGTCACGGGAAAAAATTATGATCTTTTTAGGTTTATAACGTTCAAGTAAGGTCTTAACATATTTTTTGCCAAATGAACCAGTGCCACCGGTAATCAATATTGATTGATTATTGAACATAACGTTTCTCGCTTTTGGAAATGGCTAATTAATTGTTTATTATGGCTTATTTATAAGCCTTTATTTTGCTTTTATTGCGTTTTTGCAGCAAGGACTGTTCTTTTAATTGCTTAAAATACTGTTTAGATTTATTTTGCAGTGTGGCAATGTTCGTTTCAAGAATTTTAAGTTGTTCTATAACTGTGTTTAATGTTTCAGCTGAGTTGCGATCTAATAACGTTTTAATTTTATCTGAAAAAATATCTTGCTGCTGTTGAAATAACTCATACTTTTCTTCATCAAGAAAAGTAGTCAGCTGTTGTTCAAGCTTAAACAGTTCGTCAAGTTGTTGCTCTATTTTAGTGTGCATTATTTTTACCATCTTATCGGTGAATATATTGGAGAAGATTATACTAACCTAGTCAGATTTCGTTTCAGCTATTTTTCAGCTATAGAGGCGCGTTTCTCTTTCGTTTGCACTATTTTTTGTATTGCTGGCGAATGTCCATGGGAATACCATCCCAACCAGATTTTATTTCGGAAATCAGCATGATAACTTCAGTTAATGGCGCACCGTCATTCTTCATATTGGCTTTGTTCACTTGGCTTATCATATAAGCGTACAAGTTATAAAGGTTTGTCGAGATTTCACCGCCTTTTTCCATATCTAAACTATTTTGTAATTCGCCAATTAGACCGATTACTTTACCGAGCATTTTATTTCTACTTTCAATATCTTTACGATCGATAGCTCCTTTTGCGGCGGCTAAGTTGCCTAGTATATGCTGCATTATCAGTGAGATTAGGGTATGCGGATCAGCTTGCTCCACATAGGCCATATTGTTGTTTTGATATTTTTTGATAGAACCGCGCATAACTAATTTTCCTTATTACTGCTTTAAATTAAACTCTGATTAGTTTACGTCTGCTATGAATAAATGCATCTTTTTTAAGAGCATTTTGCTTATTTGGACGTTTTATTTGGTTTATAAATAAATTTTATTGGGGTTTTACCCACTAAACTATTTTAAAGCAATATACATACCAGTTATCAATTTATACTGAAAACGAGATTATTGTTGATTATATGACCACCTCGCTATTATCCTTGCTGTCAGAATACGGTGATCGTCATGTTTTTGACATTTATAGTTCTCCATTTAGCAAATATGCGATAGACTCAACGGCGTCTAATTTTGGAAATGGATTTTTATGGAATCGCGCGCCCCAATTTACTTGGTTGACACCAGCCAAGTGCAATACGATACATTAGCAACTGTTTTACATTTTATTGGTGAGACCTGTAAAGCGATAACGGCAGTAGAGTTGTCAGCTAAAGTAAATGAACTCAGCCCATTATGTATTATTTCAGGAGCGGGCTCCCCCCCTGAACAATTTTTCAAAGAGTTTGCTAATACGCCTATTTTAACCTTATCTGGGCAAGTCGATAGTACTCAAAAAAACCATATAGGTGTATTAAGTTTACCTATCGTTCATGCTGAATTAACGCAATTACTGCATTACTGTCAATCGTTCTGTAATCCGGGTAAAAAACTGCACAAAGCCAGTAAATATTTGATGTCATCCTTGGTAGGACGCGGTTTACGTATACAGGAGATTCGCTATCTGGTTGAACAAGTTTCCGATAGTAATGCCAATGTACTTATTCTCGGCGAATCGGGCACTGGTAAAGAAGTGGTCGCTCGCGCTATTCATGAAATATCAAACCGCAAGAAAGGGCCTTTTGTGCCCATTAACTGTGGTGCTATTCCCTCTGAATTACTTGAAAGTGAACTGTTTGGCCATGAGAAAGGTGCATTTACTGGCGCTTTTTCTTCACGTAAAGGGCGTTTTGAGTTAGCGGCCGGGGGAACACTATTTTTAGATGAAATTGGCGATATGCCGATGCAGATGCAAGTCAAATTATTACGCGTTTTACAAGAACGCACTTTTGAGCGAGTGGGTGGAACAAAATCTTTACAGGCTGATGTGCGTATTGTTGCTGCTACTCACCGGGATCTGGAAAAGTTAATTAGTGAAGGTAAGTTTCGAGAAGATCTTTATTACCGCTTGAATGTCTTCCCCATTGAGAAACCACCACTGCGAGATCGCCAAGAAGATATCCCTCTATTACTGCAGGAGCTTTTATCACGCTTAGAGGTTGATCATAAAGCGACATTGCGTTTTACCCAGCGCTCACTTGATTCATTAATGCAGCATGAATGGCCGGGTAATGTACGTGAGTTGTCCAATCTACTCGAAAGATTGCTTATTTTACATGCCAATAAAATTATCGATCTTGGCGATCTGCCGCTTAAATATCGTCATATTGATGCGCAAGGTCTTTATGTTGAGCAAATTCAATATAGTCCAGAGCAAGAAGAGCTGGCTGAGCGAGATGCTCTTTGTGATATGTTTACGGGTGGGCCAACGACTTCAGACTCTGAATCATTTGATGAGTCGCTGGGGTTTCTAGGGCACCTTCCTGTCGATGGCATGAACCTTAAAGATAAAATAACCGAGTTTGAGATTGAGATGATCCGACAAGCATTAGAGAGTCAAGAGGGAGTTGTTTCTCATGCGGCGGATCTGTTATCGATGCGCCGTACCACGCTCGTTGAAAAAATGAAAAAATATGGCCTGAATAAAGACGGTTAAAGCTATTTTTATCATATAAGTATACTTTTTAGTAAGGAGTTAATCTCTTTGCTTTATTGATAAGCTTTAGCATGGTTTTGGGGCGCGGACTTTAGTCCGCTTTTTTTATTTATAAGTGGACTAAAGTTCACGCCCCAAGTTCTTTAAGTAAAATGCAAGATATGTTCTTTTTCTGAGTTAAGTACATAAGTAACCTCAATTCTGGATAAGCTAAACGATACAGTACCGTTATTTACGCGTATTTCTGCGTTAAATCATCTAGCAATAACCAGTTATTGCTGCGATGATTCGCCTTGAACTACGCAAAACTAAC
>NZ_JAHNZV010000108.1 GCF_022267535.1 Psychromonas antarctica
GTACTCGATCAATGTCAAGTCGCTTTACGAAGCTTATTAAAGGTCTGTTTGTACTCACTCAACTAGACCTTTATTTTTCCTATTATTCAACAATGAACAAACATCAAATAAAACAAAAAATAAAACACAAGTAACTTCAGTGGTTTGTGATTTAAATATAAAAATAGTTGATGTTTTTGTTGTTATTACTTTTAATATTTGTATACTATTCATCGCCTTAGGGTTTTGGGTTGGCTGTGCTCAAACTGGCTTTGATAAAAAGTTAAATAAATTTATACAGTAAATTAAATCAATTTAAAGTTATTTATATTAGTAGCTTAAAAAATCTTACAAAGGAGCATTTTAAATGCAAGCAAATACTTATTTAGATTATGAAGGAATTAAAGGCGAAACAACTGCTGAAGAGTACAAAGATAAAATTACTGTACTTTCATTAGATTGGAATGTTAGCCGTGAGTTATCTTCTTTCACTGGTACAGCACAAGATCGTGAAGCAAGTGCAACACGTCTTGGTGATGTTCATATCACTAAGCTACAAGACAGTGCTTCACCAGATTTATTTAAAGAATCTACAATCGGTAAAGGCAAAAAAGCGATTTTCCACATCACAAAACAAGGTGATAAAATCGAAGAGATCATGAAAATTGAACTTACAGATGCAATGATTTCAAGTTACAGCGTTTCTGTTCAAGGCGATCGTCCTGTTGAAAACATCACTATCAGCTACACAGAAATGATGATGACTGTTACACCAACTGATGATAAAAATAATATTACAGCGCCTCTTGTATATGGTTATAGCGGTGTTAAAGGTCAACAAATGTAATTTGTTGATTAAAGCCTCTGAGAATAGATGTTCTCAGAGGCTTATATTAGTTTTGAACGTTGGGGCAATGAATGGAAAAGGCAACACAAAAAAATAATATAATTAGTATCTCCACACCGCTTGGTAAAGATACCCTTTATTTGACTAGTTTTTCTGCAAACGAAGCGATTTCTCAAATATTTTCATTTTCCGCTTCTACTTACACCGTCGGTACTAAAATAACCTTGGATGGACTGGTTGGTAAGCCTGTTTGTATCTCATTACGAAATGCACAAAGTAGTGGTGCAGTGCGTTATTTTCACGGTATTGTCAGTCATATCGAAGCGAGTGGTTCGCGAACGGCTGCGACAGATGAAGTAGAAGACTATATTGATTATCACTTGGTTATTCAGCCAAGTGCTGCGTTTATGGAAAAACGCAAAAATTGCCGCATTTATCAAAACAAATCAGTGCTTGAGATTGTTACCGATCTGTTTGGACAACATGATGTTGCATTAAAAGACAAAACCACTGCAAGTTACGCAAAATATGATTATTGCGTACAATATCAAGAGTCAGATCTCGACTTTGTCACCCGCTTATTACAGCAAGAAGGCATATTTTATTTTTTCGAACACAGTAAATCCGCTCATACTTTAGTGCTCGCTGATAGCACTGTTGCTTATGAAAAATGTGCAGAAGGCAGTGTTAAATGCTATTCAGGCTCATTATCTGAATCACATGTTGCTAGTTGGCAAGGTGGGTTGAGTATGGTCAGTGGTGCCTTTTTACAAAAAGGTTATGACTTTAAACAGCCGAAAAAATTTCCCAGTGGAGAAAATAAAGTCGCTACACTACCTTCACAAGATAAATATGAAATTTATGATTATGTGGGGGAGTCTGAATTTAATAAACGTGCTAAACCTGCCGCCGATATCCGCCTTGAAGCGCTACAAAAAGATATGCACAAATCAAGCGGACAAGGAGACTGTCGCAGTTTTGCAGTGGGTAAATTATTCACTTTCACAGAACACGAAGATTCGCGTTATACAGGGCAAACGTTTGCTATAACAGCAATTCGTACAGTTGCTAATCAACCCAATCAGTCTGGCGCCAACCAATCAGCTGGCGATATTTTCCGTAATGATTTTGAGTGTGTCCCTGATAAAACCCCCTATAGGCCATCACTAAGTATTAGCAAACCACTTGTTAATGGCGTGCAAACGGCAATTGTCACTGGCGATAGCGGTGATGAGATATTAGTTGATAATTTTGGCCGCGTTAAAGTGCAGTTTCATTGGGACAGAGAAGGTAAAAATGATTCGAAAAGTTCGTGTTGGATCCGCGTAGCGCAAAATTGGGCGGGTAATAAATGGGGCGCGTTCTTTTTCCCCCGAGTCGGCCAAGAAGTACTGGTTGAATTTATCAATGGTGATCCAGATCAGCCTATCATCAGTGGTGCGGTTTACAATGCAGATTTAATGCCTCCTTATGCATTACCGGCGAAGAAAACCCAAAGCGGTATTAAATCGCACAGCACTAAAAAAGGTGGTGCTAATAATTTTAATGAAATGCGTTTTGAAGATGAGAAAGGCAAAGAACTGCTTTTCTTCCAAGCGGAAAAAGATCATGAATTGAATGTTAAAAACGATCAAAAAGACACCATAGGCAATGATCGTCTTACTGATATAGGCAATAATGATACCGTCAAAGTCGGTAAAACTTTAAAAGTAGACGCTGGTAGTGAAATTGTATTTAAAACGGGCGGGGCGTCGATCACCTTAAAAAGTAGTGGCTCGATTGAGATTAAAGGGACCAGTATCTCAATTAACGGTACTAAAATCGCCCAAAAAGCTTCTATTATTACGTTGAATTAATGATGATGAATGCAATCAAATATCAAGGTGTTGATCGTCTTGGACGTAATTGCAGAGGGATCTCTTTAGTGTGTAACTTTGGTTATCATCACCTTGCCTGTAAACCTCAACATAAGCCAGACGATCCATGGTTAGCACTACCGTTGATGGAGTTTTGGACGTGTAATACGCTTGCTAAACAGTTTTTAAGTAATCTCCATCAATGGAAAAATGATTTTAACGTTATTGCGCAACTGTTTAGTTACCTCAAAAATGATGAACATTCACTGGCGAATTACACCAAACAACAGATAGTTGATTATATCGCATTGCAATTGGAGCAACGGCAATTGCTGATCTTCCCGATTGATGATAAAAAGCCATTATTTAATAATCGTCATCTGACGGCTAGCAGTGATAAATCAGCTAAACCACTGGTGTTGGCAAGTGGGAGTAAAGTTGTTAACGCGAAACTTGCACCCGCGCCGGTTGTTGCGCAAGTACCTCAAAAAGAAAAAGTGAAGCTTGCCCAATCGATAGATGAAGCTGAAATAAGAATACAAAAAGCAAAAGTGGAAATAGCAGAAGCGCGCAATGCAGGTAAACCACTACCTCAAACACCTTATACGCTTGCAGATAAACAAGCCATAGTTAAAAATGGTTTACAAGAGAACATCTTAGTTCGAGTTATAGAAACAGATCATGCCACCGATACGGGCACCATTGGGCAAGTTAAAAATGGTCGTTCAACAACATGGACCGCGCCCATGAGTCAAGTGGAACATGCAGATAGTGATGTAGCGCTATTACTTAATGCCTTCGGAACACGCTACGATGCAGATAAAACCTATACGATGCTGCTGATAGACCAAGAAAAAATGGCGAATGCTGGTGATGTCGTTTCAATTGTCCCTACATTTGAAAACCTGATACAAATGATTGCTGATAATCCTGAGATGGGAATTGATCCTGAAATTGCCAGGCAAGTGCTTAATGCAGATTTTGCGACTAAATATGAAGTGTTTGCAAAGCAAGGTTGGGCAAATGGCATCAATATGGATAAAAATCAAGATCGAATCGATTTTGCGCACGAAATGGGTCACGATAAAGAAACTGCTAAGTTACTAAGTAAACGGCACCAGATAGCCAAAGATATCAGCGCCTGGGAAATTTTCACTGGTAATGGTATGACCCGTGATACCAATGTGACGGGTAAAGTCGCTTATGGGCCTGTGGAAGTATTCACGTACGATAAGCAACCAGAGCAATTAGGTAAATTAGAGAGCGCTGAAATCGGCGCAATAAAACGAATTAAACTGGACTAAATGGTGAAAAAATTTATAGATACCGATCCGAACCTGCTTGATGATGATAAGCGTATTATTTTGCGCTATTCACACCCCCGTTTTGATAAAACAAATACGGATTATTATTACTTGTTATTGGATAAAAATCATCTGTTATGGACCAGTAAAGGATATTTTCCTTCGATAAATGGCAAGCCTGCAAAATGGACAGGAGGAACTGATATTGAGTTTCCTAAGGAAGGTTTGCTCTGGTTTATTAAAAGCATTGAACAGAAATTTTTAAAAACAGAGGCGCAGGGCGGATTAGAAAAAGGCGCATTTACTTATAGTGAAGAGATTAAGGGCGAAAAATTAGCGATAAAAAGACAGTTTGGTGTTCCTGGTTACGGCCTGATGAATTTTTCAAGGGAAGGGCATGGCTTTGCTGAAGGTGATGTTCAGCTAGCAGAATTCACCGATGTCATGCTATTTGATAACGGTTTGTTTAAGCAGTTCACTGATATTGCAAAGCAAATAGAAAATGGCGAAATCTAGTTATTGCTTGGTAAATTCTGATAATACTTATTCACCAAAATAATAACAGGGCCTGATATTTCATCTTGATTGTCAATAAAAACGAGCAATGCCATTAGGAACAACGCTTTATTTTAACAGTACTAAATCTGAGTATTTAATAGTTTAAAGCAGCAGTCTATGTAGTTAACTAGGCCGTCATTCAGCCGTTGCATTTTGTAGTAGCGGTTGACTAACTGGCAGAAAAAGCAATTAATCAACTTAAATTTAAAAAGATGATAGGTAAAAAATGGGTAAACCCGCAGCAACAATTTCACACTTTCATGTCTGCCCGAAAGTCACTAGTAAAGTCCCACATGTGGGAGGCCCGATTGTGGCTGGCTCGGGTAATGTGTTAATCGGCGGCATGCCCGCTGCTCGTAAAGGCGACATGTTGGTTTGTATAGGCCCCCCTGATTCAATTAAAGCGGGCTCTGGCTCTGTTAAAATTAACGGTAAACCAGCCGCCAGACTGGGGGATGGCACTAATCACGGTGGCGTGATTGTGGTCGGAAATCCCACCGTCTTAATTGGTGGGTAATCATCCCCCGTGTTTGTTATTAAAGAGTGAATTGATGTTAGCAAGACAAAATTATATGGATGAATTATTGGCGCAACGCGCGCAATTTATCGATACATTTTATGCGGTAAAAGCGAATGCAGATGAGAGTCGTAGGCGTTTAATTGCTTGTGCGCGTTTGCTTGTTAAAAAAGAACATCCCTTTTTTTTCTGCACTGAATTCAAAGCAGCCTTGGATGTGTTACTGCTCGATACTCAGATGACAAAAACACAGCAGTTGTTGATGTTACAGCTCTATGCGGTTATCCACCAAAATCCACAAGAAATAGTGGATCTCGTTTATAAATCAAGCTCTGTTGAGTTACAAAACAGCGCGCCATTACTTGCTTTATTAATGGATGTTGATGATGATCTCTTGCTTGTTAATCATCCAGAAACGGTCGTAAACAACCACTTAATTAGCGCCTTTTACCGTCATAAATGGTCTCTGTTATCTGAATTTTCTGTGCTCTATTTTCCAACGGCTACGCCGTTAACACAGTTATATTTAAAGGTACTTGTTGATAATAAGTCATTAAGTAAAGAACTGATCACAGACTTTATCCACTGTGATTATCTGCATTCTCATCTCTTTGAATTGTATATTGTTCGTTTGGATGAACGCCAAGTAACTGCGATAGTGAATTATTTGTCGCGTGATGAAGACAATGCCGGCCTGATTATTAACGTCATGGCATTAAGTGGTTACAGCAAATTTATCCCCTTTTTAGCGCGCTACCTACAACGTAAAGAACACACCCTTGCCGCACATCATGCATTGCGAATTTTACTCGGCGAGTCACTGGACAACTTCATGCCTGATGCGATTCAATTTGCGGCAGAAAAAATGCAACGAATTCAAGATTTCACCTATTACGGCGCTAAAATCCTTCATTATTGGGATAGCACATTATTACCCTCCGTAGCAGCGCGTATTTTATCGGGGCAAGCTATCACGCCTGAAAACCTCGCCACAATTTGGCTGGATGGCAGCCAAGCACATCGCCGTATGGCTGCTGTACATCAAACACAATTTACGCAGGATTATTCTGCTATTTATTATGCTTGTCCTGAGGCTGTATTATGAAGTTGCATTTAAGCGCGACCAATATGTGGCTTGGTATGACGCCCGATATAGATAGCGCCCTGGTTATCGATTTAATCCCTGTTGACTGTCCGTTAGTTTCACTTAACGGGGGGGAGCAAATTCCAGCTGCATTTTCTGATATCAAAAGTAACACTAAACTTGAGCGTCTGATGGCGCTGCTTGAGCCGCTTGTTGAACAGCAACTTGCTGAAAAAAAAATTGATTTCGCTACTACGCCAGTTTTTTGGTTACTGCCCGAGTTGACTATCCAAGACAATACGCCTCTTCTTGAGTGGGGGGCTGCGCTAAAAAAACGATTTCCATCACTCTTCACACACCCTAAAAGTCAGTTTTTCCCCTTTGGCCGCAGTGCTTTTGCCATGTCGCTGAGTGCCATGTCGGTGTTGTTTGAGCAGCAAATGACTAAGCAGGTTTGCGTCATCGCGCTGGACAGTTTATATCATGAACTTGAAAATCTCGTGGCTACATCTGCCTGCATCACCGCGAAAAGTGCTGCCGGATTAATACCTTCTGAGGGGGCTATTATGACCTGTATATCAGCGGTCGCTGAAAGTGAGGAAGGCATGCGTGTTTTATTTAATGCCAGTGAACGAGCAACCCAAGAGCAATCCACTCACGCAATTGACAGTTTGTTCTATCAAGTAGCGAACACGTTAAATAACAACACACTACATGCGCCAATCAGTACCTTTTATGCGCCCGGAAACGGGCAGACCGAAAACGTCGCGCCTTGGTTAAATGCCTATGTGCATTTACACCCTCATATCGATAAAAACACGCAGTTAAAGCAAATGGCGATGCTCACCGGCGAGTTGGGTTGTGTGACCGGGTTATTTAATTTCTTACATGTTTACCATGCATATCAAAATCAAAGCTTAACGGGTATTACATTGCAACTAGACGTTTCTGAGCGACTCTATCAGGCGGTTAATTTATATTCATGGACAGGCAAGGATTAACGTTTAATGAAACAACAATACCGATTTAAGGGGCGGAGTAGTCGCTATTTAATAGCGCTTAGCGGAACAAAAACACCGGCTAGCTTTACGTCTGTTAATATCAAAAATAGTGAGCAATTAGCTGCCTTGCGTGCGGATATTGCACATGGTTTATTAAGCACGCCAGTGTCATCGTTTGCTGCGAATGCCCTGTTGGGTGCAGTAAATATGAAGCAAGGCGTAAATCCGAAGCAGATTGGTGCGCTACTCGATAGTGCATTAACGTCGGGAAAACTTTGTGCATTTAAAGATATCCCTAAAGCGGCAACCCAAACCTCTACAGAAGTTAATGCGCCAGTAGTTGGCAATAAATCCGATAAAAGCACGTCTGTAAAAACCTCTACAAAAGGCAAAACAGATAAAAATTCAACCAGCAGTGGCAGTTCAAGTAACCATGATGTTACTAAAAAGCCTGCGACAGCGCATGCAACCTGTGGTGACCCTGTTTCCATGGTCACAGGAGAGGAAATATTAGCATTACAAGATTTTGAACTTAATGGATTATTCCCTCTGGTTTGGCGTCGTTTATACCGCTCTTCAACAATCGAAACGAATACAGGCTTAGGGTGTGGTTGGCGGCATAATTTTAGTTTGCAGCTTATTGAGCGTTATCAAGCGCCGCCTAAGGTGGGGCCGAAGCAACCCGGAAAATATTGGCTTGAATTAATTGATGAAGAGGGTAATAGCCATCACTTTAATGTCGTTAAACCGGGACAAATCAGTTATCAGGCAAGCTCTGGCTTGGCGCTTTTACATGAAAAAGAGGGGCGGCAAGTACTTATCCGTGCAGATGAAAGTCAATGGGTGTTTAATAAGTTAGGTGATGACTGGTTATTAGAAAATATTAGTAATGAACTCGGTAATGAACTGATACTCAACTATGATAGGCATCAACGCCTTGTCACTATTGCGAGCAGTGCTCGACGCGGTATTGCAATAAATTACAATAGTGACAATAACATTGTACGTATTGCCGCATATATCGTTGATAACAAAGGACAGAAAAACATTCAACCGCAACTGCTCGCCAGTTATCAGTATAATGACCAGCAGTCACTGATAGCCGCGATAGATAGTCAAGGTGCGAGCGAACAATATAAATATTTAACCGGATCATTGTTAAAGCAACGATGTCGCGCGTCGGGTTTCAGCCACTATTTTGCTTGGATTGGAGAAGATAAAAATGCGAAATGTTGCCGCCAATGGGGCGACGACGGCGCGTACGATTATCATTTTGACTATAACGGCAATAAAAGCACCAGCACCGATAGCTTAGGCAATACCGAGCACTATTTTCATAATGAACAAGAGTTACTGACCTGTTATATCGATGCGAACGGCAATAAAACCGAGCATAGCTATGATACTCAAGGGCGTAAAATCAGCACCCTTGATGCCAACGGACACAGTACGCAATATGCTTATAATCAGGCTGGGCAGTTAAGTAAACAGATTGAAGCCGATGGCAGCGAGACAAGCTATTTTTATAACGGCTTTGGTAAACGTGTGGCGACTGTTGATTCACTGGGCCGGCAAGTTCAACGTCAGTTTAACGCATCGGGGCGATTGTTATCTGAAATACAACCCGATGGGCGAGCAACGAATTATAGATATAATGAAGCGGGCCTGCTTGGTGAAAAAATATCGGCAGACGGTGTTAGCACGTTTTATCAATGGAATGACCATGGTGAGCTGCTGGCTGAAAAAGTAGGCGAGGCATTAACCCGTTACAGTTACGACGGATTAGGGCGATTAAATGCAGTCTGTGACGCACAGGGCTTAGTGACCGAATATCAACGTAATACTCGCGGACAAGTCT
>NZ_JAHNZV010000109.1 GCF_022267535.1 Psychromonas antarctica
GCTCAAATGCAGTAATAACGCTACTAAGTTGCTCTGGATTTGACATAATTAAGTCCTGATGGATGAGTTACCCGTATTAAATCAGAACAAAAAATGGAAGTTGAGCTACGCTGCCGTAAGCTCACTTGTTACTTGGTAAATTGCCCCAAGTAATCTATATTTCAGATTGATTTAGGGAGAAGGTTTTTTTAATTAAAATCGTAATCAACATCGCGATCATTGTAGTCGTAATCATAATCATAATCATCATCTATTAAATTTTCTGTATCAGCTCTTAGACGTTTATTTTCATGCCACATTTCAATTTCCCGACGAGTTTGGTCTTTGCTGCGCTTTATTTTTTCTAGGCTTGGCTCTTCAAATTCATCATCTGAATCAATAAAGTCAATATCGTCATCAAAGTCGTCATTATCTTCTTGATAGTCAAATTCACTCATTGTTAATCCCCTAATATTAGGTGTGTAAAACAGAGAAGAATATTCAACTTTTTTTTGCAATTAGGAAAGTAAAAAATATTGCGTTTGCTGATAAAAATTTTTTATCAGATAATGAAATAAGGTGAACTAATATTCATTTTAACTGTGCACTCTGTTGTGTCATTTTGCCCTGTCAGTGACTAAAGCATTAGCTGAGTGTCCACTTTTCCCGATGAATAGTTGCTTAATGAATAAACCATGTGATTGAGCCGCAGATTGTTATGAAGTCGGCATGGGAGTAATGATTTTAGTCTTTATCCGGATCAAAATAGCATGCGCTTAGGCATGCTATCTGTACTTCAGCTATTAAGGTTGAGGGCAGTATGGCGGGTCTTATGTGGCATAAAGATCTTGCATTATTTCAATATGTTCGGCGACTTCTTCATGATCCTCAAAATAGGCTATATGGTACATAGCATCGCCCTCTTGTACGAGTGGGATTTTCTGCTTACCTATGATGATACCGGAATAACGAGCCGTGACATTGTCAAATACTTTACCAAAAGGATCGCCTATTTCAGCCAGCAGATCCTTGCTATTGACCATGTCGCCTAACTGTTTTTTATATTTGACAATACCGCTAGCAGAAGCCCTTACCCAGGAACTATTCTTGGCAATAAATGGCTCCGCAATTTTTTTTGTGCTGGTTTTACGTATCATGCCTAAGTGACGTAAGACATTAAGTATACCTTTAACGCCAGCACGAATTGAAAGCTCATCGAAGCGTAATGCCTCCCCCGCTTCATAAAGCAGTATTTTAGTGCCCGTTTCAGCAGCTGCTTGTCTGAGGGACCCATCACGCAAATTAGCATTGAGTAATACCGGTACACCAAAGGCTTTTGCTAATTCCAATGTTTCTGGATCTTCCAGATTGGCTCTAATTTGTGGGATATTAGTGCGATGCAGCGATCCTGTGTGTAAATCAATGCCATAATCGCAATGTTTAACTATTTGTGTCAGAAATACATTTGCGACCCGTCCCGCCAACGATGATTTGTCAGAGCCCGGAAATGAGCGGTTTAAATCTCGACGATCGGGCATATAACGTGTTTGATTAAGTACGCCATACACATTGACCATCGGCACTGCAATAAGGGTACCTTTTAAATTTTTGAGCGATTTTAAGCATATTAGACGGCGAATTATTTCTATTCCGTTTAGTTCATCGCCGTGGATTGCGGCGCTTAAAAACAGGGTTGGTCCATCGACTTTTCCCCGTCTTATATAAATCGGCATAGAGATATCATTATCTGTATATAAACGTGCGACCGGGAGCTTGATTTGTTTGCTTTCTCCCTGTTCTATTGTAATACCCGCAATCTCAATCACCTTCATTTACTAGCCCTTACCACGTGTTTTAGTACTGTGAGGTTTGGCATTTTTCTCGATAAATTGGTAAATTATCGCCGCAATATCCTTGCCAGTAGCCGCTTCAATACCTTCAAGCCCTGGTGATGAATTGACTTCCATAACAACGGGGCCACGACTTGAACGTAAAAGATCTACGCCGCAGAGATTCAATCCCATCACCTTGGCGGCCCTTACCGCTGTATCTCGCTCTTCTTTACTGAGTTTAACAATTTCGGCTTTGCCCCCTCGATGTAGATTAGATCTGAACTCGCCGGCCTGTGCTTGTCGTTTCATTGCCGCAATGACTTTATCGCCGACAACGAGGCAGCGGATATCGGCACCATCGGCCTCTTTTATAAACTCTTGCACGAGTATATTGGCTTTAAGTCCCATGAAGGCTTCAATGATGCTTTCTGCGGCTTTGGTTGTTTCACCCAGTACTACGCCGATACCCTGAGTTCCTTCGAGCAATTTAATGACGACAGGCGCACCACCGACATTTTTGATTAAATCTTTAATATTGTCGGGTTGGTGTGCAAATCCTGTTCTTGGTAAACCAATACCTTTTCTGGATAATAGCTGCATGGATCGCAGCTTATCTCGACTTCTACTGATAGCAACAGATTCATTAATACTAAAGGTGCCCATCATCTCAAACTGACGCACTACTGAAGTGCCATAAAAGCTCACCGATGCCCCTATGCGTGGAATAACGGCATCATATTGTGGTAACGCTTCACCTTTATAGCGTACGGTGGGGTTGTTACTAGTGATATCCATATAGCAATGCAGGGTATCAATAACATCGACGTCATGTCCACGCAGCTGCGCTGCTTCAACCAGACGACGTGTTGAGTAAAGTTTTTTATTTCTAGACAATATGGCAATTTTCATATTTTTTTCTCACAGTAAATGGTTATAAGTAACTATTCTATATACTAAAAATTTGTTTTTTTGAGAAACGGGACACTTTAACTTAAGCATAGGCTGTTTTATATTAATACAATAGAGCATAGGCTAAGGAACGCAATAAGTATTAATTTACACGACTATAATTACCCTTGCAGGCCTGTCAGTGTGATGTTGAGGGGAGGGGGAACGAGTGTGATTATATCTCCCAATGCTGAGTTAAGATATAAGATTTGTTAGCTGCAGTTAATAATTAACTAAGAGAATATCTATTATGAAAAACAGGCTTTGTTTTAGGGTGTTTTTTTGCTGAGGAACAGGCTTATACTAGCGCATTAGATCCCTCTGATGGGCTCTAATGCCGGTTATAATGGTGCATTACCGTAACTGTTTTTTACTTTCTATTTGGCTATTTTTAAGCGATGCTAGGCTGCACCAGTATAGTCGCAATAAAATAGCGTATTCTATACCCAAGCTACCTCGGTATAAGCCTCCTCAGGTGGTTTGGGTATAGCCATATTGCCGCTTTATGATTACTTGATAGCTTGCAAAGTGGGCTCTCGTTTTTCAGCATTGAAAGAGCTTAAAAATAATAAAATACGAGTTATGCTTAGGATTTTAAAATCGATAAACCGTCTAAAGAACTTATAACGCAGTGATTTAAAGTGAAATATAAAATATGATATATAAAAACAAACTACTCGTTGGGGCATTAGAAAAATGCTGTTTACCTGATTTACAGATAGAAGGACTTGATGCGCGCATCGATACAGGGGCTCAAACCTCGTCTTTGCATGTTGATAATATTGTGGAATATCGAAAAGAAGGGCGCAAATGGATTGAGTTTTATATCCATCCTGATATTCATAATGTTGAAAAAATCGTTAAATGCCATGCAAAAGTAAAAGCAAAACGGCGAATCAAAAGTTCTTCTGGTTGTACGCAAACACGGTATGTTATTGAAACAAGAATTGTAATAGGTTCAATGCAGTGGAAAATTGAAATTTCTTTATCAGATCGCTCCAGCATGACTTATTTAATGTTACTGGGGCGTGAGGCAATGAAAGATAAAGTCATTGTCTCTCCGGGAGAAAATTTTATCCAATCTAAGTGTTAGTCTAGGCTTTATTTTAATGACTGGAATTGTTTTTGCTTCGAGTAGCTCCTCAGTATTGAATCAATATGCTGAGCTAAAGCAACTTAATTTAACTGACCCAGGTTAATGCCTGTCAATATTAGGCTACAATTATTGATAATAGAGTGGTTGTTATGTTGAGTTGCCTTGAACTATGCAAAACTATCAGCACTATATGATGTTGGTTTTTAACTTTATGATTTTAAATAGCTTTGCTTTCATTTTTCCGAGTTGAGCTTACTTGAAAATAAGAGATAGGAAAACTAAAATGAGTAAAGGGTGTGTGAAGTGGTTCGATACAGATAAAGGATTCGGTTTTATTACGCCAGAAAATGGTAGCAAAGAGTTGTTCGTGCACCACTCGGAAATTAAAGTGAGTGCCGGTCATGCCTCTTTGCAGGAGGGGCAGTATGTGGAGTTTGATGTCGGTAAAGGAAAAAAAGGGCCATGCGCGCATAATGTTGTGCCGATATAAATTTTAATATAGTGCATTTCATGATGTCGCTATTTTCATTTGAACATGCCCAAACCTGCAATCAGACTCACTCGTTCTTTATTTATACGGTTGCGACGTAATAGGTGAAATTGGTAAGTCAATGCACCACGCAATTATTTAAGGTCTTTTTAACCCGAAATTATTTACAAAAACAACCTGCATATACTCGTGTTTACAGATGTCTTCATGGTGTTGTGGCTGAGTTATATTAATCACAATATTACAGTTTTTTAAAGCGCAAAGGAGCACAAAGCGGTCCCAATATAATAGAGTTGTCTACAAATAGAGTTAATACTGATGCATAGAAATAAGATTTCAACATGTTGATATGACTGCATTAGACAATATTAACTATTATCATCTTTTGCTGTCGGAGTGCATTGATGTCGAATATCCATCGATAGAATGTAATGTGCGTCGGAAAATTTTACACTGTTAACAAGCCTCGGTAACTTCAATGACAAATTTATTTTAAATCTATATTTCACAACTAATTTATCGTCACCCCATGCACTCTCATACTTACTACAAGGTTTTCTATTCAAAAAACCGTTAAAATTTGTCTGTTATAGCAACTATGGGTTATTGCTTAAAACAATTTTTAACTAGCAGTCGAACATTAGCTATATTCTTGCAAACTAGGAACAGAAACCATGTGTAGCTAATGATTGCTGAGTTAATTTCACTTTTCATCTGCTCTATTCGGGCCTGTTGATCTTTGCTGCTCAATAATTGTTCAGCAATGCATCGGCAGCCACATAATCGTCAATACGGGGGGCAACAATGCTCGTATAGTTTTGCTTTAATTTATCGTCTTTCGTTGCTATTGCTCGAAGATTCTTGATCCTAGCAAATGCATTTTCGACTAAATGCCGATATTTATACAAGCATCAATCAATATTGGCGAAATCATTATACATTGCCACCATGCGGTTCAAAAATCCTACACGAAAGATCAACTCACCCTAGTTATGGGAAATGTAAAATCACATTAAAAAAATCCAATAGCTGCCCGATGCCACACCCACCAAACTGTCGAAATATATTACACTTTATATATTGAAAGCATATTGCCATTCCTATCCTTATGTTATTAAACAAAAAAATAAACTGGTACAATAATTGCTTTTATTTATTATTGCGCAAATTTTAAAAATATATAAACAACACACAAGGTTACAGGATAATGAAAAAAATTATTTTAGGGGCACTGGCATCATTGTTGGCATTAAATGCTAATGCTGCGCTTATTAACATTTATGAATCTAACTCAAGCATAAATAACATCGCGCAATCTCAGGCTGTTATTGACAACGCAAGTAGTGCGAATACCACTGTTGATAGTGATAACGTGTTCTTTAGCGACTGGGGCCACCACAGTGCGCCAGCCTTTCCTGATGGACACAACAACACATTTGTATTAACGGCCACCGGCATGGTTGATACCTCATTATATTCAGCGCTTAAATTTTTTCATGATGACGGCATAGACGTTAGTTTAGGTAGCAACAGTTTATACAGCTTTAATGGTAATACTGCTCTCAAAGATAGCGGCTGGAATATGTTTGCTGATACTGGCATGGAATCATTTGATTTGTTGTTTTGGGAAAATGGTGGCGCAGCATCAGTATTGGTATATGGGACACTTAGAGATAGTGGCACCTCTGAGATTGCTAAAATTTCGACTGTACCAGGGCCTAGCTCAATAGCATTTCTTGCTTTAGGTCTAATGGGTTTAGTTTTTGCTCGTCGTAGAGCGTAAGTAAAGCTCTCTTCTGTAGGGCGACTGTAATAGTCGCTTTACCGAAATTATCATCCCTGTTTCTTTACAAGTCCTTCCCTGCTAACCACTAAAGAAATAATGAAAGCCACAAAATTGATTGAAACATGAAATTTTATCGTGTCAGAATCATATTGTGACAAAAGCATGTCAGAATTACTTTTTCTCCTTACTATGACTGTTTCTATCCGATTAGCAGACGCAATTCAACGTTAGCTTTAGAGATCATTTAATGCAACATGCTTATGTAGATGACTCAGGTTGTTTTTTGTAAAAAGATTAAAACCACTACCACGCACACTTCATGCGACTGCGAAACTGCGTTTGGGTTCGCATTCATTCACAGAGGCGCTGCGCGCTACAAAGAGAAAAAACTAATAGACTAAAATATAAGATAATTATTATTTTTTATGTTTTTCTCTGTTTTCCCTCATTTTACTCTGTGGTGCAATTTTTTGACGTGTTTTTATCTTTTCCCATTTTTACCTGAGTTAAGTGCATAAGCATGTAATGCAAAAGCATTTTAGGAAGGGCTCTATCTTTAGGGAAAAATTCTGCTGTTACTACTAACTTTTTATAATTAAGATTAGATATAATCTGAACGATAACAACTGGATCTTCAATACTGGTAATTATTTTGACTGAGTCTCAGGTCATCAAGGGCCTTCGGCGACACATCATATTTGCGTAATTTTTCTAAGTAGGTTATGCCCAATCGTATCAACTAGTAAACATCCCCACTGCCGCTTTTTCCCGAAAGCGGGCTTGCTTTCTATGGTGCAAATTGACCAGGATATCATGATCACAATAACTCTATTTGTGTCGCTAAATATACTCAGCCGTCACAACTTCTATGTTAGTCAACCTCGGTTTTATCTTTGTAATCAGATTATATCCACTAAAAATATACTAATACAGCGAGTGAGTGAGTTAAAGGTGTCTGTTAATGGTCTTTCGGTTGTTTAAATTTCAATAAATTCATCACAGAAAACATCTACTTTGTAAAGGTAAGGGGTTTATGCAAATATTTAAGGTGTTTTTAATCCAAAATCCTTTACAAAAAACTGCATATACTCGTGTTTACAGATATCTTCATGGTGTTATGGCTGAGTAATATTGACCAGAATGTTGCAGTTTTTTAAAGCGTAAAAGGGCACAAAGCATATATATAAAATATGCTATGTTTATTTGTAAAGTAAAGCTACCCCATTTAAAATTTAAAAAGGTAAGATGCGTCCCCATTGGGACTCTCTCATTAATTACCAATAGAAATGATAACTTTACCAGACCGAGCTAAAAGGTAACCTGATTTAACAACAAAAGCTTCCACAAAGTGGTTCCCCTTATACGATGTACTTTCTTCGCGTACGGCTTCCCCTTCTATAAAAGTTCCTCTAAGCTGATTAGCGAGGCCAGCTTCAGACCCTGTATTTGTCACTTGCCAATAAATTTGTGAATCTTCCGGTAGTGAATTAGCTATTTCAAACTTTACATTATATTTTTTGGGTACAGTAGAACCAAATATCAATTTATTAATAAATTGAGTTCTTGTTTGATCCTTGTAATGAACATTAACAGTAATGTCCTGAACAGGGTCTGCCTCTATCCATTTATGAGGTATACAGTGGCTAGGAATTGAAATATAAGTGCATGACTCATTAAGTAAGCTATCTAAACAATTACTCTCATTTGATATGCTAGATTCAGATTTCATAACAACTGCATGAAAATTTCCACCAAAGATTTTCCGCCATTTCTTTATCGATAGCTCCCGATCTGGTTCATCGAATGCATCATCAACCCAGCCTTTATACTTATGAATAAAACTACGGAAATTTTGATATTTAAGTTCATCCCAGTGGCGTGTAAATGTTTCTGAAGGTTGAACTGGATTTTCAATTTGAGGCATTGTTGCATTAGCCTGAAGATACAAATCTAGTCGATCAATGAGAGTTTTAAATGATGTAGGTAGATCCTTGAAATCATCTGACAATGCATCAAAAATATTCTGAACACTATTGCTAATTAATGTAGTCAATAAAATAGATTTACAAGAAAAGGTTTTTTTTACATCTCTGAGGTATTTAAATAACCTAATAGACTTAATTAGATTATTATTTTTTACAACTGCATTTTTATCTTTAATCCATTTTTTATAAGCTTCAGGGTCTGTTTCCTCAAATTCATTCGTTGCTCGATTACATACAAAATAGTTTTTTTCTTCCAAGAAAAAATACTTTGATGTTACGATACAAGGGACTACGTCAACATGGAAATCACCAGCATAATCGAGACAAATACAGCGTGTATTATAGTGAACCTTATCTTTGTATATAGGGTTATTTTTGAAAATAGAGTATAGCTCTTTAATATAATCTTTAGCTTCCCAATCATCATGCTTATTTAAAAAAATGACAATATCTGCATCAAACTCTTTAGCTGGTAAAGGCTTAATTATAGTTCGATGACCATAAGATCCTTGTGGCGAGTCTTCAATATATAAGTCAGAAAAACTGCTTGATTCTTTAACAACCTTTACAACCGCACTTGAAGCTATTTGCATTTTATTAAGGCGAGTTTCATTTAAGTTGACAGTATCTTTCATAAAGTTATTAAAGATTTTTACATGTTTCATTTAATTTTCCCTTTGGCTATATTTATAATTTTATTTCTACTAATTGGGACAAAGAAAATACCAATAGTAACGAAGCCTGTAATTACATAACCTGAGATCTGGATAAGAAACTGCATTTATTAAGCTGTCATTACACCCGATTCGCTTGTTGACAGCTTAATGCATGGCTTCTGTTTTTTTACGCAGTAAGCTACTATTCCTGCAATAATATTAA
>NZ_JAHNZV010000011.1 GCF_022267535.1 Psychromonas antarctica
GCCAGAGGTTGAATCACCTTGTTCGACGTTGGCCAATGAGGGAATTTCCCCGTAGATAATCGTTTGGTCATCAGCCAAAAACCAGTGCCGTCATAAGCAAGTGCTCGTATCATGGTTTTATTACGGTTAATAAAAACAAACAATGTCCCTGATCGAGGTTCGGCCAATAATCTGCTGCGGCAAACGGCAGCGAGACCATCAATCCCTTGACGAAAATCGGCGGGCTTGGTAGCCAATAAAATGTGAGTGTCGGCGGTTAAATGGATCATGATTTCATTTCCTGGATCATTGCAGTGATCAGACTCAAGGAAATATCACCGCAAAGGGTAAGTTGCTCGCCATGACGAAAATGCAGTTCCAAATTGAGTGATTTATGTTGTACGCTTGAAGAAAGCGGAAGGTGAACGAATGGAGCAGGTTTATTCACCACTTGAAGTGACTCTGTCCACTGTTTTAGCTGAGTACCGCTGATTCGTAATGCCGAAGTAATTCGGCTAGAAGAATAATTATCTAGCAATGCGACCGCTTGTTGACGTAAAAGGGCTGGTGTTTGACGTCCATTTTTATGGTGACGCCACTGCTCAAATGCAGTAATAACGCTACTAAGTTGCTCTGGATTTGACATAATTAAGTCCTGATGGATGAGTTACCCGTATTAAATCAGAACAAAAAATGGAAGTTGAGCTACGCTGCCGTAAGCTCACGCATTATAAACCAGCGGTTTTCATTTGCACTGTGACAAGGGTATTCAAAATAAAATGACTTATGGCGCTTTTATTCTATAACGCTTCGAATACCATTCCCCGCTTGTGTACCAAAATCATCGCCTATTTTAGAGGCTTTATTACATTATTCTATGTAGTTCACACCACGCCAGTCATCACCTACAACACAATCATTATTATTTGCAAATGCAGTCCAGCTTTTATTTACAAATTGAATATCGCCGACTTCATCGATGACAACAATATGTTCAGTAATTGAGTCAAGAACTAGACTTAAAAACGCGTACGTATTCTCCATGCTAAGCCTCATTACTCATAAGATAACAACACACTACAATATTGAATAAAAGTGTACTTTCATTATTACGGGCAGTGGGTAAATAAGCAAATGCTGTAGCATTTTTTGTAGTACACCTTTGACAGATAAACGGTATAATATAGATAGTTTTTTTCTTTACTTTAGAGGCCTTTGTTATGTTTTATCGAATAATGCGCAGTTTTTTATTTATGTTTAATCCCGAGAAAGCACATAATTTATCATTAAAGCAGCTTAAATTAACGCACGGTACGATTTTGGATCTCTTTTATCGCCAAAAAGTACAGCAGCGTCCGGTTGAAGTGATGGGATTAACATTTCCTAATTCGTTGGGGTTAGCTGCTGGTCTTGATAAAGATGGTGAATGTATCGATGCTTTCGGTGCAATGGGGTTTGGTCATATTGAAGTCGGTACGGTAACACCCGTTGCTCAACCGGGTAATGCATTACCGAGATTATTTCGGGTATTAGAATCAGAAGGCATTATTAACCGCATGGGGTTTAATAATCGCGGCGTAGATAATTTAATTGCCAATATAAAAGAGAGTGATTTTGAAGGCGTGATTGGCATTAATATCGGCAAAAACTTCTCTACACCAGTAGAAGAAGGAAAAAATGATTATTTACTCTGTATGGATAAAGTTTATCCCTATGCAGGTTATATTGCGGTCAATATTTCATCCCCTAATACTCCTGGATTACGCTCATTACAGTATGGTGAAGCACTCGATGATCTATTAGATGCCTTAAAAACACGTCAAACAGAGCTCCAAGAAAAGTATAATAAATACGTGCCTATTGCACTCAAAGTGGCTCCTGATTTAAGTGATGAGGAAATTGCAGCTATTGCGTTATCGTTGCTTAAATATAATATAGATGGCTTAATTGCAACTAATACAACGCTTGACCGTGAAATAATTAAAGGCATGTCACATGCCGGTGAAGCTGGTGGTTTAAGTGGCCGTCCACTGCAAAGCAAAAGTACACTTGTGATTGCAAAATTTGCCGCGCACCTCAAAGGTCAGATCCCTATTATTGGTGTAGGGGGTATTGATGGCGTGATAGCGGCTAAGGAAAAAATAGATGCCGGTGCAAGTTTGGTACAAATTTATTCTGGTTTTATCTATCACGGCCCACAGTTGGTTAAACAGATAGTTAATAATATTTAGTAGCAAAGACAACAATAAAAATAAAAAAGGCAACTCAGTGAGTTGCCTTTTTTAATAGGGCAGATGCGTTAAGGAAGATTAGTCTTCTTTTACGGCACGTAGAATAACAAATTTTTGATTTTCAGATACCAGTTCACAATTCCCAAAAATACGCTCTAACTTATCTTGGTAATCGAGATGACGATTGCCCACGATAACCAGCTCTCCGCCATCGACTAAACAGAAACGCGCATCATTAAACATGCTCCAAGCAATATTGTCAGTAATCGCTTGTTGCTGATGAAAAGGGGGGTTACATAGGATAAGATCGTAGGTTTTGGGCTTAAAACCAACTAGTCCATTATTAACCACAAAGCGAGCATTTTCACTTTGATCTTCAGGCAAGTTCTTGGCCATATTAATACGGGCAGAGTCAATCGCCATATAAGATTCATCAATAAAAGTGACTTGTGCATTAGGGTAAGCCTCTGCCGCTGCCATACCCACAATACCGTTACCACAACCTAAATCAACAACTTTAGAGAAGGGGCCTTCCGGTAAGTTATCCATTAAAAAACGGCCACCGATATCAAGATGGTTACGTGAAAATACGTTCGCATGATTATGGATTTTCCACTGTTGTTTTTCAATTTCCCAAGTAATAGCTATCTCTTTTTCGGGAATGTTTTGTTGTTCAACTAAACTGAAAATTAAGCGTGATTTCTTTTTAGCCAGTGATGTTTTAGTGCTGCCAATATACTGTTCAAAAAGCGCAAGTGTGGAGTTATGAATCATATTCACTTTACCCGCAGCCACAATAATGGTTTCAGGGGTGATTACTTCACGCAATTTTTGCAAGAGAAATTCAAGATAAGAGAGTGTTTTAGGGATCTTAATTAACACTATTTTCACATTGCTTGGAAAGTTTTGTAAGCTGTCTTGGACAACAATATTCTCTTCCGAGCAATTATTACGCTGCATATTAAGTTTAATTGAGCTCAGGGAAATGTAAGAGTCGGAAATAGCTGTGCGTTCGATTTCTTGAAAATAACAACTTAATGCGCCAAAACTATCATTGATTAATAGCATTTGCTCATCAGCGCCAAGATGTTTCCCAAGCTCATTATCAGTAAAGTAGTTAATCAGGTATTCATCAGCAGAATCCCATGCTTGTAACGTTTCTTGCTTGTTTCTTGGATGACGATGCAGAACCAGTGTTTGTTCTGCAATGTTCAATGTTTCATTCATAGAATTTTTGCCTAAATAAGTGTAATAAAGTAATAATAATTCATTTTAACTTGCTTCGGCACTTTAGGAAATTGATATTATCCACATACAAATAATTACTTTAATGGAGCGTTATTTTGTTCAATATACGAACATACTTTAAGAATAATAAAAAAATACTACCGAGCTTATTGGTTCTTTTCAGTTTAACCGCTTGTGATGGGATTTTTGAGTCAATTATCGATGACTTGGAATCTATGGAAGACGCTGTTTGCGAGACTGACACCACCACCGTTGACTTCAAAAGAGTGGGTTATTGGAATGGTAATGATAGGGATAATCTAGATGATGTAGATTATTCACAGTTAACATATCTTTTTTATACTTATTTGACAGTTAATGCAGATGGGAGTCTAAACGATTTTGATGTTGATGAAGAAATGGAGGGTTTTATTTCAGACGCTCGCACGGCAGGAGTCACTGTTGGGATTTCTATTGGCGGACCTGGTTACGCTAGTACTTTTGAAACTATTGCTAACTCTTCCTCTATTACTAGTACATTTGTAAATAATGTTATTACGTTCCTTGAAGATAATGATCTTGAAGGGGTTGATCTGAATTGGCAGACACCATCGGATGATGAAGGAGAGCTTTTTGAAGATTTAGTGGAAGATCTCTCCGAGGCGTTATGGGATGACGGTTATTTTTTTAGTATATCGGTTATTTCCGGCGTCGGTGATGATGAAGATCTTGCAGACGTGATTGACCGCTCGGTGTTTGATTATGTAGATTTTGTAAATGTTAGGGCTTTTGATACGGATAATAGTGATGATCTCCACTCATCTCAGCAAGATGCCATTGATGCCATTGATTATTGGACTGGACGTTGTCTTATTCAAAATAAATTAGTCCTTGGTATCCCCCTTTATTCGGCTGGCGATAGTGTCGACACTTACGCTGACATTATTGATTTCAAACGTGCAGATGCTTGTACAGATGAAAGTCAAGATCGCAATTATAATGGTATTCCAACAGTTATCTATAAAACCAATTATGCACTGAGCTATGCAGGTGGTGTGATGCTCATGTCACTTGAGGAAGATACTTATAAGGACAGTTTACTTGAGTATTCATTATTGAATGTGATGAGTGAAACCGCATTAGGTGAGACAGTGACTCTCTGCGACTGAGATTCTTTATTCTATGCGCCGGATTAATACTAAAAACGACGGCGCAAATCCACTGTGATTTCCTTCTGTTTTTGGTGTGATAGCGTCTTGGTTTGTACATTTCTAGCTGTAATTGTGTGGGTTTATTTTTCTGGAGTGAAAATCATATTTGATTTGTCCGGGGGTCTTTGTTTATTTGAATTTAATTTTACCCCATGCCTTTATAGTGAATGAAAAATTACTTATTGCAGCGCTTTATGTGATCCATAAATTCATTTGATTATTTGCCATGCTATGTGCTCTAACTATTCATTATCTATAATGATCAAGGGTTTAATAAATAAAAAATGACTATTTTCTCTAATTACTAATTATTGCTGGTGTAACAGCATAATGAATGAGTTTTGCCACTGAAACTATTCAACTGGGTGTGGAGTCAGGTTATGCACCATTTGAAATCAAAAAGCTAGATGATTTACTGGCAGGTTTTGATATCGATTTGCTAATAAAATTTGTAAACGCATCGAAGTACAGTACAGTTGAATTGAGAGTGACTTTCAGCTGTTGCTGAAAGCGGAAAAAATAGATGTGATTTTATCTTCTATGTCGTTAACGCCTGTACGACAAGAAAAGATTGCCTTCTTAACAACTTTTGTAGCATAGGTGATGTTCGCAAGGTTATACACAGAAAGTGAGGTGACATATTCTCAAGATCGAAACGACAATCGGGGGTGTATATACAGATAATCAAATGCCACTTTTTTTTGTGACAAAAGCGGAGCATAATAGCCCCTCTTTTTTTCTCCCTACTTTTTAAGGTGTTAATTCATGCCCATTAAAACAAGCTTGTTAGAGCGAAGTAACTCTGCATGTGAACTCTGTAGTGCAACTGATAATCTTTCTGTTTATGCCGTACCACCAGCCTCAGAGCCAAATTCAGATAAATCGGTATTAGTATGTGACACTTGTTTATCACAAATAGAAAAAAATAGTGAACTCGATAATAACCATTGGCGTTGTTTAAATGACAGTATGTGGAGTCAAGTACCTGCTGTACAGGTAACCGCATTTCGCATGTTAACGCGTTTAGCTAAAACTGAAGGCTGGGCGCAAGACTTGCTTGATATGATGTATATGGAAGACGAACAGAAAGCTTGGGCTGATTATGGTGTTGCCGCTGATAATATTGAGGCTGTAGCGCCTACCCGTGATTCAAACGGTAGTGTTTTAGTCGCTGGTGATAACGTTACATTAATTAAGGATTTAGATGTCAAAGGCGGTAATTTCACCGCTAAACGTGGTACCCCGGTACGTAATATCGCATTAACGGATAATCCTGAGCATATTGAAGGGCGGGTAAATGGTGTGCGCATTGTTTTATTAACATGTTATCTTAAGAAAATGCCTGTATTTGAAGATTAAAATGGCTAACCGCTAACCTCATAAGTGCTTTGTGCTTTTTTAACCCATATTGTGATTTACCAGAGAAACTCTAAAGGTAATTACAGGTGGGTTTTTTTATACTTGTCCGTTTATCACAGTCATTTCATAGCAGTAAAAAAGCGTAAGTTGGCTGAGGCGTCTTTTTACAGTCATTAACGAACCCGTTAACGGCTGTAAAAAAAGGGCAATAAAACGGTATTGCTCTGCCATTTTCGTTTATGCTAGTTATCTCTTTTTTCTGTTTTTTGCTTTAGCTCGACGGATAGCTGCCGGCGTGTTTTCTTCTTTTTTACGCGCGATCATTTGGTTGCGCTCTTGCGTCGCTTTATAACGGCTTTTCTTAAGAGGCTGATCGGATTGGTTGTTGTACTGAGCGGGTAGTTCGCTGTCCAATTCATAACCGGGATAAACAATGCGCTCAAATTTACGACCTATCAAGGTTTCAATATTATCTAAAAACTGTTCATCTTTAGGGCTCACTAATGAAATCGCGGCACCAGTTTTACCTGCGCGGCCGGTGCGGCCAATCCTATGAATATAATCTTCAGCTAAAAACGGTAAGTGGAAATTCACCACATGGGGCAGATTTGGAATATCTAAACCGCGCGCTGCGACATCAGTTGCGACAAGCACGCGGACGCTACCTTCAGTAAATTTTTCAATCGCTTTGTTGCGTGCACCTTGGGTTTTATCGCCGTGACATAAAGCAGCTTTTATACCATCAAGCTGGAGTTCTTTTGCCAATAAGTTTGCACTCTCTTTTGTACCTGCAAATACGAGCACCTGCTTCCAGTTTTTGACGCCGATAAGTTCTGAGAGTAGCTCTCGTTTTCGTGTTTCTGATACCCAATAAACTTGTTGTTTTACTTTGCCAGAGGTGGAGTTTTGTGGCGAGATATCCAGCGTTTTCGGCGTGTTTAATAACTGTTTCGCTAAGGTTTTTACCTTGTTGGAAAAAGTGGCCGAAAACATTAATGTTTGATGCTTTTGCTTGATCACATCCATTAATTGTTCAATATCTTTTAAAAAGCCCATATCCAACATTCGATCAGCTTCATCTAAGACCAAATGCTTTACATGGGAAAGATCGACATTTCTTAAGGTAACATGTTCAAGTAGTCGGCCGGGGGTAGCGACCAAAATATCAACGCCACTTTTAAGCATTTTTGTTTGCGGGCCGACATTGACGCCACCACATACAACGCCTGAACTCAGTGGTAAAAATTCACTGTACTCTTTGATGTTGTTAGCGACTTGCAGGGCTAGCTCACGTGTTGGCGTTAAAATAAGCGCTCGGATAGTGGTATTATTAGCTTTTTTGTCACTCAAGCTTTTAGCCACGAGATCTAAAATAGGTAGAGCGAAAGCGGCTGTTTTACCCGTCCCTGTTTGTGCACTTGCGAGCAGATCCGAACCACTACGAATAAGCGGGATAGCTTGTTGCTGGATAGGGGTTAGGTTTTTATAACCACACGCTTTTACCGCTTTTAATAATTCCGAAGATAAACCTATCGCATCAACACTCATCAGACCACCACTTATTCAAATAACGTAAACAAAAATTAAGGGCGCGAGTATAACAGTACCAATGGCGATAGCAGTTAATAATATTTAAAAATATCCCAACTTCTTATTGTTAGACCATTAAGCGGCGAATTATTGATTAGTTACCATTTTCCAGATAATCTACTCTTTAATGTTGGTTGTTTTATGTGCAATATGTCCTACAACTATCAACATTAAGGGGATCAATATGAAAATGATCCGATCAACTGTTACCGCGTTGTCACTTTATTGGCGCTTGGTATTGCAGGTTGTTCGCCTAGCTCGCACATAGAAACGAATTATTTAACGTTACCAAGGCTTTTTCATTATACGAAATAACCTCCTACCTATGCGGCAATAACCGCAGGCTATCTCGCATTGCTTTTTTGCTGAACAATTTTTGGCTGTTTTTATGGTTGCGGTCATTATTGGCGGTTATGTGGCGTATTATTTTACATTGAGAGTTTTATCTACAATCACGCTTTGGCCTACAAGATCGCAATTATAAAATACAGATAAGACGCTGCTTATAATAGAATCGTTTTTTATTCACTATAAAGGCTCGGTTATGGAACTGATTTTCTCGCTGCTACAGCAACTTAGTGTGTATTTAGTTATCGCTTATCTACTCAGTAAAACACCGCTGTTTATGCCTTTGACCACGGTGTCCGGCCATTTGTCTCAACGCATCGCTTGTTATGTTGTATTTAGTCTGTTTTGTATTCTTGGGACCTATTTTGGCCTGTCCATTGAAAATGCAATTGCCAATACGCGCGCTATTGGCGCTGTGATGGGCGGCTTACTCGGCGGTCCCTTAGTTGGATTTGCGGTGGGATTAACAGGGGGACTTCATCGCTATTCAATGGGCGGTTTTACAGACACAGCTTGCGCCATATCAACCACGGCCGAAGGCTTATTGGGCGGGTTAATTCATAGCTATTACGTGCGTCGTGGTTTAGTGGATAGAATATTCCAACCGAGTGTCGCATTTGTTATTTTATTGCTTGCTGAAATGATGCAAATGTCCATTATACTGATTGTTGCAAAGCCATTTGATCTTGCATTACATCTGGTACAAGCGATTGCTTTACCGATGATAGTTGCTAATGCGTTTGGCGCAGCACTGTTTATGAGTATTATCCAAGATAGAAAAGCGATTTATGAGAAATACTCAGCTGCTTTTTCAAGTAAAGCCTTAAAAATAGCAGAGCGCTCTGTGGGAATTTTAAGCCAAGGGTTTAATCAACAGAGTACTAAAGAGATAGCACAGATTATCTATGAGGAAACGGGGGTTGGAGCAGTATCTATTACCGATAGAGAAAAAATCCTCGCCTTTATTGGGATTGGTGCGGATCATCATCTGCCAGGCACCACTATCTCTTCTGATTTTACCAAGCAAGCGATTGAGAATTGTGAACTGATCTATGCTGACGGTTATGAAATTCCCTATCAATGTTCACTGCATAATAAATGTAAATTAGGATCCGCATTGATTATTCCGTTGCTTGGCGGCGAAGATAAAGTACTTGGTACGATTAAGCTTTATGAGCCTAAACAAAAACTGTTTTCCACTATCAATTTAACATTGGGTGAAGGACTGGCCAAGTTATTATCTAACCAGATCTTAACTGGACGATATATCGAACAGCAGCGATTATTAATGCAATCTGAGTTACGGCTGTTACAAGCGCAGGTTAATCCCCATTTTCTGTTCAATGCATTAAATACTATAAGCGCAGTTATCCGTCGAGATCCCAATAAAGCTCGAGACCTTATTCAACAGCTGTCACTATTTTTTCGTTGTAATCTTAAAAACAATATCGAGTCAGTGACAATTAAAGAGGAACTTGCACATATTCGTGCCTACCTTGAAGTGGAACTAGCACGTTTTTCGGATCGCTTGCAGGTTGAATTTTTAGTGGATCCGAATCTTTTGAATCTGCTGGTACCGACATTTACATTACAACCTCTAGTGGAAAATGCGATTAAACACGGTACGGCAACGTTATTAGAAAATGGAAAAATAGAAATTAAGGGTGAATTAATCACAAGGAAAGAGCAAAAATTTGTGCTGTTGCAGGTTATTGATAATGCGGGTACTTACCAGCTAAAAGAAAATGACAGTGGACTTGGTTTACAAATTGTCGATAAGCGTCTGAAAAACCGATTTGGAGAGTTATACGGTTTGCAAATGCTTTGTGAACCGGGGATATCTACGACAGCCAAACTACTTTTCCCACTAGTTGAAAATAGGGTGATATAGGCAATGCTAAAAGCAATTGTTATTGATGATGAATTATATGCTCGAGAAGAATTAATTGCGTTATTAAAAGAAACGCAGCAAATTGAAATTGTGGCATCTTGTCATAATGCGATTGAGGGGCTGCAGAAAGTAAACTGCTTAAAACCCGATGTTATTTTCTTGGATATTCAGATGCCACAAATAAGTGGCTTAGAAATGCTGAGCATGCTTGATCCTGATACGATGCCAAAGGTTGTGTTTGTCACGGCTTACGATGAATATGCACTAAAAGCCTTTGAAGATAATGCCTTTGATTATATTTTAAAGCCAGTGGAACCATCGCGGTTAGCGATCACACTGACGCGTTTAAAGTCTATTGTTGGGCCGACTGATTTCACTCCACTGTTGCAAAAACAGCTAGAATTAATCCCTTGTGCAGGCTATAACCGCATTTTATTACTTAAACCCGAGGAGATAGAACTCGCTTATTCTGATCAATCGGGTGTGCATGTGATCTGCAGTGCGGACTTGAAAAATGTAAATTCAACCACTTGTTCGCTTAGTTTAAAAGTACTTGAAGAAAAAACTTGCTTGATCCGCTGTCATCGTCAGTATTTAGTCAATCCCACTGCCATTCGTGAAATCAAGCTGTTAGATAACTCTTTGGCTGAAATTATTACCTGTAATGGCGCTATTGCACCCGTTAGCCGACGTTATTTAAAAGCATTAAAAGACCGTTTTTCTCTTTCATAGAGAGCATCCGCTGCACTTTAATCAGATTGACGCAAAACCACTCAAGGTTTGCAGCTGCCGTTTAATCTCCTATATGACCACTGCCTTTTTTAAAGAGTGAAGCTGTCACTATAACGGGTAGAGTGCTACCCATAACAGTTTGCTCAGACATTACACCTATCAAAGCTGTTATCCCTTTTATAATGTGAACAATGGAGAGAATAATATGCTTTGGTTTCTGTTTTGTGTGGCTCTTTTACTCGGTGGATACTTTATCTACAGCAAAATAATAGAAAAGGTTTTCGGCATTAAAACGCAGCGCACAACGCCTGCTTATAGTAAGCAAGATGGTGTCGATTTTGTGCCAATGAGTAAAAACAAAGTTTATCTGGTGCAGTTACTCAATATTGCTGGTGTTGGTCCAATATTTGGCCCTATTATGGGCGCATTATATGGGCCTGCCGCTATGTTATGGATAGTACTGGGTTGCGTGTTCGCTGGTGGCGTGCATGACTATTTTTCGGGTATGTTATCGATACGTAATGGTGGGGCATCTGTTCCCACTATTACCGGTAAATACTTAGGTCAAGGGGCAAAACATTTTATGAATATATTTGCTCTGATCTTGTTATTACTGGTCGGGGTGGTATTCGTTTCTGCTCCTGCTGGCATGATAACAAATTTAGTCAATCAACAGACTGACTTAGCGATGCCGATGATTACCATGGTGGTGATAATTTTTGCTTATTATATGATAGCGACCATTGTGCCGATTGATAAAATTATTGGTCGTTTCTATCCTTTTTTCGGTGCTTTATTAGTATTTATGTCGGTTGGCCTGATCGTCGCATTAGTATTCTCAAGCGAGCATACTTTATTGGGTGATTATGAAATAAGCCAGATGTTCAGCAATATGAATCCCAATGATATGCCATTATGGCCTGCGCTGTTTATTACTATCGCATGCGGAGCGATTTCAGGTTTCCATGCGACACAATCTCCATTAATGGCGCGCTGCCTTGAAAATGAAAGTAATGGTCGTTTCGTCTTTTATGGCGCGATGATAGGTGAAGGGATTATCGCACTTATTTGGTGTGCGCTGGCTCTCTCCTTCTTTGGCTCTGTTGGGGCATTATCCGAGGCAGTGAGTGCAGGTGGACCTGGTGCCATTGTTTATAATACTTCAATCGGTTTATTGGGTGGATTCGGTGGCATTGTGGCTTTTCTCGGCGTGGTTATTTTACCAATCACATCAGGTGATACTGCATTTCGCTCGAGCCGTTTGATCCTTGCTGAATATTTCAATTTGGGACAAAAATCTGTTCGCAACCGTTTGTTAATGGCGATGCCTTTGTTTGTTCTAGGGGCAATATTAACCCAAGTTGATTTTGGTATTATCTGGCGTTATTTTGGTTTCGCCAACCAAACAACAGCAGTAATGATGTTATGGACTGCATCTGCTTATCTACTTCGTCATAATAAATTCCATTGGATTAGCACCGTGCCAGCTATGTTTATGACTACAGTATGTATCACATTTATCCTCAATAACAGTACGCTAGGGTTTGGCTTGGCGATGAATATCTCAACGGCTGTTGGTATCTTTGCTATGTTAATGATCACCACTTACGTCATTAAACGTTCGCAAGGTAAGCATATTGAAGATGAGCCGGTTGAGACAAGCACTGTAGGTAAAAAGAGCATAGAAGTGAAAGTGTAGCGTTATGCGGGGAAAACCTACATTTTGACAAAGCTGTAAAAATATTGAGGGCTATTCGAATGATGAATAGCCCTTTTTTACAAAGAAATAAGCAGTATGGAAAATCCTACTAACGTTATATATGCACTCTATTTATAAAAAATTGCTTTATTTATAGACAACTAACATTAGTATTTTGCTGATTGTTGTACGATAATTAACGGCAAGACTATTTAATGAATGGGGTAATTAATGGATATTTCCGGAACATCGAATCTTAGTAATCAGTCAACAGCGTTATATCGCAATGAACCAAATAGTTCAACTCTAGAGTCTATAGCGGTCCAAAATCAGCAACAATCTCAAAGTGTTGATAAAGTGACAACTGAGCAACCAGTACAAAAAACTATAAAATTAAATCAAGATATTGTTAATGAGCGTGTATCTGAGCATCAGTCATTATCTTCAGGAAATATGATGGCTGCGGATGAAGCGGTTGGTAGTTTAATTGATGTGCGTGTTTAATTTTTTGTATTGATGAATATATCGGCGAATAGTGGCCTACTACAAGTTTTAAACCGAACCCCTGTTTTACTAAATAAGACAGAGGCTTCTAATATTGCGTCCGATCATTCTGTTACTAAAACTAATCCAATAACATCAAGTACTCCTCCTGTAGCTGAAATTTCAGATATTTCTTCGCAAAGTTCTGATAAAAATATAACTTACGATAGAGCCATCAATAAGCGATCAGAAAATAGCGATTTAGGTAGGGAAAATAGTCAGCAAAGCGATAGTCCTAACAGTATTGAGTCGCAAAATCCACAGTCAACAGAGAGAAACGTAACAAAAGAAGACCAGCCTGATGGTGGTGATCAGGCGCAATACAGTGATCTTGAATTAAAACAGATTAGCAATTTAAAATCACGTGATACAGAAGTAGAGGCTCATGAAAGAGCTCATTCAGCTGTTGGCGGGCAGCATGCAGGATCACCTAGTTATAGCTATCAGACTGGACCAGATGGGGTGAAATATGCTGTCTCGGGGGAGGTTTCAATTGACACATCACGAGTGCCGAATGATCCGCAAGCAACATTGCGTAAAGCCACTCAGATTAAAGCGGCTGCATTAGCACCCGCTGAACCTTCGAGTCAAGATAAGCGTGTCGCAGCTAAGGCGGATCAAATAGCCGCCCAAGCTCGCAGTGATATTTTTCAAGAGCAACAAGGGAATGGCCGTAAAACAAATATATCAACGGCTAATTATGAAACCTCTGTGCCGGAACATTTTGCAAGTCATCAATATTTGGCTGAGGACAATTTAGCCAAGGACAATGATATACAGAAAGAATTAAATGTGCGTATTCAACAGATTAAAAACCTTTACCAAAATTCGTCAACGGATAAAATCCGAACGACTTTTCAGACGGAAATATAGATTTTTACAAAACGTTATTGTTTTTTGAAAAAGAGTTTGACTTGTATCGCTTAATCTATATAATTCAACACAGCAAAAAGAAAGCCTCTTGTTTACATTCTCCATAACGTTGTTTTATTAATAATACCTCGCTCTGTAGTTTTTAAGTTCCAGTCTGTTTTTACGCTATTCAGCCTTTAAAGGCAATTTAAATTACAATTTTAGGATATTATTATGTCAGAGAAAGTACAAGGAACCGTTAAGTGGTTCAACGAAGCAAAAGGTTTTGGTTTTATCGAGCAAGCATCTGGTCCAGATGTATTCGCTCACTTTAGTGCAATTGCTAGCGAAGGTTTTAAAACTTTAGCTGAAGGCCAAAAAGTAGAATTCACTGTTAGCCAAGGCCAAAAAGGTCCTCAAGCTGATAGCATCGTAGCGATTTAATTCACTATGATCTCTTAGCTCCGATATGGCGCTAAATGAACGTTATAAATGGTAATCCTTTGGGACTACCATTTTTTTTGCTTGTAAAAGCAGGGAAAGTGAGCCATTGTCATGGATAAAGGTCTTGTGCTCATTATCTATTCATTTATACTTATTAATTATAATGCTAGCTTGCTGATTTATTTCAAAATCATCTCAAAGGCTTAGTGCAATGAATACTTTGCTTTCATCCGTTTTTTCTCCACCTAACTAGATTATTTAATTAGTCAGATTGCTAATATTGCGGTTAAATCTTGACTTAACCTCACCCCGTTAGGGAAAATAAACGTATCACGCATTGCTGTTACCAAAGATACCCTCTGATATTATGTGCTTGTAGATACCCACCGCACGCTCAAAAAGCGGCTGCAACCGCTCAAATTTAATAGTATCGCTTTATACATTAGCTGTATTAATTTAGAGTTGATTGGAATTAAGTTGTATTCTCCTCTTTATTGTCTTTTAATTAGAATCTATTTTATTTTTAACTAAATAACCTTAGCTTGGGATAAAAAAATCCATACAGTATAACTATTCCCGTGTGTTTCTGTGTTAACTCCGCTACCAATAGCGTAGCTATTGCTACGCTTTTTTTCCTTGAATCACACAAAACCATTAACAAAATCTGTAGGATGTTAGCTTTTAACTTTATGATATTAAATATTATTTAGCTTTCTTTTTTCCAATTTTAGGTTAAATAACGTGATGAGGAATGTTTATGTCTTTTCGTTTTCCAAATGAATTTTTATGGGGCGGCGCAACAGCCGCAAATCAAATTGAGGGCGCATACAGGGCCGACTGCAAAGGATTGTCAACCTCTGATGTTCAGCCCTTTGGATCTTTTGGTGAGCTGATTGGCCGCCAAGAAGGGGATTTCAATATCAAAGATACAGCGATCGATTTTTATCATCGTTACCCGGAAGACATTGCCTTGTTTAAAGAACTGGGGTTCACCTGTTTCCGCTTATCAATTGCTTGGAGTCGAATATTCCCTAAAGGAGATGAATTACTGCCTAATGAGTTGGGGCTGGCATACTATGACAACATATTTGATGAGTTAGAAAAGTATGACATTATTCCAGTAGTGACGCTCTCACATTATGAGATGCCATTGCATTTGGCTGATCAATATAAGGGCTGGCGAAGTCGCTCTTTAATTGAATTTTTTGAGCGTTATGCTCGAGTGGTCTTCACACGTTATGGTCATAGGGTCAAGCATTGGTTAACCTTTAATGAAATAAACATCACTTTACATGAACCTTTCACAGGCTCTGGGGTTCCACGAGACAGTACCCCGCAACAACTTTACCAAGCTATTCATCATCAATTGGTAGCCAGTGCGAAAGCGGTAAAAGCTTGTCATGATTTATCGCCCGATTCAAAAATAGGTAATATGATGTTGGGGGCCATCCAGTATCCATTAACCAGTCACCCCGATGATATTTTTGAGGCCATGCAGCAAAATAGGGAATGGCTATTCTTTGGTGATGTGCAAAGCCGTGGCTACTATCCAAGTTATATGATGCGCAAGTTTAAACAACTCGGTGTCACACTTGAGATCAGCGCAGAGGATAGCGAATCCTTAAAAGAGACCATCGATTTCATTTCTTTTAGCTATTATATGACGGGCTGTGTCAGCTCTCACAAAAAGACACATATACTCGATGAAAAAATGTTAAAAATGGGCAGCAACCCTTACCTCAAAACCACCGAGTGGGGATGGCAAATCGATCCTAAAGGTCTGAGGATAGTGCTTAATCTTCTCTATGAACGCTACCAAAAACCGTTATTTGTTGTTGAAAATGGTTTAGGCGCAGTTGATATATTAAATGGAAATGGTGAGATTGAAGATGACTACCGTATCGACTATCTCAATGATCATCTTTATCAAGTGGGCGAAGCGTTGCAAGATGGCGTAGAGGTAATGGGGTATACCTGCTGGGGGCCGATTGATTTAGTCAGTGCCTCTACAGCGCAAATGTCTAAACGTTACGGTTTTATCTATGTTGACCGCGATGACAAGGGTCTGGGCAGTCTCAATCGTAAACGTAAAAAAAGTTTTTATTGGTACCAGGGTATTATTGAGTCAAAAGGGGAGCTACTTACCGCACCTAGCGAATAACCGCTAATTATATACAATTGATCTAAGCATAAAGTGCCTATGAGCTACAGGAAAGTATAGAGCATCCCACTTTTTGGTGCGCCCAATCAGGTCGTTTTCTAGCATAATTTTGGTTTCCCTCTTGCTCTTGGTAGGGATTTTGCAAAATACGTTGTAGTTTTAAAATTTCACTAAAATCACCTTGTTCGGCAAGCTCAATCGCTTGCTGCGCGATGTAATTACGCAACACATAGAGAGGATTGATTTGATTCATTGCTTTTGCGCGTTTACTTTGTGTCAATCCGTCCTCATTGAGGCGTGCTAAGTAGCGTTTTAACCACGCCCTGAAATCTTGTCGATACGGATCATCAAGCGCTGACTGCTGGTAATAACAGGGGGATAATAGTGCAAACCATTGGCTGTGTGATTGCAGATCCAGATCATCGGGAAGATTAGCAAGTAAACGGTAAAAGAGCGTCATATCCGTTTCAACGGCTAATAATAGTTTTTCTAATGATTGAAAAAGATGTAAATCTGCCGCGCCTTGGTAAGCTTTTAGACCTAATTTTGCAGCCATCATGTCACACCATTTTTGCTGATAATTAACCGCATAATCACTTAGAATGGTTTGCAGCGGTTCAGCCTCTCCTATAAGTGGGAATATTGCGTTTGCCAGCTGGAAAAGATTCCATTGACTGATCTGTGACTGATTACCAAAGCGGTAACGTTTTTCTTGGGCATCTGAGCTGTTGGGCGTCCAATTCAAGTCAAAATTATCAATCCAACCATAAGGACCGTAATCAATCGTTTCACCAATAATCGACATATTATCGGTGTTCATCACACCGTGAACAAAACCGACACGCATCCAATGTACTATCAGATCGCTAGTACGGTCACAAATTTCGCTAAACCAGTTAAGGTAAACGTGTGTAGAAAACTCCCTATCTTCAGAAAGTAAATGAGGGAAATCGGTTTTGATACAGTGCTGAACTAATTGCGTAAGTAGCGTTTCATCACCTCGAGAGGCGGGCAGTTGAAAACTGCCAAAACGTAAAAATGAGGAGGATACACGACACACAATGGCGCAAGGCTCATATGCAGCATTGCCGTCATACATTTTATCGCGTAATACTTGCTCTCCGGTTAAAGATAAACTTAATGCTCGCGTAGTGGGCACACCCAAATGGAACATTGCTTCGGAGCATAAAAATTCACGGATTGATGAACGTAATACCGCCATACCATCAGCGTGACGTGAATAAGGCGTTTTACCGGCACCTTTAAGTTGTAGGGTTTGGTAGCCTAACGTTGAAGTTACAAGCTCGCCAAGGTTGATCGCTCTGCCATCACCGAGCTGCCCAGCCCATTGCCCAAACTGATGGCCTCCGTAGCATAGTGCATAGCTTTGCATACCCGGTAACAGATCATTACCAGTCATCACTTGGGTAAATTGAAGTGATTCAATATCGTCGTTTGAAAACCCTAATTGTGCGGCTAATGGCTGCGTAACGGTAATTAAATGCGGCGCAATAGTTTTAAACGGCGTTACAAACGAGTACGCGGCGTTTTCTACACTGCGGCAATCATTTTCAGTTTGTGCATCCGCCGGTAAATTGTTAATAAAGCGGTTGTCAAAAGAGAGGTTATTCATGGCATTGGTTTCTTTTAATAGGACAACAATGAATAGTATAGTAATTTACTAGGTTATTTAACGCAAGTGCAGTGCAAGTCGTTTATGCGTAACTAAAAACAGCTGTTATAATCGCTCTTATTATCAATAATTAAGTCTGAAACCGATGAAAGTACTTGAGTATATCAATCATTATCCCGTTAATATCGTGGAGCAAGTGAGATCGCTAATCGAAAAGAATAAGCTCAGGGATTATTTAAAAAGCAAATATCCGTATAAACATGCTATTAGCAGTGAAAAAGCGCTCTATGACTTTGTGTTGGACTATAAAAAACGTTATTTAAAACAGTCTTCACCTATTAGCAAAGTCAGTTACGATTCTAAGTTACAACTAGTAAAGCATGCGTTGGGCACCCATACCTATATCTCACGTGTGCAGGGCGGTAAGTTAAAAGCGAAACAGGAGATCCGTATCGCTAGCTTGTTTAAAGAAACGCCGCAAGCGCTATTGGATATGATTGTGGTACACGAGTTGGCGCATCTTAAAGAGAAAGATCACAACAAAGCGTTTTATAAATTGTGCTTACATATGCTACCTGATTATTATCAGTTAGAGCTTGATACGCGTTTATTTCTGATTGAATATGAGCTTAATGGATCACTTTATTAGTAACTTCAGCTCCGGATATGCAGATCGATATCGTTCCGCAATTTACGTGTTTTTCTGCGTTAACTCAGCTGTTAATAGCTCCCTATTGCTACGCTGAGTCACCTTAAACTAGACAAAAGCATCAACATGGTATGTTGTGAATATTCAACTTTATGATCTTAAAGATAAATTCGTTTTCATTATTTCGAGTTGAGGTTAGTTACCTTAGGGCTGCTTTGAGTTTTTCCATGCCCTGCTCGATACTGACTAGAGGTTGGTAACCTAGGTCGTCTTTTGCTGACCGGATATCAAAATAGTGACTGGTTGAAAGTTGACGAGCGACAAAACGGGTCATCATGGGCTCTTGTTCTTTTCTAAGGCCTAAATAGATCCATTCTAATAATGTGCCCAGACCATAGGCAAGCCATGCAGGTACGCGTTGAGTAACGGGAGCAAGTCCTTTACAGGCTAATATCTTATTAAGCATATCTGCCATCAAAATAGGCTCATCATTACTTATAAAATAAGGTTTACCAGCACAAATAGGGGACGCTTCATTGAGTTTAACTGCAGCCAAAAGATGTGCGTAAACTGCGTTATCTATGTAAGTCGTATCTACCAGTTTATCAACTTTCCCTACTAATTTTAGTTTACCCGCGGCTGCACGTTGCAATACTCGTGGCGCTAAGTGTGGATCGCCAGGTCCCCAGATAAGGTGAGGGCGAAGTGCAACGGTTTTTAGCATTGCCCCATTAGCATTTAATATATGCTGTTCTGCAATCGCCTTAGATAAACCATAAAAATTTAAAAACTGGACCGCATAAGGTGTAGATTCATCAATACCATTTTCATCAGCACCGCCGAAGGTAACACTAGGTGTGCTGGTATAAACTAAGCGTCGGATATCAAGAACTCGACAAGCTTCAATAATATTCTTAGTGCCGCAAACGTTAGCTTGAAAATAGGATGCTTTACTGCCCCAAATTCCGGCTTTTGAGGCAACATGGAAAACCACATCGGATCCGCGCATCGCTTCTAGTACAACTTGTTGTTCAGCAATATCACCTCTAATTAATATTACACCGATTGCTCTTAAAGCTGGATAATCTGAACGAGCAAAACCGACCACTTCAATATCAGCAGTGCGTAGATGACGGCATAATGCATAACCTAAGAAACCGCCAGCACCAGTGACAAATACCCGTTTTACCTGAGATGATAATAACGTTAAAACCGTTTGTTGTTTCTCATCTAAAGCATTAAATTGCATTTTGCTATTATTTCTGTCCAATGCGTTTATTCACCTGTTGCTGAGCCCAAACTGCCAATTTTTCACGGTAAATTTTTGCATTATGGCGGATATCCATAGGAAAACCCGAATGGATCAAAAAGTGCTTGATACCAACTGTCTGAGGATACCTTTTCGCGATAAAGGTCAATTCATTAAAGAGTTTAATTGAACTTTCTGATGGTTCATTGAGCAGCTCAATACATAACAGAGGCACGGTTTGTTGTTCATATTCAACGGCCACTAATGCGCTGCGCTTGATGGCAGAATGCGTATTAAATATACGTTCACAAGGGATTGAGAAATAGCTTTTAACTTGCTTTTCAAAGGTTGCATGTACGGCATGAGATTTACGCCCGCACATCCATAATCTGGCATGTTCATCAAGATAACCAAGATCACCCATACGGTGGCGGACATTATCACCATCGAATATTTTACTGGCAGCGGTTGCGTTCTCTCTATTGTAATAGCATCTACTCACTTGCGGCCCACTCACTACAATTTCACCAATTTCATAAGCGGGTAAATTAAGCCCGTCTTGCCATTGGGCAATAATCAAGTCGCTGTCTTCAATAATGGCTATATTGGTGCCTTGTACAGGTAAACCAACACAGATACCGCCGCCTGTATCAGTAATAGCTTCTGTTCTAAGCAATTCTAGGCTACCAATTTTACTAATAGGCAGTGATTCAGTGGCGCCATAAGAGTTAATGATTTCAACGCCTTTATTAAGCAATTTAGTAAACCGCTCTATTGAGGGTAGCGTTGCGGGTGCGCCTGCCGAGATAACACGTTTAAGCGTGTTTAATTTAATTCCAGTGACGATTCCTGCCTGGCCTAATCGCTCTATTAACGCTGGATTGGCAAATAGATTCGTACATTGATATTTTTCGATGGCAGCAAATATATTATCAGGATTGACGGTGATCGGCTTGCTGGCATCCATATCAGGTACAATAGAAGCCATTCCAAGAGCTGGGCCAAACAGAGAAAACAGTGGGAAAGTGGCTAAATCTCGCTCGCCATTTATAATACCGTAATCATGTTTTAACAGTTCTATCTGAGCTTCAAACATCGCATGGCTATAAATAACCCCTTTGGGGCTGCCAGTACTGCCGCTAGTAAAAAGGATTGCAGCCATTTGCTGCGCATCAAGTCCGACCATCGGATAGGGATCTACTGTCACATATTTTTTAAGTAAATGATTTAAACTGCTTCCGCCCCAAAAACTCAATCCTGCTACCGTAATATTATGTTTAATGGTCGATTTTCCCCAACCAAACAGTCGTCTAGCAATATGTGCTTTGGGGATACCGATAAAGACATCCGGTGCAGCTTCATTAAAACACTGCTTAAGATTTTTAGTACCCATGCCGGGATCAACCAAAATAGGGATGATGCCTGCTTTAAACAGGGCAAAAGTAATGGCAAAAAAATCAATACTTGGCGTGACCATCAAAACCGCTTTGTCACCGCTTTTTATGCCATATTGATTAAATGCAAAAGCGATTTGGTCACTGCGTTGATTGAGTGTGAAAAAATCAATCTCTTGATAGCGAAGTGTATTAAATTTTCTCTGTTGAACCGCAACTGCAAGCCCAGTCGGGATCTGCTGTGCTGCATCCACAAGGTGCCGGCAAAGATTGGCATGTTTGCTATTTTGCATAAATATCTGCGTATCTGACTTAAATAATTGAATGAATATTATCGCCATTAGGATGCAATGGCGATGGAGATAAAGATCGACTGTTTATGGATTAGCCGTCATAAATTTTTCAATGAGAAGAATAACCTCGTCACTGGCATCTTCAAGAATATAATGGCCGCAATCAGCAAATTCGTAGACGTTCGCATGGGGCATTTTTTTCTTCCAAAGGTCTAAGAAATGTTTATCGAAAATAAAGTCTTTTAAACCCCAGCAGATAATAGTCGGTACCGTTTGCAAGTGAACTAGACTTTCATCAATATCAGATACTAACTGATAGCTTTTGTCCTTCGCCAGAAGTGGAATATCCTGCACAAAGCGTAGTGTAGAAATACGATTTTTCCATGAGTTAAAGGGCATGACATAAGCTTGACGGATCGCTTTGGGCATCGCTTTACGTTTCACTCCTATGTGAGATGCAATGGCAGAGAATGCATTAAAACCGCGCACCAACAATGTACCCAATAGAGTATTACGGCAAATCCATAAGGCGATCGGGAATTTTTTTGTTTGTGGGAGATGAAAAGCACCGGTATTTAAAATAACTAATCGTTTGATCCGTTCTGGATAACGTGCTGCGTAACCCAGACCGATCATGCCGCCCCAATCATGTACGACTAAGGTGATATTTTCATTTATCTGCAGCGTGTCCAGCAATGCTTCTAAATCATCAATACGGCTTTTAAGTGTGTATTGATAATCTTTATCACCGGGTTTATCAGATAAACCACAACCGATATGATCGGGTACAATACATTGATAATTTTTGCTCAGTGCTTGCACTAAATTACGGTAATAAAAAGACCAGCTTGGGTTGCCGTGCACCATCACAACGGGATCTCCAGAGCCTTCATTTAGGTAATGATATTGCTGTCCGTTACGTGTTAAAAAATTGCGTTTAAAAGGAAATAAGCTCTCAAAATTCATACTACCACTCCACGCCTAACATCATGCAGTTTAAACCACTGCCAATTCCTAAAAAGCTGACATTATCACCTTTGGTTAAGAACCCCTGATCATGAGCCATTGCCGCGGTTACGGGTAAGGAAACCGTGCCCATATTACCTAGTTTTTGATAAGTGGGAAATTCTTTATAAGCAGGAATATTTAATGCAGCCAACACCTGTTTTTGATTAGCAGAACCCACTTGGTGACAGATTACTTTATCTACCTGTTCAACCTCCCAATCACGCTGACTTAAAAAATGTTTCCAAGTGTCATGTGCTAAAGCCACTCCTTCTTTAAGTAGCGGTACCGCATTCGTACGCATAAATTCACGGTGCAGTTTCAGGCCAACCTCTTGTAATCCCCATTTACACAAATCATGATGTTCTGGGGCCGAAAGATGACTGGCACCTAATAATTGATGTTGACGTGAATTTTTTAACGGTAAGCTACCATCCGTAAGTAAAACCGCCACCGCGCCTGAACCACCGGTTAAGGTTGCTAAAGACTGAGAGAAATTCTGAATAGTTGGATTTTCAAGCATATTATCAATAGTGATATCGACAATATGGCGGGCTGATTCGCAAGAAACAACGAGTCCCGCTTTAATTTGACCTAGTTCGATGCGGTTGGCGATATCCAAAATGCCGGATAGCACACCTAAACAAGCATTACTGATATCGTAGATAGCAGTATTTTTATTAACACCTAACTCGGCTGCAATACGGCAAGCTGTTGCGGGTTCATGTTGATCTCGGCAAACCCCCGTATAAATTACTGCGCCAATATCATTTATATTAATGGCAGTTTCAGTGATAGTTTTATTTGCAGCAGCAATCGCACCATCTGATAAACGATGATTAGCTGGCCACCAACGACGCTCCTGAATGCCAGTTAAAGCGGCAAGTTGGCCCATAGGAATACGTAGCTTTTGATACAAAGGCGCCAGACGCGATTCTAATTCGGTGCTTGAAATAATATGTGGTGCCAGTTCATAAGCCAGGCTATTGATATAAACGCGGGAATATTTCATTAAACTGCTTTATTTCTCATCTGTTTCACTTTTAAAAGGGCACTATTTAATCTTACCCTTAAATCGAGGGCGTAGATTAACGCAATTCTTAATTTTAACAAAGGGCTATCCGCAAAGAATCATCGCTTTTCACCTGTTTGCTACATGTGTCTTTAATATTTATTAAAATTTTAGCGGTTTCCCTTTTTTTAAATAATTCAACCATTGCCGATTTCCTTGCAGTGAATTTAGAATTTCACTGCTCAAAGGTAAGGGTTCGTGGTTTATCTGGGCGGCTAACATTTCTGCTAGTAAAGGGGCCGTGCATAATCCGCGCGATCCTAATCCGGTCAACATATAAAGGTTTTTATGGAAAGGGGCGTTAGCAAGGGGGGGGGATTTCTGTACGTCAGGATAAAACGTTGTGGTCGCGCGGTAATCGGGTATTGCGCCTACATAGGGGAAGTGGTCACGTGTGCTACAGCGAATACCAACATTAGCTTTATTCCCAGAGATATCAATGTCGTCGACCCAAACCTTATCTGGGATACACTTCGCCAGTTTTTGTTTGTTGTCGTCTTGTTCCTGAACTGAAAAGCATTGATCAGTTGTATGGCGTTTAAATGTTGCGCCCATACAATGTTGTTGGTTATTTTCAGGGGTAAGATAACCTTCGTGGCAAAGTGTCACCTGTAATTTATCAATAGTGTTATTTGTTGGTATGTGACTAACTTGGCCGCGTGCCGCAGAAAGTGGAAGCGCTTCGCATTGCTTAAAATCTAAAGTATCAAAACCAGTCGTTAATACTAACAGTTGATGATCAACGTGTTTATCAGCGAAATTTAGCTGCCAGCTATGCGGATTTTGCGAAAATGAGTTCAGCTTGTGATTAAAGTGGATAGTTAAGTTACCCGATTGCTGCGCTTTATCAAATAGAGCGTTTACCATCTGCTTCGGGCTTAACCATCCTGCAAGGGGGTAATATAAGGCACGCTGGCCAATATCTATATGAGCAATCGAGTTACTTTGCATTGCCGATTTTTGCACGACAAGTTCAGTTGGGAATTGCCCCAGTAATATTTTATCTAATTTCTTTGCCGATATTGGATCATAATAGAGTTGTAGTAGACCTGAGAAGTCAAATGCAAAAGGATTGGATTGCGCTAACTGCAGCACATAATTTCGTGCGAATAAAAAAGCATTGGTGAAAAACTGGCTAAGAGCAGAGTGGTGACCGTTTAACAGAGGGTACAAAGCAGCTTGTTCATTACCTGATGCGCCGTGAGCCAGTGATGCATCTTTGCAATAAAGCGTGACCTTAAAACCACGTTTTATCAAGGCAAGCGCTAGGCAAGCGCTGCTAATGCCTCCACCGATAATGGCGATATCACGTGTTGGACTGTCGGCAGCTGCACGGTAATTGGCGCCATATGTTGGTACTTTCAGATCTGCGCGTGAAAATTGTCCAATTAGCATCTCCCTTTTTTTGCCATAGCCTTTACGTTTTTGCATAGCAAAGCCGGCATTGATAAGCCCTCTGCGCACAAAACCTGCGGCAGTGAAAGTAGCAATAGTAGCATCCGTTTTGCAGCTATCCGCTATCTGCTTAAACAGTTGCTCACTCCACATCTCAGGATTTTTACTGGGCGCAAAGCCATCTAAGTACCAGCAATCAAAAATCCCAGCATCATAAAGGTAAAGCGCGGGTAGCATCTCTTTAACATCGCCAAGCCAGAGATCCAAGGTGATATTAAACTCATTCAGTGTAATACGGTGGCAACCGGTTAATGCCAGCGGATATTGGTCGAGCAATGGTTTAATAAAATAGTCTAATACAGGCCAGCGGTTGAGGGCACTTTGTAAATCTTGTTTATTTAGAGGGAATTTCTCGAAACTACTGAAATGCAGACGTTGCAGCTGCGCTGCTGGATGACTTTTTTGGAACGCTTGAAACTCTAAGCAGGTTATTAAGAAATTAAGACCGGTACCAAATCCTGTTTCTGCAACGGTAAATAATGGTTCACTGCAATCTAACCAGCGTTGCGCTAAGTTATTGCCTTGTATAAAAACATATAAAGATTCGTTTAATCCTTGCTCAGTATTAAAATAGACATCTTGAAATAGCTGTGAAAATGGTTCGGACTGATCAGACCAGTTTATTTTCGCGTGCGTAATTAATTTGTTTTTGTCTTCAGACAAGATATATTTCCCATATTGTGCAATGATATTTAAGTTTTAAATCGGTGTGCCTTGAATTAATAATAAATGGCTACATTTTGATCATCATATAATTAGTCCCTCAAGCAATAAAGGCTTAATAATGAAAAGAGCAGTAATTACAGGTATCGGTATTGTTTCTAGTATTGGTAACAATAAAGAAGAAGTTTTGGCATCACTTAAAAGTGGTAAGTCCGGCATTACATTTTCAGAGCAGTTTGCTGAGATGAAAATGCGCAGTCAAGTTTGGGGAGACTTAAAAATTGAGCCAAAAGATCACATTGACCGCAAAATAATGCGTTTTATGGGTGACGCAGCTGCTTATACTTACCTTTCGATGCAGCAGGCCATCGCTGATGCGAACTTGCCAGATGAAATGGTTTCTAATGAACGAACGGGCTTAGTTGCAGGCTCTGGTGGCGGTTCGTCTAAAAACCAAGTTGAAGCTTGCCAAATCATGAAAGATAAAGGCGTACGTCGAGTCGGTCCTTATATGGTACCGCGTACCATGGCGAGTACAACATCTGCCTGTGTCGCGACACCCTTTAAAATTAAAGGTATCAATTACTCCATGAGTAGTGCCTGCGCGACCAGTTCACATTGTATCGGTCATGCGCTTGAACAGATCCAACTGGGTAAGCAAGACATTGTTTTTGCTGGTGGTGGCGAAGAACTGGATTGGACAATGGCTTGTGAATTTGACGCAATGGGCGCGCTTTCAAGCAAATACAATGACACACCTGAAAGTGCATCGCGCACCTACGATGCCAAACGTGATGGTTTTGTTATCTCCGGTGGCGGCGGTATCGTTGTCGTTGAAGAGCTTGAACATGCGCTTGCCCGTGGCGCAAAGATTTATGCTGAAATCGTAGGTTACGGAGCAACGTCTGACGGTTACGATATGGTTGCACCATCGGGTGAAGGTGCGGTGCGTTGTATGCGTCAAGCACTTGCAACAGTTGAGGGGGATGTTGATTATCTCAACACTCATGGTACTTCGACACCTGTTGGTGATGCGAAAGAGCTAGAAGCCATTAATATTGTTTTCCCTGAGAAAGCGCCAAAAATCAGTGCTACTAAATCTCAAACGGGCCATGCGCTCGGAGCGGCAGGTGTTCACGAGACTATCTATAGCTTACTGATGATGGAAAATGACTTTATTTCACCATCAATTAATATCGAAGAGCTTGATGAGAAGGCGGTAAATCTGCCTATTGTTGCTAATAAAGCGATTGATGCAAAATTAAATATTGTGATGTCAAACAGCTTTGGTTTCGGCGGTACAAACGCAACATTGGTATTTAAACGTTACTCGTAACGGTTTAATACAGGTCATATTTTAAAAGGAGCTTTTTGCTCCTTTTTTCGTTGTTAGGATAATAAAATGAATATTTATATTGATGAAAATATTCCCTATGCAAAAGAATTTTTTACTGAATTGGGGCAGCTGCATTTTTTTTCAGGCCGAGGCGTGACGGCGGAACAACTCCAAGATGCCGATATACTGCTGGTTCGCTCAATTACGCAAGTTAATGAACAACTACTTTACCTCAATAACAGTCTTAAATTCGTAGGAACGGCGACCATTGGTACCGACCATATAGATACTGCTTATTTAAAAAGTAGAGCGGTTAAATTTAGTAGTGCACCGGGTTGCAATAAAATATCGGTCGGCGAATATATTTTAAGCAGTCTACTTGTATTAGCTGAACAGCAGCAATTTGAGTTAACGGATAAAAAAGTCGCTATTGTCGGCGCAGGCAATACCGGAACGGCGGTTGCGGATCTTTTACTCGCACTGGGTGTGAGTTATCTGCTTTATGATCCACCTTTGCAGTTAGCGGGTGATAAACGCGAGTTTTGCTCTTTTGCAGAGGTGCTAAGCGCTGATATTATTAGCTTACATGTGCCTAAAACAGCAGTAGGGCCATTCCCTACTGTGCATCTCTTTGATGAGGCCGTGTTACGAAAGCTTAATAATAAACAGATTTTAATGAATGCTTCTCGTGGTGAGGTCATTGATAATCAGGCTTTGCTTAAACTTGCGCAACAAGGGATGATGCCAACATTAGTGTTAGATGTGTGGGAAAACGAACCCAATATCAATAAAGATCTCCTCCCCTTTGTTGATATTGCAACGCCTCATATTGCAGGTTATAGCCTAGATGGAAAAGTGCGAGGCACGGAGATGCTTTACCATGCTTTATCTACTTTTCTGATGCGCAAGCCGAAGCTCAGTGCCAATGAGTTTGTCGCTTTGCCTGCTATTAACGCAGTTTCTATCTCTCAAAAGCTGGATCAAAGTTTATTAAAATCATTAATGCACCTTATTTTTGATGTTCGTCGAGATGATGCCTTATTTCGGCAGATTATTGATAGCGTTGACGGTTTTGATACTATGCGCAAAACTTACCACGAACGACGTGAATTATCGACATTGACAATTCACTCAAGCGTAAAACAAAATAGATTACTGCAGTCGTTAGGTTTTTCTACCAACGAGCTCAATAACATAAAGGATCAACATGAAATCTGAATATAATATCGCCCTAATTGGTGAATTAAACGGCTCGATGGAAATAACGCTCGAAGTACTGGCTGCGCGAAACTTCCCTGTGGCAAAAGTCTTTCCTTTAGTAAGTGGCGGGCAACTGTTTACCAGTGCACCTATCGATGAATCTGAAAACGAGTTTGATGATGAGGAGCTTGAGCCTCAAGCGAATACGGTTATGTTTGCGGGAAAACCACTGGATGTGATTGATCTCGATAACTTTGACTGGCAAAAAGCGGATATAGCACTTTTTTTAACGGATACAGAAACCACGTTAAAATGGGCTGATATAGCCAGTGAATATTGTGTGGTGATAGATAATAGTGGTGCATTCTTAGCTGATGAGGCGGTGCCATTAGTGCAGATAGGCGTCAATGACGATAGTCTTGGAGGCTATGCTCAAACTAACAAAATAGCGATTCCAAGCAGTGAAAGTGCGCAACTAGCTATTGCAATTAAACAGCTCCATCAGGAAGTGGGCTTACTGCGTGTAAGCGTATCGAGTTACCATTCGGTTTCCGCATCAGGTAAAGCTGGGGTCACTACGTTGGCTGGGGAAACCGCGCGTTTGTTAAATGCGAAAAGTGTTGAACCATCTCTTTTCCCACAACAATCTGCGTTTAATGTTTTCCCGCAACTAGGCGATCTTAATGCAGAGGGTATTAGCTTAGGTGAGTTGCGCCTAGTTAACGAGATTCGCACTTTATTAGGGGATCCATCAATTATTGTTTCATCAACACAAGTTGTTGTACCTATGTTTTATGGTTGTGCGCAAGCTGTACACTTGCAAACTCACTATCCTGTGGATTTAGAAGAGGTCGCACATGCCCTTCACCATAGTGATGGAATAAGCCTATCAAAATCCGTTTGTGACTATCCGGACATGATAAGTGATGTAATAGGCCATGCTGATGTCAAAATTGGTCGTTTACGCAAAGATGTTTGTGATGCTAATGGCATTAATTTATGGGTGTGTGCAGACAATGTCTATTTTGGTATTGCCAGTAATGCAGTCAAAGTTGCTGAAAAACTTATCCAAACCTATTTATAAAACGCACAAGCCTTAAATAAAGTGGGCTAGGTCGCAATTCTAGCCTTACTTGTTCTTTTATTTTACGGCTTGTGAGTAGGCTGGTTTATTATTTATCGCTAATCGAGTCTATTGTTAACTGTTTTATTTGCCTTAACTTTTTATATTAACCAAGGAATGAATATGAAGCGCTTCCTGCTTACTCTTGTATGCTGCTCCCCGCTAGTTTTTTCTTCACCCAGCAGTTTTAGTCTTGTTTTGACCGGACCCAGTGGGGAACAAGCGCTTTCATATGAGCAGTATGGGCCAATTACTTCTATTGAAACGTTATGGGGTATATCGACAAAATTCCGACCTGATAATTCAGTGTCTATCCAACAAACTATGGTCGCCGTATACAAACTTAACCCCTATGCATTCTATCAGGGAAATATTAACAAACTGATCCCTGAATCACTTATTTCAGTGCCGTCGCTTGAGTTTATTAAGGGACAGACAAATAAAGAAGCCGCAGCATTAATCGCTAAATACTCGCCGCCACAAAAGACGCCTCTTACGAAATCAAAAATAAAATCGCAACCGGCAGTAGAGCCGACAGTGACAATCCCCCAAGAGCCGATCACAAAAAATAATCAGGCTGAGGTGGATCAATTAAACGCCGATAATTTAGCGGGTAAAAAAGAGTTAATAGTCGCGGAAAATAGATCTGCTGCGCTGCAAAATGAATTAAATATTGTTAATGAGCAATTTTTGGTCGCGACAGAGACCAATCAAAGTTTAAAACTTAAATTGCAGCCTCTTCAAGATGAACTATCGGCTTTAAAAAGCGAATCGGATGCATCATTATTAATTAACCAACAACTACAAGAAACTATTGATGACTATCGTGCACAACTTGATGCTGTAGAGGCTCGTCCTTTCAGTGGTGGCGGCTTATTAAATGAACTATTGCGGTTAATTACTTCGTCATTAACCAATTTGCTGATTACTATATTCTCCCCACTTTTATTATTGGTGGCTGTTTTTGTGGTTATAACGCGTATCAGATCTAAGCGTTTATTTGCCGAACAAGAGAAGGAACTGGCTGAATCAACTGCAATTTTAATGGAGCAGGCCGGTCAGTTTGATGCTTTATTAACAGATGATAATTCACAGGAGCTGGAAGAAGAGTTGGACTTCACTGATGATGCCGAACTTGATTCAGTAGACGCTGATCAACAGCCGCCAAAAGCACGTGATAATGATGAAGCGATAACATTAGAAGATGAAATAGAAAGTATTGATCTGTCCGATTCTGCAGATAATGATTTTGATGTGGTTGATTTAACAGATGAAGATGATTCTCAAACAACAGAGGATGATCCTTTTGGCATCGGTGCACTGGTTGCTCAAGAAGATCTTATTTCAAGTACTGATTTGGATGATACAGAATCGCAAACAGATGAAGATGATCCCTTTGGTATCGGTGCATTGGTCGAAGAAGGGGATATAAGTCTAACTGAGAACAAACCTCAAGCAATTTCTGAGGCAGAGCAAGCTGATTTGGATTTGGCTGCAGAATGGGAGTCTCAACTTGCGGCTGAAGAAGAGGTAAAGCAAAATGATGTTGTGGAGAAAGAGGAATCAAACGAAGATTCAACTGCAGCATCATTTGATATTGACGCTTTTATCGATGAAACCGAGAATAGTTTACCCGCAGACGATGAACTAGCGACTGATGAGGTAGAAGAGACCCCCGATTCGGATTTGACAGCGTCTGAAGCTGCGTATGTAGAGCAGATAAAAGCGGATGATTTAAGCGGCCCCACTGCGACTGAAGACGCGTTATCTGAATTTGAAATTGCTGATAGCGATGAGGTTATTAGCGGAGGTGCAAACGAATCAGAGCCGGTAACAGATGATACTGATCAAGCCGTTGTTGAACTAGATGAAAATCAACCATTTGATGCGTCTGCTTTAGATAATTTGACAGAAGATCAAGTGGCAAACGAGCCTGCATCAGAAGATATAAATGATTCCTTCGCAAAGCAGCTGAGTGATGTTGCCTTTAATGAAGATGCTCCCCTTCCTAAAGTTGATTCTAAACAAAAAAATGATTTTATCGCGATTGAAACATTATTAGAAGATAGTGATGATGTCAGTAAAAATGAGCCTTACGCAGAGTTAGATCTAGATTTTGACGATTTTCCAGATGTTGTAAATGCCGGAGAGGAGGTTGATATTGATGATGATGATATAGGCACTCAGCTAGACCTAGCGCGTGCTTATTTAGAAATAGATGATAAAGTAGGGGCCAAAGAGATCTTATTATCTATTATCGATATAAGTAATGGTGAGCAGCGTAGCGAGATTGATAAGCTACTCATTCGCCTTAAATAATTTTTACGGCTTCAATTTGAAGTGTTTGATGAAAATAGAAAACCAGCAATGCTGGTTTTTCTATATTAAAGAAGAGTGAGCAGATGAGACCCTTAATTTTAGACCTGCATAGTGTTGAGTTGCAAGCTGAGGAAAAAGAGATATTGAGCCATCCTCTTGTTGCTGGAATTATTTTATTTACCCGTAACTTTGTCGATGTTAAACAATTAAAGGAGCTTGTTCAACAAATACGATTTTATGCACGTAATGAGATATTAATCGGAGTTGATCATGAAGGGGGACGAGTACAGCGCTTTAGAGCTGGATTCACAGAACTTCCTTCGGCGGGCACTTTACTTGAATTCAACAAGCTAGAAGAAGCGAAAAATTTAGCCTTTACTAGTGCTTGGGTGATGGCGAGTGAGCTTATTGCTTGCGATATCGATATGAGTTTTGCGCCTGTAGTCGATTTGAACGGTATTTCAGATGTCATACAAAAGCGCGCTTTTTCCTCTTCTGTTGATTCAACAACCCTATTGGCTGAAGCCTATATAAAAGGAATGAAAGCGGCTGGCATGTGCTCAACGGGCAAACATTTTCCGGGTCATGGCAGCGTCAAAGCGGATTCACATATTGACTTGCCAGTAGATAACCGCCCTAAAGTGGATATCTTTAATAAAGACATTTTACCTTTTAGTCAGCTCATTCAGCGTGGATTACTTGATGCTGTGATGCCATCACATGTTGTCTACCAGCAATGCGATGACCTGCCTGCTGGCTTTTCTTGCTACTGGTTGCAACAGGTGTTGCGTCAACAACTGAACTTTAATGGTGTTATTATTAGTGATGACTTATCTATGCATGGGGCTAGCTTTGCTGGGAATCATTTAAGTCGCGCAATCAATGCAATCAATGCAGGTTGCGATCTTATTTTAGCCTGTAACGACAGCAAGGGTGCTATTTCTATAATGGATAATTTAAATGTACCCAAACAACGTGAGTCTGTTGTCAATAAGCTACGTTATACTCACAATCAGATTGCTTTTCCTTTACATAAAAATCCAATTTGGATAGAAAACAGTCAAAAGCTAAAGCGGTTTGCAGAGCGCCTCTAATTAGTTAATGCCAGCGCTTGCACTCTAACTAAATATCCATAAACTAATAAGTAATTTATTAAAGTTATAACTCCATATTTTTATAAAACAAATCGCTAAATTTACTATTAGAATAATAAAGGCGGGAATAATTAAATGATCATTTATCTACACGGCTTCGATGCAACTAGTCCTGGTAATCATGAAAAAGTGATGCAATTAAAATTTATCGATGATGATGTTCGTTTTGTGCATTACAGTACCATCCACCCGAAACATGATATGAGCCATATTTTAAAAGAGGTTCATAAGCATATTCAAAGTAGCGATGACAAATGCCCCATTATTTGTGGTGTTGGACTGGGGGCATTTTGGAGTGAGCGAATCGGATTTTTATGTGGCATTAAACAAGTTATCTTTAATCCCAACCTGCATCCAGAAGATAATATGGTTGGGAAAATAGAATGGCCTGAAGAATATTTAGATATTGAGACTAAATGTGTGAGTGATTTTCGCAGACAAAACACACAAAACTGTCTCTGTATTCTGTCAAAAACCGATGAGATGATTGACTCGGGGCAAAGTGTTCATGAGCTTTGTGAGTACTACGAAATTATTTTTGATGAAAAACAAGGCCATAAATTCCAGGATATATCCCACCATCTGCAAACAATTAAAAAATTTAAACTGCTATAATTTACTTTTAATTACAACAAAAAATAGATTATGCTCTATTTTTTGTTGCTTTCCTGCATTAACAACTTGTTGTAATAAAATAACTAAAAAAGCACAAAGCAAACCATTTTAGTGTTTTTTTACTTAACATCTGTAACATAGTTACATTTTCTTGTGATATAGTTCGATAATATTATTTAATATATTCAATTACACTCGTATTTTTTTACTCTCCTCTGCGTGATGATAAAGAGTGTTAATGTAATTGTATCTATCAAAATCGAGGTTTGTATGTGTAAAATTGTTATTGTTGGTGGTGGGGCCGGTGGTCTTGAACTTGCAACTGAATTAGGGGATAAGTTAGGACGCAAAAACAAAGCGCAGATCACCTTGGTTGATAAAAACAGAACCCATCTGTGGAAACCCTTATTACATGAAGTTGCGGCTGGCTCTCTAGATGATGGTATTGATGCACTAAGTTACCGAGTGCATGCAAAAAATCATGGCTTTCATTTTAAGCTTGGTGAAATGGCGAATATTGACCGCAAAACTAAGATCATCAAATTATCGAAATTAATTGATCAAGATGGTACGCAAATATTGCCTGCAAGTGAACTCCATTATGACATTCTGGTGATGGCGCTTGGTAGTGTCAGCAACGACTTTAGGACAAAAGGGGTCGCAGATAACTGTATCTTCCTTGATAGCCCGCAACAAGCCAAAAAGTTCCACCATCTTATGCTCAATAAATATTTACAGTTGGGCGAGCAGCAAACCAACCAAGTCAGTGTGGCGATTGTTGGCGCTGGCGCAACGGGGGTTGAATTGTCTGCGGAACTTTACAATTCATTGCAGCAAGTCTCAAGTTATGGTTTCGAACATATAAAACCAACAGATCTCAAAGTAAGTTTAGTGGAAGCGGGGAATAAAATATTGCCGGCATTGCCTGAACGGATATCTGCTTCTGCTCATCGTGAGTTGCAAAAGCTAGGCGTTGATGTCCGTACTAATACAATGGTGACTGAAGCAACGGAGCAGGGGTTATTGACTAAAACAGGCGAACTGATCGAAGCAGATCTGATTGTTTGGGCCGCTGGCATTAAGGCACCTGATTTTTTAAAAGAGATCGCCGGTCTTGAAACAAATCGAATTAATCAGTTAATGGTTAAAGACACCTTGCAGACTACCTTCGACGAATCTATTTACGCGATTGGTGATTGCGCTAGTTGCGCATTACCTGGTGGTGGGTTTGTACCTCCTCGAGCTCAATCAGCTCATCAGATGGCATCCTTAGTTGCAAAAAATATTATTGCGAGTATGAAGAATAAGCCACTATTATCATATAAATACAAGGACTATGGGTCACTCGTTTCATTAAGTAACTACAGTACGGTTGGCAGTTTAATGGGAAATTTAATGAAAGGGTCGATGAAAATTGAAGGGCGTTTAGCGCGTCTAGTTTATATTTCTCTTTACCGTATGCATCAAGTGGCACTTCATGGCTTCGTGCGTACCGGATTAATTGTATTAGTCGAGCGAATTAATCGCGTATTACGACCTCGCCTTAAACTCCATTAAGAAAATAAAATAGGCAGGTCGTAGTTAAGACTGCGAATGACGCAATCGAACGTACCTGCCTGTGAATATAGCAATTCGACTAATTATGTATGCATTTGTACTTGTTAAAATGAATGTTACCTTGGTTATTTATTCTTATAAGAATACCAATCCCGTTAATTAAGTTTCCAAATTTACCCAGTCTCTACAACATCATGATATAACGCTATTTTTATCATCACAGAAATCATTCCAAGTCCGACAACATTGATCCACGATATCCTACTCCAATAATAGTATCTATTTTAGATCACATAATTAACGGAATTGGTATAAGAGCAACTGGGAAGTGCAATTAACATAGCGCCTCCCAGCAGGAAAAAACAGAAAAGATAATCAGATCCTAATGATGCCGTATAAAACTCGCTTTCAGGTGCTTGCTACGAATCGCGTATAAAAATATCCAAATAATGGCGACCAGCTGTATCGATGCGAACGGTGAATATTGAAAATGGTCAATGGATAGATAATAAATTTGCAGCGTAAAGTCACTAATAATGCTTAACAGTAAAAAGGGATATCCTAGTTGCCACAATCTGGAAAGCCGACGATGCTTATCATGATCTCTGCCTGATAAAATAAATAGTGGCAGAGCAATAAAACCAGATATTAACCCCAAATAAAAATAACCTGTAACAGGATAGAAAAGGGCTAATAAGCTATCTCCTGTGTTGCGAGAAACAACAGAAATCACCAGTAGCACCCAAGTTCTTGCCAAAAAAAGCAAGCTAATATGGAAGAATAGCGGTGCTTTTAGATTGCCTGACTCGGTGTAGTGTTGAAGCGCAAAAATATTAATAACATCATTCCATTGTCGATTGGATATATATCCGTTAGCATTTTAGATGCAAAAAGCCGCCTCTGGGCTTGCTCCATAGGCTGCGACATTCGATAAGGGATAGCCCTTATCGAATGTTGCGCTTGTCTTGGTGTTCGAGCTAACAATTGATAAATGCATTTTGATTGATAACGATTACAAGTCACAAGAGGGGCATAATACCCCTCTTGTATTGACTTATTTTATCATACACATAGGGCAGTAAGCGTAACGACCTTGGGGATCATTAAACTTTGTCAATAGTGCTGTTTGTGATTGCAGCGCACTAATCGTTTGCTGTAGAAGGGGACTGATCTGCACACTTTGAGGTACGAACTGCACCGCCGAGATAAATATCTCATTGAGTAATTGTTGTTTTGCAGACAGCGTTGGTTCAAGTTCCTGTATATCATATTGGCCTAGCCCTGCTAATATTGCAGCTTGGTCGATAGCATCTTGCAATCCCCCTAGCTGATCAACAAGACCGCTCTGTTTTGCATCAGTACCTGTCCATACACGCCCTTGTGCGACATTATCAACCTCTTGCAATGTCATGCTGCGACCTTCTGCTACGACTGTTAGAAACTGCTGATAGCCGTGTTCAATCCCTATCTGCATAATTTCAGCAAGTTCGGGATTCAGTGCGCGTGTTGGGTCTAGCGCCGATAGTTCACTTGTTCCCACACCATCATTATATATGCCCAATTTATTGAGGGCTTTATCTGTGCTGGCATACATGCCAAAAATGCCAATTGAGCCGGTTAAAGTTGATGGATATGCAACAATATAATCAGCTGCTGATGCTATCCAGTAACCGCCAGATGCGGTTACGCTGCCCATTGAGACGACCACTTTTTTACCCGCCTTTTTTAATGCTAATACTTGCTGGCGAATCTTTTCAGATGCAAAAGCGCTACCACCCGGTGTATCAAGACGAATAACAACCGCTTTTATCTGTTTATCGTTAAGCGCTTTGTCTAATAGTGCATTAAAGCTCTCTGATCCTATCGCATCTATTTTTTGCGTTCCTGTTAAAATTTCACCACTGCCATGAATCAATGCTATTTGGTCATGGTTGCCCGTGCTTTGATATAAGCGAGGTAACGTCGATTGATAATCTGCATAACTCAATAAAGTAAAATCAATAGCGGCATCTTTTGCTTGTTCTTTAAGTTTATTGATTACTTCAAAACGATTATTTAGAAAATCGACTAAACCGACTTGCTTTGCGTAGAGTGCAGTATCCCCTCCCGCATTTTGTAGCGCTGATTTTAATTGTGCGAGAGACGGTGACAACGATTGAGGGGTGATGTTACTTTTATCTTTACGCTCATTAATCACCGTATCAATATAATTCGTCCATAATTGGTTTAACCAATGACGATTTGCTAACTTACTCTCTTCTGACATGTGATTTTGAGTGAAAGGTTCGACAAAAGATTTATAGGTACCGACTTTAAATATATGTGGAGTAATGAGGAGGTTGTCTAACACTTCTTTAAAATAGAGACGGTATACTGAAAAACCTTGTAAAAAGACTAACCCTTGCGGATTGAGGTAAATATGATCGGCAAAACTGGCTAACAGGTATTGCGTTTGTGAATAGTTATCAGCAATCGCGTTAACCGTTTTCCCCTTTGCTTTAAACGCATTTAGCGCGTCACCAATATCGCTAAGATGGTTAAAACTGGCGCTATTTAAAGCATCTAATTCCAATAAGATGCTTTTAATTTTAGGATCATTTCCGGCGTGATGGATTACTTGGATAACTTCATCAATTTGATATTCAGTCAGTTGTGACTGTTCAGATGACATTAGCTGTTTTGACAGTTCAGAAGAGAAGTCCAGAGGTTGTTTTTGTTCAACAATATTACCACTGAAATTTAGATGCAGGATTGAATTGTCGGCGATGACAATTTCTTGTTCGTCGGCATTAATGGCGATAACAACGAGTAATATGATAATTAAAAAAAGGGCATTAATAACCAATAAACGGGTGAAATTGATCACACTAGCAACTGTTTTTAGCCATGAATAGATTGATTTCATTTCATATCCTTGTAAAAAAAGAAGGTAAAAATAAAGCACTGGATATTCGCATATACAGTGCTCTAATAAACGTCATGTAAGCGCTATAATACTAGAAGTTCGACGTATCAACAAAGAGACCTACTTTGAGATCTTCAGCGCTATAAATCACTTTACCGTCAACTTCAACAACACCATCCGCAATACCCATAACAAGCTTGCGCATAATTAAACGTTTTATAGTAATACGGTAAGTTACTTTTTTAGCTGTAGGTAATACTTGACCTGTAAATTTAACATTACCGACACCTAATGCGCGACCTTTACCAGGACCTCCGCTCCAACCAAGGAAGAAGCCTACTAGTTGCCACATAGCATCAAGACCGAGACAACCGGGCATAACCGGGTCACCTGGGAAGTGGCATTGAAAGAACCATAACGCTTTATCAATATCTAATTCAGCAATTAATTCGCCCTTACCGTGCTCACCGCCATCCGATGTGATGGATATAATACGGTCTAGCATGAGCATATTATCAACGGGAAGTTGACAGTTGCCTTCGCCAAACAGCTTACCTTGACCACATTTCACTAATTCTTCTTTGTCGTAAGAGTTTTTCCCCAACTCTTTTTGGGATAGGGTTTTAGTCATAATCACTTATCTTGTAATAGAGAGAAATTGCTGCGGCATTGGAAACACTTGATTTTCAATACCATAAAAATTTTATGCTGCCGTACTTTATATGACAGGCTACTAACAATCAACTTTAATCAAAATCTTGTTGTGTGTAATTACTTATCTAGCGAAATAAAGCAAGGCATCTATTTAATACGCTATTTTCTTGTTCATCTTCTTTATTAAGCTCTTCAATACGCTTGTGGATGCGTATTACGATCTCGTTGAATGCTAGTTTCATGGAAAGAGGAAAAGCTTCTTGGCAATGATCAATTCCATAAATATTAATTTTTTTACGGCTTATTAACTTCAGTGTCTCTACCTCTAAAGTGAGGTTAATTTGATTCGCTTTAGGAATTAAAATAGTGACGGGCTCACTGAGAAGGCCGAGCAAAAATAAGCGCGTGACGGCTTTGATTTTTTGATTGACCCCGCCTATCGCTAACACATTACCATGTTGATCTAATGAGCCTGTTACGAATAAATTTTGTGATATAGGCGTCTGTGCATAACAAGAAGTAACCGCGAGAAAGATGGCTAAAGAGGCGCTGTCCCCATCGCTTTCTTGATAAGACTGCTCAAAGACTACGTTGCATGACAATGGAAAATGTTGAATATGGGTGAAAAAATGGTTTAAATACCCCTGTACAATTAAGATGCTTTTAGCATGTATGTTGCCTGCTAACTCTACTTTGCGTTCAACATCAACGATTTCTCCATCGCCCAACATATCACTCGCTGATATTCTAAAAATTTCACCAAACTCGGTAGGGTAACCCATTAACTCAACAACCGACATTCCATTTATCTGACCAATTTCCTGACCTTTAAGCTGAATTTTAAGCTGTTTTTCTAATAAAGCTTGGTCACTAAAATTTTCGACCAAAGATTGTGATTGCACTTGGATATCAAGTGCTTTTTGCAGGCTATCGGCTGAAAGAAGTGATTCTTCAGTATTAAAAAGTTGACCATAACGGAGTAGATTTTCAATTAATTCGGGTGCAAATAGAATTTTTTTCTGGTGTTCACATTGGCTCGACAGATGATGAAAGAGTAATGCCAGTGCTTGTGTTGATATTGGCATTAAATTGCGCTTTGCGATTAGTTTAAGGCAATAATTGTGTAGCGCATGAATATTTTTATCTGTTGATTTTATGTCGCTTGATAACTCAGTAAACAAAGATCCAACGAGATTGTATTCAGGATCAATTTGAGCCAATTCATCAAGTTGGTAACGGTTTGCAACTAAAATAATTTTGGTTGTTATTTCTTGCGATGGAGCGAGGGGGTATTGACCTTTTAGTTTGTCGCCATTTACCGCTGAGGTAGCAGGCAATTTACGATCAATTAAAAAAGCTTTAAGTAAAAACCATAAATTTGGATTAACTAGCAATGGGCTTATGTGTAGGATCAAGCTGCCATGGTTAAAATTATAAATTTCACCTTGTAGGAAATCGATCTCTGGTTCTTTGAGTAAACTTAGTCGCCCAAAAAGTCGCTGCTGATCGTAATTCTGCAGTGCAAGTTGCTTATGGTTGTTGTCAGTTGACTCAGTGATAACTGCAACAGCTGCTTGCCAAAAGCGCGCATTGAAAATGAGCAAGGGTTGAGGTAGAAGCATAAAATGCTGAACAAGCTGCGAAACAATGGGGAATATTGATAGCCAATTGTCTTCCTCAGCAGAGGGGGTAGATAATTGAGAGATAAAATCGGGAGTACATTGCTTTACCGTTAATGGTGTTAACGCATTATCGTGCATTGTGTTTTCGATGTGTTGTTTATCAACTGAATAATTTATCGGCAAAGTAGCAACTCTAAAATAGATGATTATATGTAGTACAACTCCGTGATGCAATGAGTATGGTTAAATACTCATTGGCAATTACTCATCATTTATAATTTATAATCATTATATTTCTGTTTTTGATATAACTTTTCACAGGTTAAGCAACGCTGTGTTGTCGGCTCATTATTAAGTCGTTGTATATCTATTTCATCTTCGCAGTCTGCGCATAAACCATATAAACCGATAGCAATATTATTAAGTGCGGCATCAATGCTTCTCATTGCCGAAATCTTATGAGAAATAGAAGGAATTTCAATTTTTATCGCCATATCAAGTAGATCATCTGACGCAAGTTTTTCTAATTTATTTGCGGCTAAGTTATGACTGGTATGATTTGAGCGCATTAAAATATCTGTCATTTCATGACGCAGCTTATCAAAGGAATTTAAAAGGGATTGCTGGTACTGATTTAGTTGTGCTTCACTGATATGTTGCATAAAGACTCACCGTAACAAAATTATTCCCTTATGTTAAAGTTAGACGCGGTGTAAGCTAATGATTTAAGTCAATTTCCGACATATTTTCGGCACTGATTTAATCTCACTTGATATAGATCACGTTTGTTTTTTGTTGATTAATTTTTTATCATCGATGGTGATAGCAAAAATAGATTAACGGTGAGGCTTTGATATGTCCTGCTAATGTTGAATCTTGGCGTAACTTTTTAGGTATTACGCCTTAATCCTCCTCATTAGTGATTTATGCTGGCTAATCTGCCGATAAACGTGATTACTAACGAGTGCTTGTGGTTCTAATTTACCATTTTTTCTTATCTTGAAAGATAACATCAAGATCGTCTTTCTTTTCTTTCTCTTTCGCTCTAATTGCTTCTAGCTCTTTATCACTGTGTTTCACTAAATAAGACTTTATCTCATTCTTTGTCTCGAGTAGCTGAAGCTGTTTTTTCTCAAGGTAACTATCTTTATCTGGAATGTTGTCAAGAATAGAAATTAACTTGTTGATCATCTGATTAGCACTGCCGAATTGTTTGCTCATTTTTGCATTAATAATTCGCTTAATACTGTTCTCTAAATTGATTTTTAATTGCATTAGCTCTATGCGATGATCTTCTGAAACAAAAATTTCAGTATTTATTTTTCCTTTCGCGTGTTCAGAGCGAAGCACGGCTCTTATTTTCTTGGTTACTTGTAATAATTGTAAAGCTTCTTTATCCGTTTCGGGAGTACGAAAAATGCTCTCATCTGGAGGGGTATAGTTAGTTCGTACTTGCTCTATTTGCGCATCGGTGTTTTTAAGATGCTCGCGAATTTGTAAACTGTCTGGAGAGCTTTTTACCATTCGCATTAGCGCATTACGTATCCTGTTTTGCAGGATTAATAGCAGGGATTTACTGAAGGGCATTCGTGTCGCATTGAGCAGCAGTTCATCCACTTCGGTGATTACGGCGCGTTGTTTGCTGATCGCGATTCTTCTTTCGGCTTCAATCTTTTGCTTATATTGTTGAATCATATTGTAGCCAATTAAAACAAACAGTAATAAAGCAATCAGTGATAAAATTAGTGGGAATAACATAGGCTCTCGTAAAACAAATTAATTAGGTTAGATGTCACTGCAAATAATGCATTCAATGACGTAGTGTGCATTAAGGTAGCCGTAAGGTAAATAAACTTCCGCCAGATTCAATTTTATTTTCTAGTAAAATGTGACCTTGCAACTGCTTGTTTTTGTGCTCCGCGGCTATTCGCTGCGCAAATAATAGACCTAAACCACTTCGTCCTTTACTGGCATTAAATGGTGCATTTGTGGTGTTATTGATGGCCAGCATATGGTCAGGATAACCTTCACCATCATCGTCTACCTGTACATTGAGATAGTGATTATCCATAAAAGCACGCAATATTATACTTTTTTTTGTATGTCGAAGTGCATTAATAAAAATATCACCGATTAAGTAGGTGATTAAATCTAGATCAAAATAGGCTGTTAAATCAGGATCTACCTCTAATAAAATTTTCACATGATGACTATTCAAATAAAGCCGATTTCTGTCGAGTACTTCTTGAAACATCTCGGCGACAGAATGCTCTTCTATATAAATAGGGAGTTGATTTTGCTCATCTCGATACAAAGCGAGCAGTTGCATTAAGCCCCCGTTAATTCTTGATGTTTGGTAATGCAGATCAGCGAAAGCTTGGTGTTGTTTGGAAGTTAAATTATCTGCTAGATCTAAGTTTTCAATAGATTGTAATAACATAAAAAGCGAATTTTTCATGTCATGCGCACTGGTTGCCAAGATGGTGCTGAAATCAAGTTCACTAGGTTTGTTCATAAGAACCTCTGCATCGGTTTTGCAAAATACTATTAGTATGAGAGATATACGTTAAATATCAAGTAGGTAAAGTAGCGCTTTCTGTTTATTAGAACTCTGCTAGAATAATATGCTTTCAATTGTGCACAATAATTGGTTTTGATATGAAATTACAACAATTACGCTATATCGTCGAAGTAGTAAATAATAATTTGAATGTATCAGCAACAGCTGAAAATTTATTCACTTCGCAACCAGGAATCAGCAAACAGGTTTGCATGCTTGAGGATGAGTTAGGTATTCAAGTCTTTGAACGTAGTGGTAAGCACTTAACTAAAGTCACTCCTGCCGGCAAAGAAATCATTCGTTTTGCTTCGGAAATTTTAGGTAAAGTTGAGAGTATAAAAGCGATTTCTTCGCAATATACTCAACCTGATCAAGGTATGTTAAATATTGCCACAACACATACCCAGGCGCGTTACGCATTACCTGATGTGATACAGGGATTTATTAAGCGCTATCCAAAAGTCTCTTTGCATGTGCACCAAGGTACTCCAACCCAAATCAGTGAGTCGGTCGTCAAGGGTAAAACAGATTTCGCTATTGCGACTGAAGCACTTCATCTATACCAAGATTTAATTATGTTACCTTGTTATCACTGGAATCGATCGGTGATAGTCCCCAAAACGCATCCTCTTGCAAGTGTAAAGAATATTAGTATTGAAGATATTGCTAAGTTCCCAATTGTCACATATGTATTTGGGTTTACTGGACGATCAGAATTAGATGATGCATTCAATGCCGCCGGTTTTGCCCCCAATGTAGTGTTTACGGCAACCGATGCGGACGTCATTAAGACTTATGTGCGTTTAGGTGTCGGTGTTGGTGTCGTTGCGTCTATGGCGGTCAATGAGGACGATGAAGATGATTTTTGTGTAATTGATGCAAGCCATCTTTTTAAATCAAGCACCACTAGTATTGGATTTAGAAAGGGGTCGTTTTTACGTGATTATATGTATGATTTTATGATACGTTTTGCTCCCCATCTTACCCGCCCACTTGTTGAAAAAGCGATTCAGCTTAAATACACAGCAGAAGTGAGTAAGTTATTTGAAGATATTGAACTGCCTACACGTTAACCCAATAAATAACGCGCTTAACAAGCGCGATATTTTTTACACTTCGTTTCTATTTAGTGCTGACAGGCAGGGTAAAATCCTGCTGACTTTATCAAAACACTCTTGATATTCTTGCTCAAAAATAGAGTCTGCAACTAGTCCGCCACCCGCCCAGCAATATATTCTATGATTGTCACATATCAATGTTCTGATTGCGATATTCATATCCATCTGCCCGCTACCGTTAATATAGCCAATACTGCCACAGTAGGTGTGGCGTTTATTAGGTTCTAATTCTGCAATAATTTCCATTGCTCGTATTTTCGGTGCGCCAGTAATCGAACCGCCCGGAAAGCAAGCCCTGAGCAGATCCTCTGTGCTGCAATGTGCTGCTAATTTACCTAAAACAGTACTGACTAAGTGATGTACAGCTGGAAAACTTTCAATAGCAAATAATGTCGGAACACGCACGCTGCCGGCGTCACATACTCGCCCAATATCATTGCGCAGGAGATCAACGATCATTAAATTTTCAGCACGATCCTTTGGTGAGTCAGCCAATGCTTGTCGGCTGACTTCATCTTCTCTTTTATTTTCACAACGTGGTCGGGTGCCCTTGATAGGTTTACTTTCAACAATACCTTTATTTAATTTCAAAAACCGTTCGGGTGATAAAGATAAAATAACCTGTGAAGGTAAGCGTAAAAAGGCGCCAAAAGGCGGCTTGTTATCAGCAAATAGTGCTTGATAAGCCTGATATTCATCACCTTGGTAAGCGGCTTCAAAGCGCTGTGCCAAATTAACTTGATAACAATCCCCACTGAGTATGTAGTCCTGAATACGTTTAAATTTTGCCTGATAAACGAGCTTGTCCATATTGGCTGACCAGCTCTCTCTCAATCTAAATAGCGGTGTCGAAGATCTTTGGTCGCATTGTTCTTTTAACCAATCAAAGCGATCTAACCACAAGTCTTCTACGTTTTGGTCACTATTTTGGGATTTATGTGAGAGCAGGTAAAATTGAGCGTCCTGATTGTCGTAGACTAACGCCCAATCATAAAAGCCAAAAGCCATCACGGGTAAATCGAGCCCCTGAAGTTTATCGGCATTATTTATCTGTTCAATTTGATAGCCAAGTTCATAGGCCATATAACCAACTGCACCGCCCGTAAAGGGCAGATATTGCTCTGTCGTAATGTCTTCAAACAAAGTACTGCGCAGTGTGCTGAGTAGTTCAAAGGGATCTTGATTGTGCACCGAGTGATGCTGGTTTTGTACTATTTGTGTTTCGTTAGTGAATGTTTGTAGAGTAGCGATGGGTTGGGCACTGTAAATTGACCAACGACTATCGATATGAGCTGTGTCTGCTGATTCTAATAAAACCCCCCAGTCAAGAGCAGCAATACGAGCTTTAAAATTAGAAAATTCACTCGCGGTTAATAAAATAGGTTTAATAAGTAGGTCAGTCGTGCAATGCGTCATAGTTTTTCGAATTTAGGCAACAGTTTTATAATAAATAGGTTGGCGAATATTAAGATGAAGATTAACATTCTCTGTATACTCAAGCCACTTATAATCACTTAGCTTAGTTTTATTTAAGTAAATCGGAGTTTCATATGACGATGATTAAACAACAAGACTTTATCAATAGCATAGCCAATGCATTACAGTTTATCTCCTATTACCATCCAGTTGATTTTATACAAGCGATGCATAAAGCCTATCAGGCAGAACAAAACCCTGCGGCCAAAGATGCCATTGCGCAGATTCTGATTAATTCGCGCATGTGTGCCGAAGGAAAACGGCCAATTTGCCAAGATACAGGTATTGTGGATGTTTTTGTAAAAATAGGGATGAACATTTCTTTTGCAACCGACTTAACAATCCAAGAGATAGTGGACGCGGGGGTGCGCAAAGCTTATACGGATCCAACTAACCCGCTGCGCGCTTCGATTGTGAGTGATCCTGCCGGCGAACGTAAAAATACTCAAGATAATACTCCCGCGGTTGTCCATGTTGAAATGGTGCGTGGCGATACAGTTGAGGTGACGGTTGCGGCTAAAGGTGGTGGCTCTGAAAATAAATCTAAGATGGCGATGTTAAATCCATCTGATTCGATTGCCGATTGGGTTGAGCAGATGCTACCTTCCATGGGGGCCGGTTGGTGCCCGCCGGGGATACTTGGAATTGGTATCGGTGGCACCATAGAAAAAGCCGCACTGTTAGCGAAAGAGTCATTAATGGCAGCGGTTGATATCACCGACCTACAGCAACGAGAAATAACCGATAGTGACAATTTGAGCGCTGATGAAAAGTTGCGTTTGGAGATCATGCGCCGTGTTAATGCTTTGGGTATTGGAGCACAAGGCTTAGGCGGCTTAACTACAGTTTTAGACGTTAAAATTAAAAGTTATCCAACGCATGCCGCTTGTAAACCGGTGGTCATGATCCCTAATTGCGCGGCGACAAGGCATCTTCATTTTACGCTTGATGGCAGCGGAGAAGCCCAGTTTACGCCTCCTCAATTAAGTGATTGGCCCTTAATTACTGATGCTGTCGGAGACGGATCACATCGTGTTAATCTTGATGAACTTAATAAAGTTGATATTACCAACTGGAAAAGCGGCGATACCTTGTTGCTTTCTGGGAAAATCTTGACCGGCCGAGATGCCGCGCATAAACGTATTCACGAGTTGGTTACCTCGGGTGAAGGTTTGCCTGCTGGTGTTGATTTTAACGGCCGATTTATTTATTACGTAGGTCCCGTTGATGCTGTGGGAGATGAGGTGGTTGGGCCTGCAGGACCAACCACAGCAACCAGAATGGACAAATATACAGACTTTATGCTTGAGGAAATGGGGCTGTTCGGCATGATAGGTAAATCTGAGCGAGGACAAAAAACAGTTGAATCCATTGCGAAACACAAATCTGTCTATTTAATGGCTGTCGGTGGGGCTGCCTATCTGGTCTCAAAAGCAATAAAAAAATCCCGCGTGGTGGCATTTGCCGATTTGGGAATGGAGGCTATTTATGAATTTGAAGTTAAAGATATGCCAGTTACCGTGGCGGTTGACAGTGATGGAAATAATGTACATGCGCAGGGGCCGGCTATTTGGAAGCTAAAAATTGCGGAACTTGATAGAAAATTATCTAAATAGATCTATTTTTTATTGATTGAGAAACAAGAAATGGTATAACACTATTTACAAAATACTGTTGTGTTACTGATGTTAATGAAGGAATAATCATGTTCGAACAAGTAAGTATGGCGGCTGCGGACCCTATTTTGGGGTTAACTGATGCATTTAAAAAAGATCCTCGTGTTGATAAAATTAACTTAGGGGTCGGTATTTACAAAAATGAAAGTGGCTTTACACCTATTCTAGCAACCGTTAAGGAAGCTGAAAAACGTCTGCTTGCTGAAGAGACTACAAAAAGTTACTTATCTATTGAAGGGACAGCTGCTTATAGCGCTGCGGTGCAAAAACTTTTATTCGGTGAAAATGCTGAAATTATCAGCTCAAACCGCGTTCGTACGGCACAAGCTCCCGGGGGTACTGGTGCATTACGTATCGGCGCTGATTTTGCCGTTAAAAAATTAGGCATTAAGAAAATATGGGTAAGCAACCCCACATGGGCAAACCATGAAAATGTGTTCGCTAGTGCAGGACTCAAGGTTGCTAAATATGATTACTATAATGCACAACGCAAAGAATTAGATTTTGATGCGATGATTGCCTCACTGCAGACGGTTGAAGTGGGTGAACTTGTGCTTTTTCATGGCTGTTGTCATAATCCGACCGGTATCGACCCGACGATTGAGCAGTGGGAAATACTGGCAAAATTAGTCGCCGACTTGGGTGCTATTCCATTTTTCGATTTTGCATATCAAGGCTTTGCCAAAGGTGTTGAGGAAGACGCACAAGGTTTACGTATTTTTGCTCAATATAATAAAGAATTATTAATTGCAAATTCATTCTCTAAAAACTTTGGTTTATACAATGAACGTGTTGGCGGTATTTCATTAGTGGCTGAAGATAGCGATATTGCAGAGTCTGCATTTAGCCAAATTAAAGCCTGCATTCGCTCAAACTATTCAAACCCGCCGGCACATGGTGCGGCGATCGTAACCACAATCCTCAATGATCCCGCTCTTTATAAACGCTGGGAACAAGAGGTAGCTGATATGCGTGAACGTATTCAAGAGATGCGCGATCTGTTTGTTGCTACATTGAAAGAAAAAGGGATAAGCGGCGATTACAGTTTTATTATTCGTCAAAATGGCATGTTCTCTTTTTCTGGTTTGTCAGTTGAACAAGTCAATCGACTCAAAGAAGAGTTTGCTGTATATATCGTTGGCTCGGGTCGAATCTCGGTGGCGGGTATGACCAAAAATAATATGCAGCCACTTTGCGATGCATTGGCAAAAGTAATTTAAAGGATACTTTAGCTTACTAAAATTGCTGAAATTTTAACAAGGTTGTCTAGGCAACCTTTTTCATTTTCAGCGCGGTTATTTCAGTTGTGTAAAGAGAGCTATGAGTCGTCGAATTGAACAGAGTTTATTATTTCTAAATAATATGAAGAAAATCCCACTTTCAGCGCAATCGGTTGACTGTCTTTTTTCATCTAAATCTTTTAAAGAAAAACTATTATGGCAAATAGGGAATGCCAAACAACGCATCTATTTAGCAGCTTTGTATCTTGAAGCCGATGCTGCAGGTGAAGAGATCTTAATGGCGCTCTATCAGGCCAAAAGAGAGAGGCCCGCGTTAGATATCGTTGTTTTTGTAGATTTTCACCGTGCACAACGTGGTTTAATTGGTGAAAAGAAAGCGGTATCCACTAATACAACTTGGTACCAAGAGGTTGAAAAAGCGCATGCGCTAGGTGTGAAAATACTCGGCATTCCGGTTAAGCGCAAAGAGCTGTTTGGCGTACAGCACCTTAAAGGTTTTATTTTTGACGATAGTGTGCTTTATAGTGGCGCTAGCTTTAATAATATTTATTTACATTCTAACGATCGGTATCGCTATGATCGTTATTGGATATTTGAGAATCGTGAGCTTGCTGATTCGATGGTACGCTTCTTAAAAAATGAAATTGTCAGTAGCGGGGCGGTTGCCAACTTAAATGCCCCCTTGGTACCCAAAATTGCAGATCTAAAGATGGCGCATAAACAGTTCGCTAAAAACCTAAAACAAGCATCCTACAGTTACCAAGGGGAAGCTTTACCTGGCACTTTATCTATTGCGCCACTGTGTGGTTTAGGTGCGCGAAATAATAAACTTAATAAGTGCATTCGAAAAATGCTGCAAAGCACTCAAAATGAGCTTGTCATTTTTACGCCTTATTTTAATTTGCCCAGAGCACTTGCAAGAGACATTAGCGCATTATTGAAACGGGGCGTTAAATTAACCATCGTGGTCGGTGACAAAACCGCTAATGACTTTTATATCCCAGAGGGGCAGCCATTTAAAACCATCGGTGGGTTACCTTATCTTTATGAAAGCAACTTAAAATATTTCGCTCAAAAACATCAACATTGCTTGCAAAGTGGTCAGTTGAAACTACATCTATGGAAAGACGGCAGTAATAGTTTTCATTTGAAAGGGATCTATGCAGATAATCGCTTTGTGATGCTTACTGGACATAATTTGAATCCACGTGCATGGCGCTTAGATCTTGAAAATGGCTTACTAATCGACGATCCGGAGCAGGCGCTAAAAGGATTATTAGACCAAGAGCTTAACGAAATACTGAAAAATACGCTCACCATTACAGCAGCGAAACAGATTGATGGTGTCGAAAACTACCCTGAACATGTTAAAAAATTATTATTAAGGATGCGAAGAATTAAAGTAGACCGATTGGTTAAAGGTCTTATTTAGTACTACAGGCCACTCTCTTTTTAGGGGCTTTATGGCCATTATGGTCAGTGTATTTGTGTCGTTGTTGGTATCGTTATAGTGTCTCTTCATCTTTCCTTTACAAACCTCAATTTTCCGATTGAGGTTTTAATTTATTTAGCGGAAGGGCTCTCGTTGAGTATTATTTTATCGACTTGGAAAGTGACCTTAACGCTAAGTAAATTCTTCATTGCCTGATATTGTAAAAAAACGAATGAAATGATGGTTAATTAAGCACTTGAAACTGAAACAGTAAATAGCGGTTGAATTCTTCGTTTTGATACGTATAATTCCGTTCATCAAGTCGAACACGGTTTGATAATAGTGACAATGGTAGGCTTCTTGGTTCTTCGCATTGATAACTTATTAACCTGGTCAGAGCCGGAAGGCAGCAGCCATAGTAGGTGATTCAAGTGCCGAGGGTTTGCTGGGAAGTCTACCACCCACCTCAAATTTAATCATTATTAGCTTCTTTAAAGGTCTAATTATGACGCTTTACAGCTCCCGTTTTGATACATCTCTTAAAGCAAAACATTTTATGCCTAAATATTGGGGCACTTGGTCGTTACTGGGTTTTTTATATATCTGCAGCTACTGCCCGATCAAAATCCGCGATCGCTTTGCCGCTTTTGTGGTAGATAAACTCTATAACGCTAGCTTTTTGAATAAACGTAAAAAAATCGCATTCACCAACCTCAGTCTATGTTTTCCAGAATACACTCAGCAGCAGAAAGAATCCCTCATGCGTGAAAACTTGCGAGCTGTTGCGCAAATATCCCTATCGTTGGGTGAACTTGCATTCAGAAGTCAGTCTTTTTTAGTTAACCGTGTCAATATGATCGGTGAGCATTATATCAAACAAGCTGAGGCAAAAAAGCAAGCCATTATATTCTTAGGCCCACACTGCTATGGTATTGATTTTGCTGGCGTAGCTGCTATTGCTGCGAGGGGATATGCTTTGTCGAGTATGTTTAACGACTATAAAAATCCGATATTTGACTGGTTTGTAACCGGTTATCGTACCCGTTTTACTAAGCTCGTCGGAAAGGGCATGTTGTACCATCGCAGTGAAGGTCTAAAACCGGCTATTAAAAGTTTGCGTGATAAAGCCCATTTCTATTATTTACCTGATGAAGATCACGGCAGAGATCACAGTCTATTTGCTAACTTCTACGCCACTCAGAAAGCCACGTTGCCGATAATCGGACGCCTAGCCAAACTAGGACGTGCGGTTGTGATCCCTGTTTATACCTCATATAACGCAGCGACATCTAAGGTTGATGTTATTTTTCATGCGCCGCTGGACGACTTTTCTAAGTTAGACGAGCAGGCGCAGACTGAATTAATGAATCGAGCCATTGAAAAACTGATCGACGAGAACCGCGCACAATATATGTGGGCGCTAAAATTATTAAAAACCCGCCCTGAAGTGGGCTTGAAAATCTATAAATAACAGTGAAAAGACTGCCCATTAGAGTATGTTAACTTTCACTGGGCGTTAAAACGCTGACCCGTTACCGCTCTGCTTTCATCACTTAGTAGATAAATATAACTCCCCATGATTTGTTGTGCTGTTTTTAACAGCGAACTGTTTTCCGCTGGATAAGCATTAGCCCGCATTGTCGTTCGTGTTGCACCCGGATTGATAGCATTAAAGCGCAAATGACTGTTTTCATATTCGTCAGCTAATATCTGCATCATGCCTTCAGTGGCAAATTTTGATACGCTATAAGCTCCCCAATAAGCGCGGCCTTGATTGCCTACTGCTGATGTTGTGAATAGGATAGAGGCCGCTTCAGCAAGCGTTAAAACAGGAATTAATGATTTAGTTAGCAAATATTGCGCGCTAACATTGGTTTGCATCACCTCATCCCAGAGGGCTTTTTCAATCTGTGCAAAAGGGCCTAATACCCCCAATTGACTGGCATTATGAACAAGGCCGTCAAGCTTTCCGTATTCACGCTGAATAGTGTCGGCTAAATCTTTGTAATGCTGCTCTGTCGCGCCCCTTAAGTCCAAGGGCAAAATAGCGGCTTGGCATTTGTCCAATGCGGCTATTTGATCATAAACAGCCTCCAGTTTGGATACCGTTTTGCCTAATAAAATAACAGTTGCGCCCAACTTTGCACATTGCAGTGCCAATGTTTTACCAATTCCTGCTCCGGCACCCGTAATTAGAATTGTTTTGCCTATTAAACAATCTGGCTGCATTTGATATTTGTTCATAAATCATCTCATTTTCATAAATAAGTGGGAATATTAACTTTTTTTGCACAAAAGTCTCAATCTCTTTGTGTCAACGAATTCTTTTTGTCATGATATGCTAGGTCTATCTTATTAATAAGGAATATAAATTTGGAATTTTTATCGGAATATGGTCTCTTTTTTGCGAAAGCGTTGACCTTTATCATCACCGTGGTGATCACACTCGTGGCTGTCATCGCGATCGTCAGCAAGCAAAAAAATAAAAAAGGCGAATTAGATTTAACTGATCTGTCCGAGCAGTTAAAAGAGACAAAAAAATCAATTGAAGAACAGTTATTGACTCCTCATCAGAGAAAAGTACGCCATAAAAAGGAAAAAAAGGCACAGAAAGAAAAAGATAAGCAAGCAAAAAAAGCCGCTAAAGACGGTGCCGATGAGGGTTTGCCACAACTGTACGTTATCGACTTTAAGGGTAGTATTGATGCCAAAGAGGTTGTTTCGTTACGGGAAGAAGTGACGGCTATCTTAAGTGTTGCGACTGAGAAAGATGAGGTTTTTGTACGCCTTGAAAGCGGTGGTGGCATGGTTCATGGCTATGGCTTAGCGGCATCGCAATTACAACGTATTAAAGATCATCATATCCCATTGACAATATCTGTTGATAAAGTGGCTGCCAGTGGCGGATATATGATGGCATGTATTGCAGATAAAATAATTTCAGCACCTTTTGCAATAGTGGGTTCAATTGGCGTCATTGCACAAATCCCGAACTTCAACCGATTACTCAAAAAACATGATATTGAATTTGAGCAGTTAACTGCGGGTGAATATAAACGTACACTTACTATGTTTGGCGAAAATGATCAGGTTGGGCGCGACAAGTTCAAGCAAGAGTTGCAAGAAACTCACGAATTATTCAAACAATTTGTATCTACCCATCGCAGTCAACTTGATATTGATAAAGTGGCGACAGGGGAACATTGGTATGGCTTGCAGGCTATCGAGCGAAATCTAGTCGATAAGATATCGACCAGTGATGATTATTTGGTTTCGCAATTAGATAATCGCCATATCATACAAATTAAATATACGCAGCGCAAAAAACTAGCCGACAAATTGGGGCATGCAGCTTCAATTGCAATCGAAAATAGTGTGTTTAAATTATTACAGCTAAACAGCAATCGTTTATTTTAATAATTGATTGATTTTTATGCTATATGCTACGCCAACTTCGATATGGTTGGCTTTTTTAGTGTATTTCTCTGTTTATTGAAAAAAAAATTTGCTATTCGTGGTTACTTTCGCTTATATAAAAAGAAAGTTCACTAGATGAATTGAAAATTAGATTTTCACCCTCGAATACGACTACTTTAGGTATAGAAGAATTATGAGCAAATCACTTGTTATTGTGGAGTCTCCCGCAAAAGCAAAAACAATCAATAAATATCTAGGTAAAGATTTTATTGTTAAATCGAGTGTTGGACATATACGCGATCTGCCGACTAGCGGCAGTGCTAAGCAAAAAATTGATGCCAAGACCAACAAGTCATTAGCAGGTCTGACACCCGCTAAAAAAGAGAAAGAAAAAAACAAACGTGCACAGGAAGCGCTTGTGACGCGTATGGGGATTGATCCCAATAATAACTGGAAAGCGCATTACGAAATATTACCAGGCAAAGAAAAAGTTGTCAGCGAGCTGCAGAAGCTAGCTAAAGATGCACCTATTATCTATCTCGCAACGGATTTGGATAGAGAGGGTGAGGCAATTGCATGGCATCTACGGGAAATACTCGGTGGTGATGATGCTAAGTATCAACGTGTGGTGTTTAACGAAATTACAGAAAGTGCGATTCAAGAAGCTTTCCAACACCCCACAGAGTTGAATATTGATTGTGTTAAAGCACAACAAACGCGCCGTTTCTTAGATCGGGTTGTTGGGTTTATGCTGTCTCCACTGCTGTGGAAAAAAGTGGCACGCGGATTATCAGCGGGTCGAGTACAATCGGTAGCGGTACGTTTACTCGTTGAACGCGAACGATTAATTAAAGCATTTAATCCCGATGAATATTGGGATCTCCATGCCGATGTACAAAGTGCTGACAAAACTGATTTACGTTTAGAAGTATTTAAAGAAGATGGGAAATCATTTAAACCGACCACAGAGAAGCAGACGTTTACTGCAGTTGAAGCCTTAAAATCAGCACAATACAAATTACTCTCTCGTGAAGACAAAGCAACGCAAAGTAAAGCCAGCGCGCCGTTTATAACGTCCACATTGCAACAAGCAGCCAGCACCCGTTTAGGTTTTGGTGTTAAAAAAACCATGATGCTTGCACAACGTCTTTATGAAGCTGGGCATATCACTTATATGCGTACGGATTCTACCAACTTAAGCAAAGAAGCCGTTGCCTCGGCACGGGATTATATTGCGGATGAATTCGGCAAAAATTATTTGCCGAAAGAAGCTCAGGTCTACAGCAGTCGATCCGGGGCTCAAGAGGCTCATGAAGCGATTCGTCCTTCTGATGTTAATCAACTTGCAGCCTTTCTTAATGATGTTGACAGAGATGCACAGCGCTTATATGAATTGATCTGGCGTCAATTTTTAGCTTGCCAGATGTTGCCCGCACTTTACGATGCATCCACCTTGATTATTGCGGCAGGTAATTATCAATTACGAGCGAAAGGTCGTACGTTGCGTTTCGCGGGATGGACCAAAGCACAACCCGTTGCGAAAAGTAAAGTAGATGAAGTACAACTGCCCGATTTAGCGGTTGGTGATCTATTAAATCTGATTGAACTTGATCCTAAACAGCACTTTACGAAACCACCGGCTCGTTTTTCTGAAGCCGCATTAGTTAAAGAACTTGAAAAATTAGGTATTGGACGACCATCAACCTATGCAAGTATCATTTCAACAATCCAAGACAGGGGTTACGTAAGAGTTGATAAGCGCCGTTTCTATGCTGTTAAAATGGGTGAAATTGTCAGCGATCGCTTGAGTGAAAATTTTGTTGAGCTGATGAGTTATGATTTCACGGCGCAGATGGAAAGAAATCTAGATGCGATAGCCGAAGGTAAAGCGAGTTGGACCGATGAATTAGATCGCTTTTATAAAGATCTAACCAATTTATTAGAGAAGGCAGAACTTCCCGTCGATGAAGGGGGAATGCGCCTTAATGAGCCGGTAATTATTGAAGACGTCAGATGTCCGACATGTGATCGTGCAATGGGCATTCGTACCGCGTCTACGGGCGTGTTTTTAGGCTGTTCGGGTTATGCACTACCACCAAAAGAGCGCTGTAAAACGACTATTAATCTTATTGATGGTGAAGAAGCTATTGATATTTTAAGCGCAGAAGATTTAGAAACCGCTGCATTAATGGCCAAAAAACGTTGTCCAAAATGTGAAATGGCGATGGACAGTTATCTTATTGATGAAAACCGCAAATTGCATGTTTGTGGTAATAATCCACTTTGTGACGGCCATCTCGTCGAACAAGGCGAATTTAAAATTAAAGGTTATGACGGCCCACTTGTTGAATGTGATAAATGTGGCAGTGATATGCAGCTAAAAGATGGCCGCTTTGGTAAATATATGGGCTGTACCAACGAGGAATGTAGCAACACTCGCAAAATTTTACGCAGTGGCGAAGTTGCACCACCAAAAGAAGATCCAGTTCCTCTACCAGAATTAGAATGTGAACAAAGTGACGCGTATTTTATTCTAAGAGATGGCGCTTCAGGCCTCTTCTTGGCAGCAAATACCTTCCCTCGTTCTCGTGAAACGCGTGCACCTAAGGTTGCGGAGCTTATTCGATTTAGAGATAGAATTTCTCCTAAGTTCTATTATCTAGCTGATGCCCCACAACAAGATCCTGAAGGCAATCTCGCGGTGGTACGTTACAGTCGTAAAAATAAAGAACAGTATGTGATGACCGAGATAGAGAAGAAGGCGACGGGTTGGACAGCTAAATTCAGCGATGGTAAATGGATCGAAGAGCAAAAAGCCAAAAGAGTAGTGAAGGAAAAGAAATAATTTTACCCTTCTTTTGTAATATAAAGGTAGCTTGCGCTACCTTTGTATTACAAATAAACATGTGATCACACGCTAAAAAAAAACAACCATATCTGTTATTTGTTGAACTCATTCATACTTATTCATGTTACAAACCACACTCTCGCTCAGACAGACTAATTTAATATTAATTAAATATTAAAGAGAGCTGTTTATGTGCTTGTACTCATTACTAAGTGAATTTGATCGTAAAGTAATTCTATTTACTTACGAAAAAAGAGGTGGTATCCAAAAACTATTACCTTTTGATGTGTTCACTGAGGAAGATCGCTCTTATATTTTAACCGAAGGGGAGTATATTCTCTGGGAATTAGAAAAAAGAAAACTCTTAGAAAGTGAAATTATAGCGCATTCATGGCTTGTTACTTCCAAAAATAACACCCCTTTACTCCTAAAGTTCGATAACAACAACCAGCTAAATATAAGTAGTTTATTTGATAACGACCATTATGTTGGGAAGTGGCACTTAGAGCGGGGTATTTTAAAAGTTTATTTCAATTATCAAAATCACGGCTATGATATAAACATCATCGCAAACAATAGCCGATCCATCCACTCTGCCTTACAAATAATCGATGATTCCTGGATAGATATTTTAAAAGCGGTACCTTTAAGTCATGCTAAATATGGGAAAGCCTTGATTGATTAAATAATTGTTATCGTAATTTCACCTAATCAATGATCTACATAGGTCTACAACAAAAATACAAATATTATTTGTGTTTAGCTCGCTTTTATTTCAACGATTATAAGTGAATATTAGCGCAGTGGATTAACGAAGTACGCAAGGATCAATAATGAATCAGCATATTGGATTATTAACTCGGGATACGGTTGCAGTCATTCTTGCCGGTGGTAAAGGAAGTCGTTTAAAACAGTTAACAGCAGATCGCGCTAAACCCGGATTGCCTTTTGGAGGGAAATATAAAATAATCGATTTTACATTATCTAATTGTATGAATTCAGGGATCCGAAGGGTGGACGTATTAACCCAATATAAATCATCAGAGTTATTAGATCATATACAAAAATCTTGGAGTCATATGCCCTGGGAGCTAGGGGAATATGTCAATATTGTGCCAGCACAGCAGCAGATTGATGATCAATGGTATAGAGGCACCGCTGATGCTGTCTATCAAAATTTAAGAAAATTACGTAAAGAGGAATGTAAATATGTATTAATATTAGGTGGTGATCATATTTATAAAATGGATTACAGCCGTATGTTACGCGAACATGCTAAACATAATTCAGATATTTCAATTGCCTCTATTCCAGTCGATAGTCAATGCGCTAGCTCATTTGGTGTTTTGAATATTAGCGTTGATATGAAAATCATCCAATTTCAAGAAAAACCCAAAGTACCCGCAGAAATACCCGATCAACCAGGAAAATCATTAGCTTCTATGGGCGTTTATATTTTTAATTTTGCAATCCTAGAAAAACTACTTGTAGAAGATGCCAACTTAGCGGAGTCACTGCATGATTTTGGTTATAACATTATTCCTAAAGCGATTGTTGACTACCATGTTAGCGCTTATATCTTTGACAGTGAAGGTTGCGCAGATGTTCAAGCTTATTGGAAAGATGTCGGCACTATCGATCAATATTTTGAAGCCAATTTAGATTTAGTGAAAATTGATCCTGAATTAAATTTATACGATAAACACTGGCCCATCTATTCCTTTCAACAGCAGCTACCCGGTGCAAAATTTATATTCAACGATGAGGATTGTCGTGGGCAGGCGATAGACAGCGTTGTTTGTGCGGGCTGTATTATATCGGGCGCGACTGTTATCAATTCACTTTTATCTACCTGCGTAAAAATAGAAAAACATAGCTATTTAAGTCATTGTATTATACTACCTAATACAAGGATTGGTGAACATTGCAACCTTTACAATTTAGTGCTTGCTGAAGATTGTATTCTTCCTGATGATATAAGAATCGGCTTTGATTATGAGATCGATAGCAAATATTTTGAAATATCAGAAAACGGAGTGCGGCTTGTCACCCAAGATATGATTAATAGCTATGTTAAGGCAGAGAGACAATAAGTTTTATCATATCAGGCTGCTTTTAACGCTATGAGCGATACCTTTTAGCATTGTAAATACAAAATCAGCAAGCGAGGAGACAATGCTCGGCACTTTTGTAACAATTTCGCTTAATCCTATCGTTTTTGGGATTGACGTCTTCAAGCGATCCACCGATATTGTGCGCTTATAAACGCACTTACAAAAATAGGCTAGCTGCTGGTGCTATTTGTCTTCCTGATTTTGCATCTTGACTGATAACGGGTATATACTGCACGCTTTGAAATTTTAGGGTAAAAATCAATGCGGATTGCACTAGGTATTGAATATGATGGCGCGGCTTACTATGGCTGGCAACGTCAAAAAGAGGTTGTATCAGTACAAGAAGAGCTTGAAAAGGCGCTTTCAGTCGTCGCTAATCATACGGTGACGGTCAATTGTGCTGGGCGGACAGATGCCGGTGTTCACGGTACTGGGCAAGTGGTCCATTTTGACTCGCAAGCGATTCGCAAAGATGTCGCATGGACACTCGGAGTTAATGCTAATCTGCCTGATGATATTGCCGTTCGTTGGGTAAAACATGTTGATCAATCATTTCATGCGCGCTTCAGTGCAAGCGCACGTCGTTACCGGTATATCATCTACAATGGTGCATTTAGGCCCGGTATTTTAAGGACGGGATTAAGCCATTACCATACCCCACTAGATGCATCGATGATGCAAGAAGCAGGTCAATATATCCTTGGCCAGCATGATTTCACCTCCTTTCGTGCCCTTCATTGCCAAGCCAATAGCCCTGAACGTTGTATTGAGTATATTAAAATAGTCCGTCGCAGTGATTTTATTGTTATTGATATTAAAGCAAATGCATTCCTGCACCATATGGTGCGCAATATTGCCGGTAGCTTAATTGAAATTGGACGCGGTAATCAGCCCGTTGATTGGTTAAAAACATTACTTGAATATAAAGACCGAGCCAAAGCAGCCGCGACTGCAAAGCCTGGTGGCTTGTATCTTGTTGAAGTAGATTACCCGAAAGAGTTTGATCTTCCTAAGCCGCCTTGTGGGCCTCTGTTTTTAGATCTGTAGTTTTTGAAAATAGTATTTTTGCTTAGCCTGAAATAAAGAGTGTTGATAATTTATGCAAAAAGATTTAAATGAATGGTTGGCGTATTTAGCGCAACTTCATCACTGCGAAATTGAATTAGGCCTGACAAGAGTTTCAAAAGTAGGAACAGATCTTGATTTAATTCATTTTGATGCCACGGTCATTACAGTGGCAGGGACAAATGGCAAAGGGACGACCTGTGCTTTTCTGGAAGAGATCCTCATACAAGCAGGCTATAAAGTGGGGGTTTATAGCTCTCCTCATATTCTTCGCTACACTGAGCGTTTACGAATAAACCATAAAGAGCTTAGCGAAAAAGACCATTGTCAGGCATTCACTAAAATTGAAGCAGCACGAGGTGATACCTCTCTGAGTTATTTTGAATATGTTACATTAGCCTGTTTGCAGCTGCTAAAAGAGGCCAAATGTGATTATATTCTATTGGAAGTTGGCCTTGGAGGACGTTTAGATGCGACCAATATGGTGGAATCTGATATTAGTGTCGTGACCACAGTTGCAATTGATCATACTGATTGGTTAGGTGACGATAGAGAGAAAATCGGTTTTGAAAAAGCGGGGGTGTTTCGAGCCAACAAGCCCGTCATTTGTGGAGAATTAAATCCTCCGCAGTCATTAAGAAATTATGCCCAACAAATAGCGGCAGATATTATTTATGCCAATAAAGATTTTTGTTTTGAAAGCCAAGAAAACAGCTGGTCATGGGTGGGTAAAAAATCCATTGCCGATTTGAGCAAGACATTGATGCCGATGCAAAACGCCTCTACTGCCTTAGCCGTTATTGAAGCCCTAAACCTTAATATTAGTGATGCATTAATTCGCTCTTCATTAAAGAATGCGAAACTGGCAGGGCGATTGCAAAAAATACAGACAGAGGAACGGCCTGACATTTATCTTGATGTTGCCCATAACCCGCAATCTGCACTCTATTTAGCAAACCAACTGCAACAACTCAAATTAGCTAAAGGTCCAAACTGTAAAGTATTTGCCATTATCGGGATGCTAAAAGACAAAGATATTACCGGGACATTTGAACAGATTAACGAACAAGTTAATGAATGCAATCTTATTAGCCTCGCTGGCGACCGTGGAGCATCGAGTCAGGTCCTGTTGCAATATTATCAAGCAAGTAAAAATAGGCAAGCTAGTGTACATTGTTTTGAAAATGTCGAGTCAGCTTATAAAAGTGTCCTTAACAAGGCCGGTTCATCTGATATAATCGTCATATTTGGTTCTTTCTTTACGGTTTCCGATTTTTTAACTTTTTCACAAGGGTAATACGTGGCTACTCAGTTTAAAAATAGACTAGTTGGGGTGACTATTTTAGTTGCTTCTGTTGTTATCTTTTTACCCTCTATTATTGATGGTAAAAAAACGGCTTATGAAGATGAGTTTGTTGCAACACCCATAAAACCTCAACTTAAAGCCCATACCCTTGCTGATTCGCAAGGGACTATTAATAGCCTATCTTCTGACCTCAAAAAGCAAAATGTGACCGATAATAAGGCACAAGTTGAGGCTGAAAATGGGCAGTGGGAAGTAGCTGAAATAGCGCCAACGGCAACTATCGATGCGCTTGAGGAAGAGCAAAATATTCAACCTAAATCACCTCAAGCACAGGCGCTTGAAAGCGCATGGACAATTCAACTTGGTGCATTCCAAAATGCTGATAATATAAATTTATTACTGAAAAAGCTCCACAAAGCTGGCTTTCAGGCGCATACGGTGCCGACTGAAGTGATTGATGGTGAGTTGACGCGAGTTTTTGTCGGTCCAGATGTGTCCAAAATAAAACTTGAAAAACAGTTATCCCATTTAAAACGTTTAACACAATTACAAGGAAAAATAATCCCTTTTAATGCTGTTGACCCTTAGATTCTTTGCAGCATTTTATTTTTAATTCTGCTAGAATGCGCTCGTTTGTAGCCTACAGTGAATATAAATATTAAGGACAACAATGAGTTGGTTTGACCTCGCCATTCTTGGCATTATTGCACTTTCGTCGCTTATTAGCTTAATACGAGGATTCACCAAAGAAGCTATTTCTCTTATTACCTGGTTTGGCGCTTTTTTTATCGCCAGCAATTTTCACCCTAAAATTTCCCCCTATTTAACACAACTCAGCGACCAATTAATTCGTAATTCAGTCGCTATCGCCATCCTATTTGTTGCTGTCTTATTATTGGGCGCATTAATAAATTATATTGTTAGTCGACTCGTCTCAGTGACCGGATTGTCAGGCACTGATCGCATCATTGGTATGCTTTTTGGTGCTATCCGAGGTGTTTTGATTGTCAGTGCTGTACTCTTTTTTATAGATACTTTTACCGCTTTTAATGAAGCTAAATGGTGGGCGGAATCAACCTTAATACCTGAATTTGGTATTATCATTGAATGGTTTTTTAATCATATTGGGAACTCATCGAGCTTTTTGAATAACTTCACAAAATAAATTTAGTGGAAATGATGACCCCGTCATTGACGATTAATTAATGATGGGCTCTTGGTATATAAGCATGATCAACCAGTTCTTCATCGTTGTGTGTCGGACTGAAAAATATATTTAAAATTGATTATTAACTAACTAAAAAATAAAGGCGTTAATTTATGTGTGGAATTGTTGGAATCGTAGGCTCAACGGCAGTTAATCAAAGCATTTATGATGCATTGACAGTATTACAACACCGTGGGCAGGATGCGGCTGGTATTGTTACCATCGCAGATGATAATTTTAAACAGCGCAAGGCAAATGGGTTAGTTAAAGATGTTTTTGATTCTAAGCATATGCAGCGTTTAAAAGGCAATATCGGTATCGGCCATGTACGTTATCCAACCGCTGGTAGCTCTAGTGCTGCTGAAGCGCAACCTTTTTATGTTAACTCACCTTGGGGACTCGCATTAGCACATAACGGTAACTTAACCAATGCAACTAGTTTGCGTCAGTCTTTAATCAAGTCGCGCCGTCATATTAACACCACCTCAGACTCTGAAGTATTATTAAATATCTTTGCTGCAGAGCTTGATGAAATGCAGGGGGATAAACTTACCCCAGACGATATTTTTAATGCAGTTAGTGGAGTGCATAAGAAAGTTATCGGTGCTTACGCTGTCGTATCGTTAATGATTGGTCATGGTTTAATTGCATTCAGAGATCCCGATGGCATTCGACCGCTTGTATTAGGCTCACGCAGGACAGATGAGGGGGATATGGAGTATATCGTCGCTTCTGAAAGTGTCGGTTTAGATACCATCGGCTTTAAAGTGATGCGTGATGTTGAACCAGGAGAAGCGGTATTCATTACCGAAGATCGGCAGTTATTCACCAGACAATGTGCAGAAAAAACAAGTTTACATCCGTGCATCTTTGAATATGTTTATTTGGCACGTCCCGATTCCACCCTAAGTGGTATTTCAGTTTATGAAGCGCGCTTAGAGATGGGCCGTAAATTGGGGGCAAAAATAAAACGTGAATGGGCAGATATTCATATTGATGCTGTGATCCCTATTCCTGAAACATCTAATGATATTGCCCTACAAATGTCCATTGAACTCGGCCTTCCATACCGCCAAGGTTTTGTTAAAAACCGTTATATTGGTCGTACGTTTATTATGCCAGGGCAAACACAACGTCGTAATTCAGTGCGTCGTAAACTCAATCCGATTAATACAGAGTTTAAAGATAAAGCGGTCTTATTAGTTGATGACTCGATTGTACGTGGTACAACATCTGAGCAGATTGTTGAAATGGTGCGTGATGCTGGTGCCACAAAAGTGTATCTTGCTTCTGCAGCACCACAAGTTTGTCATCCCAACGTTTATGGGATAGATATGCCAACAGCATCGGAATTAATTGCTTATAAGCGTAGTGTTGAACAAATTAGCGATTGTATTGGCACTGATGGACTTATCTTCCAAGATCTGCAAGATTTAAAAGATGCAGTCGGTAAACAAAATCCGAATGTTGACGGCTTTGAATGCTCTGTTTTTGATGGCGTCTATGTCACTGGGGATATTGATCAAGGCTACTTTGATTACCTCGCTAGTTTGCGAAGTGAAGATGCTAAGAACGTTCAAGAGCAAAGAGAAGAGATTGCTAGCTTAGAGATGCACAACGAATCATAATATTTCATGCTTATGCATTCAACTCAGGTAACAACGAAAAACTGAGACCACAGAGGACACAGAGTTAAAGGGGGAAAACATAAAAGCTTATAACTTCTGTATTGTCTTTTCTTTTCTCCGTGTAGCGCGTAACGCCTCTGTGCGCTCTGTGGTAGTTATTTTTATGTAAATGTAATACGCCCATTAACCAGAGTCATCTACATAGCATGTAATATTTTTAACTGAGTTCTAAACTAAAAACACAACCTGTTGTGTTTTTTTTCAATAAAATTTACAATTTTAACTTTATAAAAAGCCACAACCTGTTGTGTTTTTTTTTCAATAAAATTTACAATTTTAACTTTATAAAAAGTAATAGCCTGTTGTATTTAAAGGGGGAAATAAGACCTGCACACATAAAAAAGCCAACATAAAATGTTGGCTTGTGTATTTTATTTTCTAATCTTAATCAGAAATCAGCGCTGCCAGGGGCACGAGGAAAGGCAATTACATCGCGGATGTTTTGCACACCGGTCACATAAGAAACTAAACGCTCGAAACCAAGACCGAAACCAGCATGGGGAACTGTGCCGTATTTACGCAGGTCACGGTACCAACTGTAGTCCTCTTTATTGAGGCCCATCTCTTCAAGACGTTTATCCAGAGCTTCAAGATTTTCTTCACGTTGACTACCGCCGATGATTTCACCTATACCGGGAGCGAGGACATCCATTGCGGCGACTGTTTTGCCATCAGCATTTAATTTCATATAGAATGCTTTAATATCTTTCGGGTAGTTTTGCAAAATGATCGGTGCACCGACATGCTCTTCAGCAAGATAACGTTCGTGCTCAGATTGCAAATCCACACCCCATTCAACAGCATATTCAAACTTTTTACCACAGTTCTGCAAGATTTCAATCGCATCAGTGTAGTCCATGCGCACAAATTCAGAGCTGACGATCTTCTGTAAACGGGTGATCGCCTCTTTATCGACACGCTGAGCAAAGAAAGCCATATCATCAGCACGTTCAGTTAATACCGCATTAAACACATATTTAAGCATATCTTCAGCGAGCTGCGCCGCATCTGCTAAATCAGCAAAGGCGATTTCAGGTTCAACCATCCAGAACTCAGCGAGATGGCGAGTGGTATTTGAGTTCTCGGCGCGGAAAGTAGGCCCAAATGTATAAACATTGCTTAATGCACAGGCATAAGTCTCTGCATTTAGTTGACCCGAGACGGTTAAAAAAGTCTCTTTACCAAAAAAATCTTTTTTATAATCAATCTTTCCCGCATCTGTACGCGGCAAATTGTCTAAGTCGAGTGTGCTCACTTGAAACATTTCACCCGCACCTTCACAGTCACTGCCAGTAATAATGGGGGTACTGATCCAATTAAAACCTCTTTCATAAAAGAAGTTATGAATCGCATGGGACAGACAGTTACGTACCCGTGTTACCGCGCCGAACATATTAGTACGTGGACGAAGGTGTGCATGCTCGCGCATATATTCGATACTGTGACGTTTCGCCGACATTGGATAGGTTTCAGGATCTTGCACAAAACCTAATACTTTTACCGTCGTAGCTTGAATTTCAAAAAGTTGGCCTTTTCCTGGGCTTTCCACGAGTTCGCCCGTTACTTGAACCGAACAACCCGCCGTTAAATTCTGAATTTCTGCAATATAATTGTCTAAATCAGCAGGTACAACAGCTTGGATTGGATCAAAACATGAGCCATCATAAACGGCTAAAAATGAGATACCGGCTTTTGAATCACGACGAGTGCGGATCCAGCCTTGAACTGTTACTTTTGTACCTATCGGGAATTTGCTGTTGAAAATATCAACAATCGCTGTTTTTGACATCAGAATTAGTGCTCCATAATCACAGTTTTAACTGTTTTTTACCAAAAATTAGAATAGAGGCATATCTTACCTTGGCTAGGGTTAGATACAAGTCTATGATTCGATAATCATTGAGTTTTTTATTGGGATTTATCATGGAACAACAATATGTGAGGCAACATTTTCATAATGCACATGAATGGCGACGTTTTTTTCTACTTTGGTTAACGGTTTTTTTATGGGCGGCGTTTTTAGGGTATATGCTACTTTTCCATTATGCTCGTGATTTTTTTGAACCGCTAGTTATGTCGTATTTTGAGGTTGATTCTCCTCAGTATTATCAGTTTTCTGAAATAAGAATATTTATGTCTCTGCTTTGGGCATGCAGCATTATTTCTGTATTAGCGATTCTCAATACTTGGAATAAAAAACGCAGGCAGGGGGATAATACACCGGACAAATTTTTGATTGTGATCATGTCTGCCACCGTCGTTTTTGCTTTTTATTATGCTAAAACTGATCTCAATTACTTAAACGGACAGTTATCTATTTTGGCGACACTGTTTGGTGAATAAACCTGAGCAAATAGCGCTGAGCATAAAAAGGAGACAATGCGTCTCCTTTTGTGTTTGCTCGGCGAAGCATAACTAATCGTTTATATACTAGCGACACGATAGATGGCGTCGCATAATTTTTTCAACTGCTGTTTTTCTATGATATAAGGCGGCATAATATAAATTAACTTACCAAAAGGGCGGATCCAAACACCGAGCGCCACAAATTGCTTTTGTACTATCGCAACATCAATCGCTTCTTTCATTTCAACAACAGCTATAGCCCCTAATACACGTACATTCTTTACTTGTGACAAGTCACTACAAGGCGCTAAATATTCTTTTAGTTGCTGCTCTATGCGGCTTACTTTTTCCTGCCAATTAATACTGATAAGTTTATCAATACTGGCGCAAGCGACAGCGCATGCCAGAGGATTACCCATAAAAGTCGGGCCGTGCATAAATACGGCAGCTTTACCCTGGCTGATGGTTGTCGCTACTTTATCTGTGGTTAAAGTGGCAGCCAAGCTCATGTAACCACCTGTGATCGCTTTACCCACACAAATAATATCAGGACTTATATCAGCAAATTCACACGCAAATAGCTTGCCCGTGCGGCCAAAACCGGTAGCAATTTCATCAGCAATTAAGAGTAGTTGATGTTTATCACATAAATCGCGGATCCCTTTCAGATATTGCGGATGATAAAAATGCATGCCGCCTGCGCCCTGTACAATCGGTTCTAAAATGATTGCCGCAATATTATCCTTATTCGCTATGACCATCCGCGTTATCTGATCAAGATCGCAGGCGTCCCATTGCTGATCAATGGTGATTTTGGGTTGTGGTGCAAATAGCTGCTTAGCGAGGAAGTTGTGATACAGCTCATGCATAGAACCTTCAGGATCGGTCACCGACATAGCGCCGAAAGTATCTCCGTGATAACCATTACGAATGGTTAAAAACTGGCTTTTCGGTTTATCCATGGCATGCCAATATTGTAGCGCCATTTTTAACGCGACCTCCACACTGACGCTACCAGAGTCGCATAAAAACACTTTATTGAGTCCTTTAGGGGTGATCTCAACGAGTTTTTTGGCAAGATCAATAGCGGGTTGATGTGTTAAACCACCAAACATCACATGCGCCATTTTATCGATTTGATTTTTAGCCGCAAGATTGAGCTCTGCTACATTATAACCAAATATACACGCCCACCAAGAGGACATACCATCGATTAACTGTTCGCCATTGTCTAGCTGAATAAGTGCTTTATTTGCCGAAACCACACCATAACAGGGTAATGGATTGGTCATCGATGTATAAGGGTGCCATAAATGGTTGCTATCAAATTGCAGATCAATGCTCATAACGCTCACTATTTAGTCAGTTGTAAAGGTATTGTCGTTAAAAAGTTGACAGTGTAGCCTTGAACATTAAACTAACCAAACTATTTTAAGGTGAGAATCTATTATGAAGAGCACAGTAATCCGTCAAAACTGGCGCGTTTCAGAAGTCGAAGAGATGTTCGAGATCCCTTTCATGGATCTTCTCTTTGAAGCACAGACCGTTCACCGCCAGCATTTCCCTAATAATGAGGTGCAAGTGAGCACCTTATTATCAATTAAAACCGGCGCTTGCCCGGAAGACTGTAAATATTGCCCACAGAGTGCGCGTTATGATACAGGGCTTGAAAAAGAGACGCTGATGGAAGTTGCCAAGGTGCTCAAAGCGGCTAAGGATGCCAAAGCGACCGGTTCGACCCGTTTTTGCATGGGCGCGGCTTGGAAAAATCCCAAACAACGCGATATGTCTTATCTTGTGGAAATGATTAAAGAGGTCAAATCGTTGGGATTGGAGTCATGCATGACCTTAGGCATGCTAGATAACCAACAAGCAACGCAACTTGCACAAGCGGGCCTTGATTATTACAACCATAACCTCGATACCTCGCCGGAATATTACGATAAAATCATCACTACCCGTAGCTATCAAGATCGTTTAGACACCCTCGATAATGTGCGCGAAGCTGGAATGAAAGTATGCAGTGGTGGCATTGTCGGTTTGGGAGAAGCAAGCCAAGATCGCGCGGGATTATTAGTGCAATTGGCCAATATGCCCAAGCAACCAGAGAGTGTGCCGATTAATAAGCTGGTCAAAGTGGCGGGGACACCGCTGGAAAGTGTTGACGACCTCGATGAATTCACCTTTATCAAAACCATTGCCATTGCGCGGATCATGATGCCCCAATCCCATGTACGTTTGTCCGCTGGACGTGAAAGTATGTCAGAGCAAACCCAAGCGCTTTGTTTTATGGCGGGCGCTAACTCCATCTTTTATGGCTGCAAATTATTAACCACCGCCAATCCTGATGAAGATTCTGATATGAAGCTGTTTAAGAAATTAGGCATCAATAAAGAAGCAGTTACTTTTTCTCCTTTTGAAAAAGAAAAAACAGTTGATGCCGCGATTGTGCGTCACAGTGAAAAAGATGATCTCTTTTATGATGCGACAAGTGTCCTTTAATGGCCTTTGATTTTATTTCAGAGCAACTGAGCAATCGAGTCAACGACGGACTTTATCGCCATTGCACTGCAATAACTGGGTCGCAAGGACGATTATTAAACGTCGATAATAAAAACTACCTCAATTTTTCCAGCAATGATTATTTAGGGCTAGCCAGCGATCCTGCGTTAATTAACGCATGGCAAAAAGGTGCGCAATTATTTGGCGTGGGCAGTGGCGGCTCTTTTTTGGTGACCGGTTATAATAAAGCGCATGAAGATTTAACTGAACAGTTAAAAAGCTGGTTAGGTGTCGAAGCGTTGGCTCTGTTTAGTTCGGGGTACTCTGCTAATCAAGCGATTATCAAACTATTGCTGGGTAAAAACGACCTGTTAATTCAAGATAAGCTCAATCATGCCTCCTTAATGGAAGCGGGAACTCTTGCGGATTGCAAAATGCTGCGTTTTAAGCACAATGACGTTAGCCATCTCGAACAGTCATTAATCAAACATGGCAGCAACAATGCGAATAAACTCATTATCAGTGAAGGTGTATTTAGCATGGACGGAGATTGTGCACCGATCCGCTCCTTGGCCGATCAGGCAAATTTATATGATAGCTGGCTCATGATAGATGATGCCCATGGTTTGGGCGTGCTCGGTAAAAATGGCCAAGGCAGTGCAGTGCATGCAGGATTAAAAAATAGTGACTTACAAATATATATGGGCACGTTTGGTAAGGCGCTAGGCGTGGGCGGGGCATTTGTTGCGGGTTCGCAAGCGTTTATTGATTACCTAACTAACTTCTCTAAGCCCTATATTTACAGCACAGGATTACCACCAGCGATGGCTTACACGATCAGTCAAGCTGCAAAAATGGTAGAAAACGAGCACTGGCGTCGTGATAAATTACATAGTTTAATCAATACATTTAGAAGAATAGCCGCAGAGCAGGGCATCCAAATTGCGCACTCAAGCACCGCTATTCAACCAATCATTATTGGTGATAGTAAGAAAGCTGTCAGGTTAGCTGAGCAATTAAAAATATTAGGCTTTTGGACGACCGCAATTCGCCCCCCAACAGTGCCTGTTAACAGCGCACGTTTACGCATCACCTTAACCGCTCATCATAAAATTGAAGATTTGCAGCGACTAGTGGCCGCCATTCGCCGAGTATTAAATGAATTGTAAAGTCGCCCTCAGCATTGATAAAATTGCAGTCAAAAAATCATTTTCTAAAGCTGCTCGGCATTATGATCAGTTCGCGCAATTGCAGCGAGATATCGGTGTGCAGTTATTAAATACCGTTAACAAACAAGATTATAAGCGGATTTTAGATCTTGGTTGTGGCACTGGTTATTTCAGTGAAAAAATACTCCATCGTTATCCTCAGAGTCACATAAATTGTTTGGATCTTTGTGATGCAATGCTTGCACAAGTAGCCAAAAAAAGGTTGGTAAATGTGACCTGCCAGCAAGGTGATATCGATAATTTACCCATCGATTATGATAGATTTGATCTGATTTTCTCTAACCTTGTGCTGCAGTGGAGCGAGGATCTCTGTGCTTGTTTGAAACAGCTAAAAGGGCGCTTATCCGAAGGAGGAAAATTGCATTTCTCTACCTTGCTAACGGGGACGCTTAATGAGTTAACGCAGGCTTGGAGGACGGTCGATCAATCACCACACACCAATTCATTCTTAGATATCGACACTATTAGCGAGTATCTGCAGCAATGTGGATTTAGTCAGTTAAGCATAAAAACAGAAACACGCATTGTGCATTATGACAATGTGATTGCCGTCATGCGCGCATTAAAAGGGGTCGGTGCTAATCATGTGCACGGTCATCAAAAAGGAAAATTAAATGGGCGGAAACTGATTAAGCAGCTTGAAAAAGGCTACCAACCCTTTCTTAACGGTTCCGGTCAATTAAATTTAACTTACCAAGTTTGTTACGTAGAGGCACAAAAATAAAATGAATGAGTATCACAAAAATAACACTTTTTTTGTTACTGGAACCGACACCGATGTGGGTAAAACAATCTCTTGTAAAGCACTCTTGCAAGCCGCCAATAAGCACAAGCTTACCACGCTTGCCTATAAGCCGATTGCAGCGGGGTGTGAATTAACGGCGGATGGTCTACGCAATGAAGATGCCCTCATTTTACAAAAAAATAGCAGTATTGCGGTTTCTTATGATGCGCTTAATCCGATCTCATTTGCTCAACCTATTGCACCGCATATCGCTGCAGAAGTTGAAAATAGACCGATCCAATCCCACTTGATCACGCAAGGTTTTCAAGCACTACAAAAACTGAATGCTGATCTCCTCATTATAGAGGGGGCAGGGGGCTGGCGTTTACCCTTAAACGATAAAGAGATGTTATCGGATTGGGTGATAGCACAAAACTTAGCGGTTATTTTGGTGGTGGGGATGAAATTAGGCTGTTTAAATCACGCAATTTTAACTTACGAAACGATTATTAATGACGGTTTAACGGTTGTTGGTTGGATAGCCAATCAAGTGCAAGCCGAGATGCCTTTTTACGAGCATAATCTACAACTATTAAGCACTAAGATTAAAGCCCCTATGATTGCTGAAATCCCCTTTCTAAATAACATCCATCAGGTCGACTTAGCACAGTTCGTTAATTTTCCGCTTAAATAAATTTCCATCCCAAACTTCGCTTAATGATCAACAGGGCTGACAATACCTCGTTCATGCAGTCCAACAACATGTAAATATATCTGCGTCGTACTGATATCACTGTGTCCAAGCAACTCCTGAATATTACGTAAATCGGTGCCGGCTTCTAATAAGCGTGTAGCAAAACTGTGCCGAAAAGTATGGCAACCGGCTTTTTTCATTATATTGGATTTTCTAATCGATTCTTTAACTTTACGTTGAACCGATTGTTCAGAAACATGGTGTCGGCGCAGGATCCCGGTGCGCGGGTCAACAGATAAACTCACAGCAGGAAATAAGTATTGCCATTTAGGCTCATACGCTGCATTGGGATATTTTCTAGACAACGCACCGGGTAGAAAAACACCACCAAAGCCATCGTGTAAATCTTGTTGATGTTGCAATAAGCTTGATTTCACCTGATGTTTTAGTGCCTCGATTAACATTTTTGGCATCAACGTGCGGCGACATTTATCCCCTTTGGTTTCTCTGACAAAGATGCAATCGGATCCAAAATCAATATCTTTAATACGCAAACGAGTGGTTTCTGAGATTCGCAAACCACAACCATACATCAATAATGCACATAATTTAGGTTTATCAGATAGCCCATTAATCACCGCCTGTGCTTCATTATGGGTAAACACTGTGGGTAGTTGCCTAGGTTTCGTCGCGTAGCGAAACCTAAGATCTTTAATCTCTCGTTGCATAAATTCGCGATACATGAACACCAATGCATTGAGCGCCGTTTTTTGCGTATTGCAGCTAACACTGCAAGCAACAGAAAGGTGTTCTAAAAACGATTCAATCTCTGTATTGCCCATTGTCTCTGGGTGCTTAAGATGATTAAAGCGTATATATGCCAATATCCAGTAACAATAAGTCTTTTCTGTTTTAAAAGAATAATGGCGACTGCGGATGAATATGCGTAATTGATCCATAAAACGCTTAGAATCGAGTGCTATTAACGGCCTAACATCATACATAATCGGCTCCATAATTGAAAATTAATACGCTGTAATTATAACCAGTAGTATGGTTGCGTTTCAGATATTAATCCAGCAGATAGCGGTCACTGTGCAGGTTATATTCTGTGCCATTCTAATTTTCTATATAAATCAATTACTTGTTGTGGATTTCAAAAAGGAGATAGGTGTCACCGTAACACCTATCTCCAGTCACAATTTTAGTTGGTTATTTTAAAAGCCGTTGATTACGTGAGGAATAGTAGATATTCTCATGATCATTTTAAATAAGATAGGTGGCAAGAGTTTTACGTCTCGTGTTGCTTATAAAGCTGTTAAATTTCACTCCACATTGTGAAGTGTAAATTGATGAATAGGTTGGTTGGATGTTTTTGGCGATCCTATTTTCAATGAATTTGCGAATCGGCTCTCCGAATCGCAGTTGGAAATGGGGCAATATCAAGTTAGCTTTTGTACTAAACGGGCTGGGTTAATTTACCTATTTATCAGCATTACGTTTTGAGCTTTGTTGTTTGCAATTGGGCTACTTCGTTGAAAAATAGATAGGTAAATAAAACGTTTTTCGTTTCAAGTTAAAAGAAATATAAGCGTTGCGTTTCATGTAGGCTACAAGCTTACAAGTCGCAAAACTTAACAAGGCAAAGCACTGGACGCATTACGCTTTGTCGTCTTTTTTGCAAAAAACAAAAAGCTGCAAAAACGCCGCCAAACCTATGTGCCAGTGTTTAGCGGCGTTATACAAACCCACTCTCTTCGTGGGCTGCTTATTACAAATACTCACACACCCACAAAAAAAGGAATATGTTTAATGTTTGATACTAATCACTTTGACAAACTATACTCTTACGCAATAGTCATGCTTGAACAAGAGGCTTTAAGATGTCCAGAAATTACCAAGGAAAGGTATTACCAAAGGGTTATACAAAATGCTAATGACTTTAACTTACACAGGGATTGGTATAAATGTGACAATATAAGTGCGTTAGACCATTTTGTATCTGAGTTTGAGAACCTAAAGGGGTATGGTATCCATCTCTCCTTGGGAGCTGCGAAAGAATATCAAAGACAACTCTTAAATATCTAACATCCTCCGTAAGGCCAACACTTCGTCATTCATTAGTGTTGGTTGGTTCTCAACAAACCACTCCAACAGCTTTACAGCTACGCGTGACTCGTGAATCTTTTTCTCTAAACCTCTTATTACTGCGTGTTCATCATCGCTACAATAAGGGACGAAGAATTCAACTTTATAATCATCTACACTCATATTTATTTCTCCTAATTTAATTTAAAATAGTTATATATTAATTACATAACTCTAACTTTTGTATAACAAGTAAATTAACAAGGAATTGCTACGCAATCCTGTTATTTAAGCGTTAAATTTCACTCCACATTGTGAAATGTAGAAATTGTAAGTTGGTTGGTTGGGTGTTTTGCGCGATCCCATATTCAACGAATTTGCGGATCGGCTTTCTAAATCGCTGTTGGAAATGGGGCAATATCAAGTTAGCTTTTGTATT
>NZ_JAHNZV010000110.1 GCF_022267535.1 Psychromonas antarctica
GCAGTTGTGTAACTGAATGAGGTGACAAGATAATCAATGTACAGCTCAAATATTTGTTTATTTTTATTCATGGCTCTACTTTAGCGGTTTTCGAAATGAAAGTTTAGTGATAATGCGTAACATCAGTAAAGCAGCTTGAGGTATCATGGGTATAGTGCTTAGTTATAACTTAACTACTATTTTAATCTTTAAGAATGACCAGAAACTTTGGCGGATTGGTATAAAGCTGGACATGATAAAATGATTATCGGACTAAGTGAATTTAATCGTCAACATGATAAGCGTTTAGAGCAGATGTTACTGTAGTCATGAAGAGGTAAACAAAGCCGGAAAAACACCGAAATAACCACAAATAAAATTGACTATTTACTGTCAACTTACCTCGGAGGGATGTTATAAAATAGGAGTAACGTTTTCTGTGCGTAAAATAGTGCCTGTCTTATCACAATTCTCATTAAAAATTGCGGGGTTAGCTTAGCTCTTTCCTATACTCATTTAACAATTTTGTTACATGGAGGTGTTATGTCAGAAACTAAGCAACAAGTTTATTATCCTTCCGAAGATGTCATTAAACAGGCCAATGTACAGGAATATAGTGAACGTTACCAAAAATCCATTAGTGATAGAGAAGGTTTTTGGGATGAGCAGGCCAAGCTGCTTGAATGGTATAAACCGTGGGATAAGGTATTAGATGAAAGTCAAAAACCTTTTTACAAGTGGTTTGTTGGGGGCAAAACCAACATTGTACAAAATGCCATTGATCGCCATATTAAAGGAGCCGATCGTAATAAATTAGCGATTATCTGGGAAAGTGAAGGGGGGGAAGTCCGCAGTTTTTCCTATTACGCGCTGAATCGTGAAGTGTGTCAGTTTGCCAATATTCTTATTAGTATGGGGGTTAAAAAAGGGGATATTGTTACTATCTACATGCCGCAGATCCCTGAATTGGTTTTTGCCATGTTAGCTTGTGCAAAAATTGGTGCGGTACATAGTGTCGTGTATGGTGGGTTTAGTTATGAAGCCTTAGCCTCGCGTATTAGTGATGCTAATAGTCGGATATTACTAACGGCTGATGGTGGATCTCGCCGAGGTAAAAAAATCGATTTAAAAAGCATTGCCGATGAAGCGATGAAACGCTCTCCGACTATCGAAGTTTGTATTACCGTTAAATATAATCAGTTAGATGTAAGCATGGAAGCTGCTCGTGATTTTTGGTTTCACGATTTAAAAGCTTTGCCTATCGCCAGTCCAAAATGTGAAACAGTACAGCTAGATGCTGAGGATCCTCTATTTATTCTTTACACCTCAGGTACAACAGGTAAACCTAAAGGGATGTTACATACCCATGGGGGATACAGTGTGTATACCAGTACTACCCATAAAATGGCCTTTGATATTAAACCCGAAGATCGCTGGTGGTGTGCTGCGGATCCGGGTTGGATAACAGGCCACAGTTATATCGTTTATGGCCCCTTAATTAATGGTGCGACGATAATGCTTTATGAAGGCGCACCTGATTATCCCTATCCCAACCGCTGGTGGCAGATGGTCGAAAAATACGGTATCAATATACTTTATACATCACCAACGGCTATAAGAGGATTGATGCGTTTTGGTGATCAATGGGCTAAACGTCATGATCTTTCTAGTTTACGTCTCTTAGGGAGTGTTGGTGAACCAATTAATCCAGAAGCATGGCGTTGGTATTATGAGGTGATCGGTAATAACCGATGTCCAATTATTGATACTTGGTGGCAAACTGAAACAGGCGGATTTATTATTTGCCCGTTACCTATTACACCGTTAAAGCCGGGATCGGCGGCGCAACCCTTTTTTGGCAATGAAGTTGGGGTAGTGGATGATCAAGGTAATGAAGTACCGGTTGGCGAAGAAGGAAAATTAGTCATCAAAAATCCTTGGCCAGGCATGGCTCGCACCATTATGGGCGATGATGATCGCTACGCTGAACTGTATTGGGGGGACTATCAAAAACAAGGTTATTACAAAGCCGGGGATTCTGCGAAAATGGATGCAGATGGTTATATCTGGATCATTGGTCGCATGGATGAAGTACTCAAAGTCTCTGGTTATCGTTTGGGCACCGCTGAAATAGAAAGTGCACTGGTTAGTCATCCAGCCGTATCAGAGGCAGCTGCAATCGGGTTACCCCATGAGTTAAAAGGTAATGCGATTCATACTTATGTTATTTTAAAAGCCAATGTAGCCGCCACTAAAGCATTACAAGCAGAGCTGCAGCAACATGTGGGCAATGAGCTGGGAAAAATAGCGCAACCCGAAGAGGTTATTTTTGTGGAAAGTTTACCCAAAACACGCTCCGGAAAAATAATGCGTCGTTTATTAAGAGCCAAAGCATTAGGCTTGGATGAAGGAGACTTAAGCACTTTAGAGACCTGATTTTACTGCTTAATTCTATGTTGTTTTCTCTTTATTAAAAGCCAGCTTGGAATCACTCTAAGCTGGCTTTTATTCGTTTTAGCGCTGATTACTTTGCTTCTAGCCCGTAGGGAAGAGAGTCAAAAATAGTGGGTTGTTGAGTAATATTGGGTGCCTGATGAGGGCCTTTCCAGTCCAATAACATAATGGCTAATACATTACGGTGCTCGCCGGAGTCTAAACTAAGATCCCCTGTCACTGACGGGATTAAGCCATATTTGGGGTTTATTGCTTTCTCTATTACATGCTGTGTTTGTCGCAGTACAGGGTCATCGTTTAATCCCGCTAATAAAAAACTAATCCCCACTTCAGCAATCACATCTTCTTTGGTACGACTGATAATAGTATTAATATTGCGACGATAATAATCATAAATCCATTGAAAATTCTGTTCTTTGATCGGTAACTGATAATAGTGGGAAGCTGCAAAAATAATATGTGTTAATCCATAAATTTTATTGCTGTACTGTTGGTCTGAAAGTTGATCGTCATTGCTGTCAGGATAAGTTTCTCGAAAGCGCTTAATAAAACTATCTACAACATCTTGCTCGCCTAATTGGCGTAACCAATAAACTTGATTAGCGAGTTGGGCCGCCCATGCCTTTATCATTTTTTTATCGGTTACATATTTGCTGAAATCATAGCTGCGCAATATTTGGCGTAATTTTTTATCCTCTTTGTGTTTCAGCCCATACTCATCTGCGCGGGCCATCGCGCCTAAAAGCCCAATCCCTAAATACACATATTCGGGCATCGTTTGCATTGCTTGATAACGTAATTGACTGCGCGGCTTTTTTTTAGTCGCATAATGGGCCATTTTTTGATCACTATATTCTTTAATCTGTTCTGGCGTATGTACTTCGTAGGCATAATAATTGAGTGAACTGGCGATCCGCGCCATATCAGACCATAAAGTCATAGCATATTTTTTATCTAGCGTTTGCCGATACATGCGCAGTCCATAATGGCCTACCGTGAAGGGGGGTAAGGTAAATAATTGTTGCTCAAATGTTTGACGGATTAATTGTGCATTTTGTTGTAAGTGCGCGTTTATCTTCGTTTGTTTAGCTATTAAACCCTGCTGATCAGCATCAGCAGGCGTTAACAGTATGGAAATCAGTAGTAGGGCAGAAAACCATAATCCGCCTGTGGTTAATGGTTTTGTTGTATATATACCCATAATACCTCAATATGCCGAATCCCCCGCAGGGTAAGTCAAACTACATTCATCTGCTTGGTAGATCCACTATACTCCAATTTTATGCCTAGCATCCAAGCGTAATTTGACTTGCTGTCAACAGTTGCTAGGAGTTATTTAGGCTAGTAACTGATGACTGCAAGTTGATAGCCACCTACAAAAAATTTCTTTATTACACGTAGTATACCGCTAGTTAAAACTTATAAATAATAATGGGCTGGCTATTATCTTTGGGTATTATTTGTAACCGGATAATAGGTGTTTTTTTGTTGCGTTTTAGACGTGGTGTCAGTGGGCGTTCGCTCGCATAAATGCATTGAATTTCAATTACTGCTGAAATTATCCTTTTAAACTGATAGACTTAGTCACGGAAAAATAGAGAATCGTATATAAAAAGTAAGTCAGTAAATGCATAACAGAGGACTGAAATACGTTAACAATGAATATCAGTCCGGATAAAGACAGTCGCGATAATCGTGCGTATCTGTTTGCTTAAGGTAAAATTTAAAATGGGATTTTGATAAGCTGTACATGCATTATTAAAATTTACTTGTTGTGTTTCTTGGCGTTAATCATCACTTTCCCTCTATTAAAAATTTCCTCGGTGATGGCCACTTTAAATTAGACTACACTATTGGGAATCTTCCCTTTTTATCTGTGGTTGACTTATATTTTTATTTACTGAATAAGTGTGGATAGCTGTTTTGTTACTAATAGAAGGTATCGAGCAGTGACCATAAATATGGACATGCAGATCTTAGGATCTCAAAAAAAAGGTATAAAATAATGGATACACCAGTATTAATCTCATTTATAAGTTACATGTTAGTGATGCTAGGAATCGGCTTCTATTTTTATTTTAAAACAGAAGATCTTAGTGATTACGTGCTTGGCGGAAGGAGTCTAGGCCCTGGAGTTACGGCTCTAAGTGCTGGCGCATCGGATATGAGCGGGTGGTTACTCTTGAATGATGTACACTGGCGGGCTTGTCGGGAGCTGGATAGCTGTCGGCCTGATTATGGGCGCGTTCCTTAACTGGCATTACGTTGCTAAACCACTTCGCGTATATACCCATCATCTTAATGATTCTATTACCATTCCTGATTATTTTGCTAATCGTTTTGAAGATAAGGGGAATTTACTACGCATCGTGACAGCAGTTGTGATACTGCTCTTTTATACTCTTTACACATCATCAGGTTTGGTCGCTGGGGCTAAATTGTTTGAAGTGACATTTCATCTCGAGTATTCCACGGCACTGTTAATCGGTAGTTTTGTTATCGTTTCCTATACTTTTTTGGGTGGTTACAACGCAGTAAGTTGGACTGATTTTATTCAGGGCATATTGATGATGCTGGCTTTGGTGATAACACCGATTGCTGTTATTAATGAGATCGGCGGTGTCAGCGAAGGGCTTAGCATGATTGGAGAAATTGATCCTACCCATCTTAATCTCTTCAGTGGTGCCTCTATTATTAGTGTTATCTCTTTGTTGGCTTGGGGCCTTGGTTACTTTGGACAACCGCATATTTTAGTGCGTTTTATGTCGATTCGCCATGAGAATGAAGTGACGCGTGCGAAGACGATTGGTATGACTTGGATGATACTTTCGGTTGTCGGTTCATTAGCGGTCGGTTTTTTCGGTCTTGCCTATGTTGTTCATATGGGAGTCAATCTTGAGGATCCTGAAAAGATATTTATCACGCTTTCTCAGCTTGTATTTAATCCATGGATAGCAGGCTTTCTACTTGCCGCAATTCTTGCCGCCATTATGAGCACGGTCGATTCGCAACTGTTGGTTTCATCTTCAGTCCTAACTCGAGATCTTTATCATGCAATACTGAGAAAAAATGCTACTGATACTGAACTTGTTTGGGTTGGTCGATTGACTGTTATTATAATTGCAGTGATAGCTTGGGCTATTTCTACAGATGAAAACTCAAGCGTATTGCAACTTGTATCTTACGCATGGGCTGGTTTTGGTGCCGCATTTGGACCGCTTATTATTCTGTCGCTTTATAATCGCAATATAACAAAAACAGGCGCTATTGCCGGAATGATAGTCGGTGCGCTTACTGTTATTGTTTACAAACAGCTTGAAGGCGGCATCTTTGATATCTATGAATTGCTTCCTGGATTTATTGCTGCATGGATTGCAATTATCGTGTTCAGTAAAATAGGTGCTAACAATTCTGATACTATCAAAACGACTTTTGATGAAGTTCAGAAACGATTAGCTGAAAAATAATAAAGGATTAAAGGGTATTTTATTAAATGCCCAATTTTCTTAAGTTCTAGAATTAATAGGTGTGTTTAATTAATACCTATGATACTGAAGAGTCTTATCTCTCGGCTGATGTTAGGACTAGATAACTCAAATGCCAGTATTGCAATGCAATACTGGCATTTTTTTTATTGTTAACAATAAAAAATATCCTGATTACCCACAAAGCTCAGCAATATGAAGAATTTAAAATGCCCGTAACTTCATGGAGTTAAGACATTAAGCAGTTGCAACTATTAATCCCTTCCAGTCATGGCTAAGACATGTACGTAATCAAAAAAGTAATTAACCACGAAGGCACGAAGGAAAAGGAAGTTTAAAATATTTACCCCCCTTTATGTTTTAGGCTCTTCTTCGTGTACTCTGTGCAGTACAACGGCTTCGTGGTGAATGGTTGTCAGGTAGCTGGTCAAAAGAAATCATGGCTGAGACATGTACGTAATCAGGAAAAATATTGACTACGCACTTAACTCGGATGAATACAAAAAAGTAAATATTTACCACACAGATTTCATACAACTGAAAACTAGGTTTTGGTTTACATTCAATTACAGCGTTAAAAGAACCAAACACAGTTTTGGGTTGGCTCGGTGTAACGCGCAGCGTCTTCGTGTTCTCTGTGGTGATTTTATAATATTTTACAACAGCTTAAGCTATCTACATAAGCATGTAATCAAGGATTTTAGGGATTATCTATCCTGTAAAATACTAAGGTTGCAGCTTTCCCATTGATGCTTGACCTATTGTCGTTTTTTAGATTGAACGTCGAATAACTAAATAAGCAGGGCGTTTTAAATAGAAGAATAAAAAGCCATTCCGGTTTGGGGATGGCTTTTTATTTTAGTAGATTGATATTACTGATGTTTAATAATCTTGCGTTATAAAAGTCACCATTAAAGATGTAAATTAATTAAATGACTTAAATGACTTTAAATATCAGGTTGCCATAAAGGCTGCTCGAGCCTCGTAGACTGTGGAAAATAAGGCGTAGTTAGTATCGCTTTTATGGAGTTTTGCTTTAATGAGTGCACGAGCAACGGGTCTATTCATCTTGCCTAAATAGATTTTTGTATTCGAAGCTTTACATTGCGCGATTAATTTCAGTAATGAAGATATACCCCCCGAATCGATCATAGATGCGCTTTCTAAGTTTAATAAAATCCCATCACATTGATCTGTCAATAGTGATAATTCGCCAAAAATTCTATCTGCCGCTGCAAAAAATAACGGGCCATTAATATCGAAGACTTTAAAGCATTTATTTGCAGGTTGCACTGGGAAATGTTTGTCAGTGCTGTTCTTGAGCTCGGTCAGTTCAGACATTTTGCGCACAAATAATAATGAGGCAAGCATGATCCCTGCGATAATAGCCACTACCATATCAAACAAAACAGTCAGCGAAAAGCAGGTTAAAAACACCGTGATATCACTTTTACTTGCTGTTTTTATAAGGTTGAGTGATTTATGGAATTCACCCATTTTCCATGCAACGATAAGTAATAAAGCGGCCATGCTCGGCATGGGAATATAGGATAAAAGGGGTGCGGCGTATAAAATAGCCAAGAAAATAAAGACACCATGAAAAACAGCAGATAAAGGGGTTTTTGCGCCACTTTTACAATTGGTTGCTGAACGAGCAATGGCTCCAGTTGCTGTTATCCCGCCTAAAAATGGAGCGACAATATTGCCAATACCTTGTCCTAATAATTCACTATTTGCACTATGACGAGTTTGGCTCATATCATCAAGTACGACAGCACAAAGTAAAGATTCAATTGCGCCAAGTGCAGCGATTGCAAAGGAAGCGGCGAGAAGATCTGAAAAAAGGCTGAGATTCCATACTAAAATAGGATCTTCTGGTAAATGGCGTAACCAAGGCAATTCAAAATTGGGAATAAAGGGCGGGATACCATGACCTATTGAACCATCAGGAAATAAAAATTGGTAAGTTGAGCCAATCGTTGCCACCGGTAAATGAAAAGAGGCAAGTGCTATAGCAAATAATCCGCCCACAACAAGAGCGGGCAAATGAGGTGGCATTGACTTGATAAAATAGGGCCAAATAATAAGCACGGATAAAGTCAGCGCGCCAATAAAGAGTGAGGTCATGTCGAATGCCGGAATCTCTGCGAGCAATACTCCTACTTTTTCATAGAAATGGGTGGGAAACTCGGTTATTTCTATCCCGAGTAACTCATCAACTTGCAGAATAGCGATAACGACCGCAATTCCGCCGGTGAAACCTAAGGTAACTGCTTGTGGTACATATTCAATATATCGACCCAGTCGTAAAAAACCCATTAATATCAGTAAAATACCTGAGAAGACGGTGGTGACCAGTAAACCGGCCAGCCCGTATTGGTGAACTATAGGTTGAATAATGACCACAAATGCTGCTGTAGGACCCGATACACTAAAGCGAGAACCGCCAACTAATGGTACTAAAATACCGGCCACTGCCGCTGTATAGAGGCCATATTGCGGTGGGACACCCGAAGCAATAGCCAATGCCATCGCCAGTGGAATGGCGATAATACCGACAGATATTCCTGCTAATAGATCTTTAGTTACATTTGATCGTGAGAAAAGGTTATTGGTGAAACATTCTCGCATAGCATGTGAGATACGCAGGGAGAATAGGTGGACGCGGTGAGACAAAATATGACCTTCACTTAGGTTAGGCTGGTTGGTGCGACTATGCTACTACTTTTTATATGGAATTCAATATGAATACAATGTATTTATATTGAATGATATATATATAAATAAAATCAAAAAAAAGTTTGATAGTAAGAAGTAGGC
>NZ_JAHNZV010000111.1 GCF_022267535.1 Psychromonas antarctica
CTTAAAATTTGATATGTATCAAACTAATAGAACCAATTTTTAGTTACTTTATTACTGCAATAAAATTATTCGTTATTTTTATTGCTATGTCTGAATGCATCAAACATAACAATACAAATACCCATAAACTTCTCATAAATTAAGGTGCTTCCATGTATCAAAAAACAGTCACTATCACTGCTCCAAATGGCCTACATACTCGTCCTGCTGCTCAATTTGTAAAAGAAGCAAAATCTTTCGCATCTGACATTTCTGTTGAAGTTGGCGGTAAATCTGCTAGTGCTAAAAGCCTGTTCAAACTACAAACTTTAGGCCTGACTCAAGGTACATCTGTTAATATTAAAGCGGAAGGTGCTGATGAGAAAACAGCCGTTGATACATTAGTTGATTTAATGGCTAAACTTGTATAGTTATTAATACAGTCTGTATTATTTGAATTTTTAGTTAGAATTTTTAAAGGATAGATTATGATATCTGGCATTCTTGCATCTCCTGGCATAACCTTCGCTAAAGCACTGTTATTACAAGAGGATGCAATATCTCTCAACACGGGTAAAGTTAAAGATATTGATAAGGAAATTGCTCGCTTCCTAGATGGACGTGGAAAAGCTTCTGCACAACTGGAAGTTATCAGACAAAAAGCGTTAGAAACATTTGGTGAAGAAAAAGAGGCAATCTTTGAAGGGCATATAATGCTTCTTGAAGATGAAGAACTAGAAGAAGATATCGTAGCCTATATTAAAAAGAATAACTGTTCAGCTGATGTAGCCATCCACTACATTGTTGAAGAAAATGCAAATATGCTGCAAGAGTTAGAAGATCCCTATTTGCGTGAACGTGCTGCTGATTTTCGAGATATAGGAAATCGCCTGCTTAAAAATGTTTTAGGAATTGAAATTGTTAACTTAAGCAATATTACTGAAGAAGTTATCTTAATTGCTCGAGATTTAACCCCCTCTGAAACAGCACAAATAAACCTCGATAAAGTACTGGGTTTTATTACTGATATTGGTGGCCGTACATCGCACACTTCTATTATGGCTCGTTCACTTGAAATTCCAGCTATCGTTGGAACAAATGATATTACGCAGCGCGTACAAAGTGGCGATTTAATCATTTTAGATGCACTTAATAATAAAGTGATTATTAACCCAACTGACGCAGAACTTAAAGAAGCTAAAGCCCTTAAGGCTTCCTTTTTAGCTGAAAAAGAAGAACTTGCTAAATTAAAAGATTTACCCGCAATCACGACCGATGGCCATCGCGTTGAAGTTTGTTCAAATATTGGTACGGTTAAAGATACCGAAGGTGCAAAACGAAACGGCGCGGAAGGTGTAGGTCTATATCGCACTGAGTTTTTATTCATGGACCGAGATAAATTGCCAACAGAAGAAGAGCAATTTGCAGCCTATAAAGAAGTTGTCGAATCCATGGAAGGCAAAGCCTGTATCATCCGCACGATGGACATCGGTGGCGACAAAGATTTACCTTATCTTGATCTTCCCACTGAAATGAACCCATTTTTAGGTTGGCGTGCGATACGAATCTGTTTTGACCGACCTGAAATTATGAATCCGCAATTACGTGCTTTATTACGTGCTTCGGCATTTGGTAAAATTCGTATTATGTTCCCAATGATCATTTCAGTCGAAGAAATTCGCAAACTTAAAGATATTTTAGCGGTGCTTAAAGCCGAACTGACGATTGAAAGTCTCGCTTTTGATGAACAAATTGAAATTGGAGTTATGATTGAAACTCCTGCAGCAGCAGCTATTGCTCATCACTTGATTAAAGAAGTAGAATTCTTTAGTATCGGCACAAATGATTTAACACAATACACACTGGCTGTAGATCGAGGCAATGAACTTATTTCAGATCTATATAATCCAATGTCCCCTTCTGTACTAAGTATCATCAAAAATGTTATTGATGCTTCTCATGCTGCAGGAAAATGGACTGGTATGTGTGGAGAATTAGCGGGAGATGAAAGAGCAACATTACTATTGCTTGGCATGGGACTTGATGAATTCTCTATGAGTGCTATCTCTATTCCTACCGTTAAAAAGATAATTCGCAGTACAAGTTTCGCAGATGTAAAAGCCTTAGCAGACAAAGCATTGTCAATGGCAACAGCAGCTGAAATTGAGGCCCTTGTGACTGAATTTAATGAAGCCAAAGGCATTAACTAATTATTAAACGATCTATCACTGTTTTTAAATAGAGCGTTTGATATTATATACATATTCATAATTATTGGAGTTGACCCATGGGGTTTTTCAGTTCACTAAAAAAAGCGATTTCAGGTAACGCACCTGTATCAGACACTATCGATATTATCGCACCACTTTCAGGCGAAATTGTTGCAATCGAAGATGTACCAGATGTCGTATTCGCTGAAAAAATCGTCGGTGATGGTATTGCCATTCGTCCGACTGGAAATAAAATGGTTGCGCCTTGTGATGGTGTAATTGGCAAAATATTCGAAACAAACCATGCGTTCTCGTTGGAGTCTGACACTGGTATCGAGCTTTTTGTGCATTTTGGTATTGACACGGTTGAACTTAAAGGCGAAGGATTCACTCGCATCGCGCAAGAAGGACAAAAAGTAAAAATGGGTGATACAATCATCGAATTTGATCTTGAGTTCTTAAAAGAAAAAGCGAAATCAGTGTTAACACCTGTTGTTATCTCAAATATGGATGAAATTAAAGAGTTACAGAAAATGGTTGGTACTGTTGTAGTAGCGACAGATCCTGTACTTAAAATAATTAAATAAGTAATAATTTAATTATCATCCCAATCCAAAGAGTCGCTAATGCGACTCTTTTTGTTTAGCGCTGAGACTTAACTTACTGCTGCTATTCTAATTGTTACTTGTTACAATGTTTTTATTTTGAATGAGTAAAGCAAAATATGGACACTATTCTCTACGGCATTCCCAACTGCGATACGGTTAAAAAATCACAAAAGTGGCTGGCAGAACATAACATCCCCTATGCATTTCATAATTATCGCAAAGATGGTTTAGATCGCGCCATGATTGAATCTTTTCTAAAAAATATTCAATGGGAAATTCTTCTTAATAAACGTAGCAGCAGTTATCGCCAGCTCACAGAACAACAAAAAAATGGATTAAATAGAGACACCATCGTACCTCTATTTATTGAATTTCCAACCTTAATTAAACGCCCACTGCTTATTCACCATTCAACTTATCTCTTGGGTTTCAGCGTAGAAACTTATCAAACCCTGTTCTCCTTATAAGGAAAAATCATGTCAGATAGCCCTGTTTTGAGTTTATTAAAAAATCTAGTAAAGCGACGTTCAATCACCCCGGAGGATGCGGGCTGTCAGCAACTATTAATTTCACTTCTAGAAAAGTTAGGCTTTATCTGTGAAGTGATGATTTTTGAAGATACGACTAACCTTTGGGCGCGCAGAGGAACCGAAAAACCTCTTTTTTGCTTCGCCGGTCATACAGATGTCGTACCAACAGGCGCCGAAGACAAATGGACGTCCCCCCCGTTTGAAGCTGCCGTTATTGATGGTTTTTTATATGGACGTGGTGCAGCCGATATGAAGAGTGGTATCGCTGCGTTTATAATCGCAGTAGAACAATTTGTCACCAAACATCAAGATCATAAAGGTTCTATCGCATTATTAATTACCAGTGATGAAGAAGGTCCTTTTATTAACGGAACAACTCGCGTTATCGATATTCTTGAGGCGCGAAATGAAAAAATTGATTATTGTATTGTCGGTGAACCATCAAGTACAAATCAGGTTGGAGATACGATTAAAAATGGACGCAGAGGCTCATTAACTGCAGATTTAACCGTAAAAGGTATTCAGGGTCATGTTGCATACCCACATCTAGTAGAAAATCCGATACACAGTTGTGTGCATCCACTTGCCGAACTTGCGAGCACTCAATGGGACAAAGGTAATCAGTATTTCCCACCAACAAGCTTTCAAATAACCAATTTTAATTCAGGGACTGGTGCAAGTAATGTTGTGCCCAGTGATGCATTTATTCAATTTAATTTTAGGTATTCCACAGAATTAGATGCTCACCAGATCATCGCACGGACGGCATCTATTCTACAAAAATACGAATTGGAATATGATATCCATTGGACCTATAACGGTTCGCCCTTTATCACTCAGCCGGGTTCATTGACTGACGCTGTCAGTGAGGCCATTTTGCAGGTCAACGGTCTGGTAGCAGAGCTTTCTACCAGTGGTGGCACCTCAGATGCCCGATTTATCGCCCCAACTGGCGCTCAAGTTGTTGAGCTGGGTCCCTGTAATGCGACCATTCATAAAATAGACGAATGTGTTAAAATTGAGGATTTAGATGCGCTTGTCATAATATATCAAACGAGCCTTGAAAAATTATTATTATGCTAATAGAGCAATTAACGGGACAAGTCACTTCTCACTTGACTGAGTTAGGTAAGCAAGTTTTAATTCACCGCGATGTTATTTCTGAATTTAAGTCCTTACAAAAGGCAGCAAAAAAGGCGGGCTTTAACTTACAAATTGCCAGTGGCTTTCGTAGTTTTGAACGACAACAAGTAATTTGGGACAATAAATACTCAGGGAAAACGCCTATTCTCGATAGTAATGAGCAAAAGTTAGACTTTTTCGCATTATCAGAATTAGATAAACTATTTGCTATACTGCACTGGTCGGCATTACCCGGTGCTAGTCGCCACCATTGGGGAACTGACTTTGATATTTATGATCCCAATTTATTACCTATGAATCAAAATTTAGCGTTGACTGTTAGTGAATATGCTGAAAATGGTTATTTTCACGAATTAAATCAGTGGTTAAGTGAAAATATTGAATTATTTGGTTTTTATCGTCCATATCAAAACTTTCTAGGCGGGGTCGCTGTTGAGCCTTGGCACATCAGCTATGCAGCAATTGCTACTCAGGCCCTTCAGCAATTAGAAATAAGCCTGATCTATGATCTAATTGTTAAAAATAATGTGCTTGGAAAATCGCTAATTTGCGAGCAATTACCTATGATATACAAGCAATTTATTTGTAATATTAATCAACCATATAATGGGAAATAACAATGTCAGAAAGGCGTAAATTCTCTCGTATTAACTTCACAGAACAGTGTTCGTTAAGCGAAACCACATCAGGCAAAACGGTAACTTGGGACACCGATATATTAGATATATCATTAAATGGTGCTTTAATACGAAGCCCTGAAAATTACAATCAAAGTGAAAACATTCCTGTACTGCTAAGCCTGAAGTTAACCGGATCTGATATTGTACTGGAAATTAAGGGTGTAATCTGCCATCAAGAAGAGTCGTTTTTAGGCGTGAAATTTACATCAATAAGCTTAGAAAGCATTTCCCATCTGAAACGTCTGATTCAGCTAAATTTAGCGGATGAAAGTTTATTGCATAGAGAAATATCGCAATTAATTAATATTGATGATAATTAAGGCTACTAAACTATAAAGATCTAATGGGCTGGGATATATGAGTTTATGTATACCCATGTTAATCAAAGAGGATAAATCAGTAAACCAATAATGCGTTACAGCATTAGGTACACGAAGCACCCTCCAAGGTGTTCAATGTTTGTATACACCTCCGTAAGAGAATTAACACAGTGGATAGCTCGATAGGTTCTTATTTGGCCCTCCGAGCAACACCTCGAGGTCACATGGACATCGTAGCCTATTAATCAATATAAGCTTTACTCAATTTCATTAAGTTCAGCAAACAATTATTTATATTGTAGCCAATAAATCAGATATAGTTTAACAAATACTAACCACTTTTCAGCCGATTGCATTAATACGATTTTCCGCTTGAAACACAGATTTTTTCTTTTCTCTACTCGAAAAATGCATTTATTGCCATCTCTGTCTTCCTTTTTGTGGCTTACAAAAGATAGCAACGAGCGAACATATATGCGTTTATCTGATTAACAGTAGATAAAAAAGTTATCTAAGCGTATATCGGATTTCTGTTATTATCACTGCTTGATTATTTTACTAATAAGACATAAAACCAATATAAGCAATGTTAAATAGAGTGAATGAGATAAATATTAACCGCGGACGAAAAGAGCTGGATATGGACTTTAAGAATTACCAGGTACAAATAAAAGAGCTTATTTCTTTACGGAATGAGCCGGACTTTAACGACTTGCTTGATAGAATTCTTTTTGGTGAAAGTAATAGCGATAAGTTTCTTATCAAGATGGAGATCAATCGTTTAACAAAACCGTGCATCCGAATTATCGATCTGCGCCATAAAATGAATGAAGAATGTCAATTATTCCAGCACGAAAAACTTAGCCATTATTTAACCGCCGGGGCGCTGAAAATATACCAAGATAACCATCATCTATATGGAGTTTATACTATAGGTGTTTTTGAAGCCGTTGATTCTTATATTGCGCAAAAGAAAAAAAAACAGGCAAAAAAACAGCTTGTTGTTATCCCCAAAAAACGCCAAGATCAATGTGATTTGTTGTGCATTTCTCAACGATATGAACAGGGAGCACCGCGCATGTTTTTTGTTTCGGCTGTAGATATTTTACTGGCGGATGGAAAAACGATCAAAGGACAAACTTCTAACATTTCTATTTCCGGGGTGAAAATCAAATTTCAACAAAAGGTTGAACTGCTTGATGGCGCTTCGCTGCAGATCATATTTACCGACTTACAACTTGAATATCAAGAAGCAATACTTACTAATGAAATTACCTACCAGCTAGTAAAACAAGCGGATGACGGTAATACCCACTATTTATATCTGAGCTATGCCGATAATAAACCTCAATTTATCGCTTTTATTCGTGATTTTGTAAGGTCAAACCAGCATAAATACAAAATTGACGTTCATTATTTCTATCAGCTTGCAAAAATTAAAGCGCTGAATCATACCTATCTCTCGCAAATGAGTGCGCTGCCAATTTATCTTGATAACCGTTCTGCCTCACCTTTTCTTTTTGCCTTAAAAAATAGTGTTAATAAGAAAATATTAAATGAATGGCATTGTGATGGTTTTAATCAATTGCCAATGCTATTTAATGAATTACGACTTCCCCAGTTACTCGCACACACAAAAGAAAAATCATCAACAACAGTATATTGCTTCACCTACAACACAACTAATAAAACTTATTTCATTTCAGCAAGTGAAGAGGAATTAGTAGAAAAAGGGTTAAAGAAACTATTTATTGACTATGGATCGAGTAAAAAGAGTTGGCGAGTTTATCATTTAACATTAAACACTTACCAATATCAGCAAGGACATAATTATAATATAACAGATCCCGTTCCCACGGTGTTTGAGCGTACAACTCACATCGCAACGTTACAGCCTTTATTTTATACAGCGCTCTCGCATAATGAGAGCTCTGGTAATAAAGAACTAAATGAAATTAACCAATTTGTACATCACTTTCAAAAAGAAAGTGATGTACAAATATTTACACTGTTCTCAAGTGAACAAAGAAAAGAGCCCCGCTATCTCTACAAAAGTAAGCTATCACTTGACAATGAAGGAAGAAATTATACAGGCGAGATTATAGATTTTTCATTATCGGGTTTAAAAATTAAACTTGATAAGATTACTTCGATCGCTGTTTCAACGGTAGTAACAATTAATTTATTTGCATTACAAAAAGTCTCACAAAAACATCCACTGTCTCACTTGGGTTATAAAGTAATTCGCTATGGCCCCAATAATGTATTACATTTGCAAGTGTGTGATTCAAAGACATTCTCCATTTGTAGCCATTTTTTCTATTTGTTAGTAAAAAATAATCCTAGTCACTTTAAATGTCTACCATTAAAAACAACACCACAACCGTCCAGTGAGCGCCTATCAGAAATTGCACAAGAAGCCCTTTATGATTGTGTCTTTTTTATTGGTAAGGATGCTGGGCTGCCTAATATAAAGTATGCAGCGATAGATAAGGTGGACCATCCTTTACACAAATTATTCTCATTACACACAGATAATCACACTGAATTGAATTATTATCCCATCACCAATAATCAATTGCATGAGCGTTTACTGTCTCAGCCACTAAAACAAGACAAGGCAGAAGGGATACTGAAAGAAGCGTTGATCTACGTTAAAGCATCAAAAGATAGAAATGACAAATGGTTAATAAATAGTTTCCTTGACAGTGACTTTCATTCTGAACAAGAAAAGATAGACTTCATTATCAAAGCTAATAAAAAAGCGAATTTTTATGCTTTGCATTACCGTCTTTCAAGCATAAAACCAGTGTGCTTAGAGAGCATAAAACCTGAAATTCGTACAATATCTCGTTTTGCAATTCACTTGACAAAAAAACTTGAAGAAGAGTTAAGTACAATTCATGCAATCATTGAAATAACAGATCGCACCTCGGATATGATGCGTAATTTAGAAGGTAGATAATATCGAGTAGGGTGAGGCTTTTGCCTCATCCCTCTCGCAGAACCGTACGTACGGACCTCGTATACGGCTCCTGTATTCTTATATTCCATCATTTCGTTTTAACAAACGCTGAGGGAGCAAGCCAACC
>NZ_JAHNZV010000112.1 GCF_022267535.1 Psychromonas antarctica
AAATATAAGAGCATTGATTATTTGTCATAAATATGAATTTATTTAAAAGTCCATCCATCTAAATTCTGTTCTTTTTTAATAAGTTCTATCGTATTTTTCTTAGCTTCAGACGAGCTGAATGGCAAGCTTATAAAAAATCTCTTTTGTACTTCTTTCCCATAGAACATAAAATCAGGGATTGTCATTCTATTTGCTTCTATTGATAATAATCTTCCATAAGCTTCTACATCCACATATTCTTGGAACGAATTAAATATCCAACCTGTATTAGGAAAACACCTGAAATTATCCACGGAATAATCCCCTATTTTTACACCGTCAAAGAATGTGTATGAATCTGATTTCTTTGGAAAAAAGCTTACAGACAATGGAGTGTCGCTGCCCCCTGCATCACTAATTTCAGAAAGATGTAATGTCACTTTCCTACATACAAAAGTTTTTGAGGCTGTTTCCAGCTTAATAGGAATAGCAAAAGCACCATCACCGGAAGGTGAGGAAAGTTTATGAGAGGAGCACCCTATTAAGTTCATAATTATAAAAAAAACCACGCAAGTTCTGTACATTTTTCGACCTTAGATATATTTAACAGTGTATTACTCAACATACTGACTAATACGAAAATAGCCGACCCAGACGAAGCCCCCGCGCCTAAGAAGCTTACAAAATTGTGGCCAATATTAATTAACCACAACATATCACCTTGTCTAAAATTAGAATACACAGGGGCACAAATTGAGTTTGATTTCCACCATTCAAGGCGTAACAGATCAATTAGATAGGCTCTTAATTAAAATATCATCTGACAATCGCTATTATTTTTCTCGCCTCGATTTAAGCTGTTGGATCAGTAATCCGCTAATAATAAAGACTAAACCGACGATCGTAGCGGGATAAATAGGCTCGTCGATAATGATGTTCAACAGTAATAAAGAAACAAAGGGGGAGATGAAAATTAGGTTACTTATTTTTGCGGTATTTTCGGCATAACGCATTGCGCTTAGCCAAGCAACAAAAGCAAATCCCATTTCAAATAAACCAATATAAATAGCACCAACCCATCCCTGCCAATCGGGCATATTAAAATCGCTCAAGATGGGTGTTGCGATAAGAATAGCAGGGAAACCAAGTACAAAGCATAATAATAATGACACCATAGGATCGGCACTGTTTTTGGCATTTAAGATCCAGTACATTGCCCATAGAAGTGTACTAAAAAGAGCCAGAAAAACACCTAGGGGACTGCTGAAATCTAATGCAAAAACATTACCCTTAGTGGCAATAATCAACGCGCCACTGTACGCAAGAAATATGGAAATGGCATCTTTTCTAGTGAGTTTATGGCCGAGAAAGGGCACGGCTAAGATGCTCAGGGAAATAGCCCAAGTATAATTTAAAGACTGAGCCTGCTGTGCCGGCAGTAGATCATAGGCTTGAAATAAAATCAGGTAATAAAAACAAGGGTTAAGCAACCCCAACAGTAGATAATATAGGGGCCGTTTTACAAAATAACCTTTTAAAAGAGGTAGCTTTCTTTGCCTGTAACAGAGACAGGTTAAGACTAATATAGTGGTAAATGATGCCACCAATAACATTTGAATAGGCGAGAAATATGTCAGCGTGATTTTAAAAGCGGTGGCAACGGTGGACCACATACAGACCGCTATCAAAGCAAACATAGTCGCTTTTTTCTGATTTTTTATCATGTAACCCTTTCTTTTGTAAAGTGAATAATTAAATCCCACAGTAATGATTATTAATATGCCCGAAACGCTATGAGTGTTTATCGCCCCCCGTAAAATAGATACGTCTATTGACAACACACTCGCAAACCTTGCACACTTTGATTTTCTGATTTTGCCCCTAGAAGTAACGGGTATACAATGCTATAAAACGTTAAATAAGGGTTAAATAAATTATGTCCGAGAAAAAAATTAAATTTGAAATTGAAAAGCAGAATAAAAACAGCATTCGATATAAAGAACTACCAGAGGATGGTATGCCACCTGTTTTAGGATCTATCTACGTACAAAAATGGTTTGCAGGTGATAGTAAAAATATTGAAGTAACCATTAAGACAAAAGACTAACACAAAATGACGACTACATATTCCATTGCTCAATTAGGCCATGCTGTATTAAGAAAAAGAGCGCATGAAGTTGAAAATATACTTGCCGATGAGTGCCAGCGATTAATTAAGCAAATGATGTTGGCGGTATCAGAATCTGGTGGTGTCGGTATTGCTGCACCACAAATCCATCATAGCCAACGTATTTTTATTATGTGTTCCAAACCCAATGCACGTTATCCAGATGCACCATTAATGGTACCAACAGCGATCATTAACCCTGAAATAGTGCATTATTCTAGTGAGAAAGTGAAAGGCTGGGAAGGTTGTTTAAGTGTGCCCAGTATGCGCGGTTTAGTGCCTCGGCATGCTCAAATCACGGTGCGTTTTTTTGACCAACAAGGTCTACAACAACAACAAAAATTAAACGGCTTTATTGCCCGTATTTTTCAACATGAATTAGATCATTTAAACGGATTAACTTTTATTGACCAATTACAATCGACTAAAGATTTAATCAGTGAAGTGGAATGGTATCGACAGTTTGCTGTGATACAAAATTAATAAAAACGTTCAATGTGAACATTTAAACGCTGGCTATTGAGATAGTTGCTTTTTCAATAATTTTTTCTCTTTACGACGGCGTTTAAAAAAATCACTGATTTTTGCGGCGCATTGCTGACTAAGAACATCTGCAGTGACCACTACTTGGTGGTTGGATTTTTCGCTACGTAACAAATCATACACGGAGCCAGCAGCTCCGGTTTTATAGTCCCCAGCACCATAAACAAGACGCTTAATACGCGCATGTATTAGCGCCCCAGCACACATCGCGCAAGGCTCTAAAGTGACATATAACGTGCAGTCGATTAAGCGGTAATTTTGAAGTTTTTGGCCTGCCGCGCGGATAGCCATAATCTCAGCATGCCCGCAGGCATCATGATTGAGGATCGATAAATTCCATCCTTCCGCGATAACTTGATCATCTTTAACGACAACGGCCCCCACTGGGACCTCATCCTGCAGCTCCGCTTTATTTGCCAAAACGAGCGCATAATTCATCCATTTTTGATCTATCTGTTGCTGCGCATTAAGCTCTGGCTTATCAGCTTGCTCTACCATTATAAAACTAAAGAGTAATAAAATTGCGTTATAGGATCGCCATAGACAAGGAAAATCCAGCCAGCGATGGCAAGATACGGTCCAAAAGGCATTGGCCGGCTTTGCTTATCTTTAGATGCAAGAATCACCCCAATGCCGATAATAGCACCTGCAAAAGAGGAGATTAAAATAATTAAAGGCAGTGCTTGCCAACCAAACCATGCACCTAATGCGGCTAACAGTTTAAAATCACCATAACCCATCCCCTCCTTGCCCGTTATCAGCTTAAAAACCCAATAGATAGACCATAAACTCAAATAACCAAAGGCAGCACCTAGCACCGCATCAGTTAGCCCGACAAAGGTGCCGTTAATATTGATTAACAAGCCGAACCACAGCAGGGGTAAAGTTATTTGGTCGGGCAATAACATCGTATCAAAATCGATAAAAGTCAGACTGATCAGAGCCCAAGTAAACAGCAACGCGCACAGTAATGGCCATCCAAATGGGATCATATAAGCGACAGCAAGAGAGAGCAGAGCCGTTAATAATTCAATACTCGGATAACGTTTACTGATCTTGCAGGCACAATGTTTGCAACGTCCTTTTTGAAATAACCAACTGAGTAGAGGAATATTTTCGCTAGAGCCTATGAGATGATTACACTGTGGGCAACGTGAACGCGGCACCACTAAATTAAATATCTCCTGATCAGTTTGTAGATTTGTTTCAGGGAAAGAGTCTGCACATTCATTTTTCCATTCCCGTGTCATCATCACCGGCAAACGGTAAATAACCACATTCAGAAAAGATCCGATTAACAGCCCCAAAATGGTCACAAAACTATAAAGCAGGACCGGCACCTGTTCCATTAACTGTATTAATTCATTCATCACTCATTTCAACTTCTATAAAAATTTGGCTTCTAACCATAAACACGATGTAAGGATAGCAGCATTAAATATCAGCTGGCGGACAAATTTCATCATCAGCAAAAAAATAAGCAATTTCACGTGCTGCGGAAACGGGACTATCAGAGCCATGTACCGCATTATGTTGTGTCGACGTTGCAAAGTCCGCTCGAATAGTGCCATCCTCTGCCTGCGTGGGATCCGTAACCCCAATCACTTGCCGGTAATGGCTAATCGCATTTTCAGCTTGTAAAACCAGCACGATAACGGGTCCTGATGTCATAAATTCGACTAAAGATTCAAAAAACGCTTTCCCTTGATGTTCGATATAAAACCCTTCTGCTTGCTCTTTGCTTAGCTGTACCATTTTAATTGCGACGGGGGTTAAACCAGCCTGTTCAAAACGCGCTAAAATAGTACCTATTAATTGTTCACCAACGGCGTCGGGCTTAATTATTGAAAGTGTTCTTTCTAATGGCATAATACAAGCCTTTTAAAATAATGAGTTGAATATGCAATATAACCAGATAACCCCTGACCATCAATAAGAAAATAAGCAGATGAAACCTCACATCACATTTCCATACATAAGATTAGCCCTTAAACCTCGCTTGCTACTGGCGCTTTTATTGTTGATCGCTTTAACTACCGGCTTGCTCTTTTTTCCAAAATCGGCTGCCCAGTTAACCATTTTTAATAATTTTCAGCAAATTAATAGCCAGTGCAGCACAACGCTAGGACTGCACCAGCCGTATACAAAGGGATCTATCACAGGTCTCTCCTCCCCTTTTACATTATTCAACTGGAATATTTATAAACAACAAGGTAATCAATGGCAGGAAAAATTGCAGGAATGGATGGCAGACGCCGATTTATTGACCTTGCAAGAGGTGAAATATTCCCCCGCGATAAAGCTCTTCAGCGAACGCAATAAATTATCTTATATTCAAAATTATGCATTTAACTACCAAGGTTTTGTTTATGGTGTCGCGACACTCAGCAGACAAGTAGCACTATCTGTTTGCGGTACACGCGATAATGAACCGTGGATCAGGGTATACAAAACGGGCTTAGCAAGCCGATATGCCCTAAACAATCATCACGACTCATTACTCCTTATTAATCTACATGCTGTGAATTTCACTTTTACCACCGAACCGCTGCGCAAACAGCTACAGCCCTATCTAGCACAGATAGCGACGCATCCCGGACCAGTTATCTTTAGTGGCGATTTTAATACTTGGAGTGATGCTCGCTTAGCTACCATTAACACGGTCCTGCACAATCATGGTTTTCACGAAGTATTATTTAACCAAGATCAACGCATCACCCGCTTTGGTCATCCGCTCGATCATATCTATTTCCGCGGACTAACAGTCATTAAAGCTGAAAGCATGGCAACACAAGCGTCAGATCATACGCCGCAGTTAGTGACCTTTGCGCTATTACCCTAAACGAATATGCCCAAACCACCTCACGATGTAGATTCAGAGGCTGTTTGGGTATAATCCTCTTTTACTCTTGCCATTGTTTGCTATGATAAACGCTCATTAATTTTCTGCTTATAGCAATTTCATCAATTAGAGGATCTATTTAGGCCTAGGGAAAACGGATAAAAGCAAGGCATTTATCACAGTAACCAGTTGTTTTAATTTAGAGATAAATAACAAAGCCGGCATTCGTTTTAGTAACTACAAATGAATAGATAATTAGTAGATTTGATATTATAAAGCTTAAAAGGGAAAGTGGCTGTTTCTTCAGATAATCCACTACTGTACCCGCAACTGTAATGAAAGCTGATTTAGCAAACCACTGGAGATCTATACCTCTGGGAAGGGTTAAATTGGGTTATCTTTCTAAGTCAGGACACCTAGGAAATTAATATAATGAACACCGTGCGGGCTTACTCGGTTGGCTTATCCATTATGCAATACAAACTATTCATGCAAGCAATGAATAGTTTAGATTATTGCGTTAGCCTGCCTCGTGTTTTTTGATTCCTATAAAATAAAGATCAGGCAACCTTATGATTAATATCTCCATCCCAACACTTAATAAACGACTTTCTGCTGATGTTCAAATAATTATTGATAATAAAACTAAGCCACAGGGGTCACTCGGTTTACTTGAGCCTCTGGCATTACAGTTAGCATTAATACAAAGCCAGCATGCCACCACTCCTTGCCAAAAGATCACTCTCTCGCATCCTGTCATGCTTGTTTTTGCTGGTGATCACGGCATTGCAGATCAAGGCGTTAGCATCGCACCTAGCGAAGTGACTACGCAGATGGTGGCTAATTTTATCAATGGTGGTGCGGCCATTAATTGCTTCTGCCATGCCAACCAGATTGACTTTTATGTGGTCGATGCTGGTATTAAAAAGGAATTACAATATTCCTCTGCAAAACTAATTAAACATCGTTTAGGTAATGGTACCGCTGACTTTTCAGTACACAACGCAATGACCCTAGCACAAGCCCAGCAAGGTCTGATTTATGGTCAACAAGTAACCAGCGAACAGATCGTACAAGGAATGGATATTTTATTACTGGGAGAGATGGGCATCGCCAATACCAGTTCAGCGAGTGCATTAATGGCGGCTCTAAGCGAATATTCTGTAGAACAATGCGTTGGTAAAGGGACAGGAATCAACGAACAGCAATATGCGCACAAATTGCAGCTGATAAAACAAGCCCTAACACGCGAACCAAAAGAAAATGACACGATATCTATTTTAGCGCGCTTCGGTGGCTTTGAAATTGTGCAGATAGTCGGCGCGATGTTAGAAGCGGGCAGACAACAAATTCCCATTGTAATTGATGGTTTTATTGTGACTGTTGCCGCCCTTGCGGCTTATCGATTGGCCCCTCAGATACTCGATTATTTTATTTTTGCCCACCAATCTGAAGAGCAAGGCCACCAATTACTACTGAAAGAAATGTCTGCTAAACCATTATTGTCACTTGGTTTAAGGCTAGGAGAAGGCACCGGTGCTGCACTCGCCCTGCCCTTAATTCAAGCCGCTTGCTGCTTTTATAATGAGATGGCAAGTTTTGAAAGTGCCGGCGTTACAGTATGAAAAAAATGCACAATGTATTGGCAACAATAAAGAGAGAAAGTGCGAAAGAGCTTAATCTTTTTTTTCTGGCATTAAGTTTCTTTACCCGTATCCCAGTTCCCAAAAGCATGCATTACTCCCCGAGTAAGCTTAATCAAGCCAATCGCTACTTCTCTTTAGTTGGATTATTACTGGCTGTATTACAGGGAGGGATTTTTATTATTTTTATACAAATTCTTCCTCTTTCTATCGCCTTGTTATTAGCACTGGCTGCGGGACTTATCTTAACGGGTGCTTTTCATGAAGATGGCTTGGCCGATATGGCCGACGGTATAGGCGGTGGACTAACTACTGAACAACGTTTAAGTATAATGAAAGACAGTCGCGTCGGCACTTATGGCGTGGTTACTTTAACCTCCATCATGGCACTTAAGTATTTATTGTTGTTTGAACTTGCGCAACAGGAGGCTGCAAATCCGCTCTCATTTGTAATAACGTTATCACTGGGATTTGCACTTTCTCGGGCATTGGCAGCAAGCCTGATTTTTAATACCCCTTATGTCAGTGAATTAAGCGGCAGCAAAAGCAAACCACTCGCCTCTGCGCAATCAAGGCAAGAGCTTTTAATTCTATTTTTAGTCGCCTTACTGCCTGCACTCTTTTTCTCTTTTTATCAGGTAATGACTATATTGCTCTTATTAGCTCTTTTTAGAGTGTTATTGCGTACTTGGTTAATCGAAAAAATTGGTGGTTTTACGGGAGATTGCTTAGGCGCCACGCAACAAATTTCTGAAGTTATAATCTACATTGTACTGTTAGCGAGCTACACCATTACCCTTTATTAACATTTTTGCTATAGAGTAAATTATGATCCATCTTATTTTAGGCGGCGCACGCTCAGGAAAATCTGCATTTGCCGAACAAACAGTATTAAATCAATGTGAAAAACCAGTTTATATAGCGACTGCAACGGCTATTGACAGTGAAATGCAATCGCGTATTACTCATCATCAACAGTTACGTGGAAATAAATGGACACTTTACGAATGCCCTCTTGGTCTAACTGATCTGCTCGCGACAGAGCTAAAAAATAGCACTGCACAACCTCATTACCTCGTTGATTGCTTAACCCTTTGGTTAAACAATCTTATATTTACATACGATAGTCAGTTACAAGCAAGTCACTATCAACCAACCAGTGAAGAATATGAACAGATAAGCTCGGCCATTGACCAGGCACTTACCCTTTTTCTAGCGCAATTAGCCCGGTTCAAATATCTGCACACTAATATAACCTGAGATCTGGATAAGAAACTGCATTTATTAAGCTGTCATTACACCCGATTCGCTTGTTGACAGCTTAATGCATGGCTTCTGTTTTTTTACGCAGTAAGCTACTATTCCTGCAATAATATTA
>NZ_JAHNZV010000113.1 GCF_022267535.1 Psychromonas antarctica
GTAATAGTAAAGCTCAATGATAGGCCAAGAAAGAAAATAAATTACAAAACACCAGCCAAATTAATGGCTGAATACATGGCAGCTATAGCTGCGTAGCGGTTATGCACTTCAGAGTTGAATCTGCCAGTCCTTATCAACTTTTAAAATAGCGATAATAGATAGCAGCTAATTAATAAGGAAAATATATGCTATATCTTCAGTTTTTATTTTTATTAGTCATTCTCTACACGGGCTCACGCTTCGGGGGAATTGGATTAGGCGTTATTTCAGGTATTGGCCTGACCGTTGAGGTTTTTATCTTCAAAATGCCACCAACATCACCACCGGTTACGGTCATGTTGATTATTTTAGCGGTTGTCACTTGTGCCTCCATTCTCGAAGCGGCTGGAGGCTTGAAATACATGCTGCAAGTTGCGGAAAGGATTTTGCGTAAAAATCCTAAACGCGTGACTTTAATCGCACCTTTTGTTACTTATACCATGACTTTCTTATTGGGCACCGGTCACGCCGTGTATTCAATAATGCCCATCATTGGAGATGTTGCTTTAAAAAATGGGATACGGCCAGAAAGGCCGATGGCTGCAGCTTCGGTGGCGTCACAAGTAGCCATTACAGCGTCACCTATATCGGCAGCTGTTGTCTACTACTTAGCACAGTTAGCCAATATTCAAGCAGATATTACGCTACTCTCTATTTTAATGGTGACTATTCCATCCACTCTTTTCGGGACACTTTTAATGTCCTTATATAGTCTTAACCGCGGCAAGGAGTTAGACCAAGATGAAGAGTATCAGGCGCGCTTACAAGATCCTGATTGGCGTGAAAAAATATTAAATACCACCGCTACTTCATTAGATGAAAAACTGCCTGTAGCTGCGCGTAATTCTGTTCTTATCTTCTTAGCGGCAATCATTTCAATTGTCTTCATCGCGATGCTGCCCGAGCTGCGAACCATTGCTGTCGGTGATAAACCAATTAGTATGGCAGTCGTTATTCAGATGCTGATGTTAGCCTTTGGCGGCGTGATTTTGTTAGTCACCAAAACGCCAGCACGGGAAGTTCCCAATGGCGTAGTATTTAAATCCGGAATGGTTGCGGCCATAGCTATTTTTGGTATTGCCTGGATGTCTGATACTTATTTTCAATATGCGATGCCGCAATTTAAGTCGGGCATTATTGGTATGGTCACTGAGTATCCATGGACATTTGCACTTGCCCTCTTTATTGTATCCGTGGTGGTTAATTCTCAAGCTGCCACCGCACGTATGATGCTTCCAGTAGGTTTAAGCTTAGGCCTAAGTCCAGCTTTACTGATCGGCTTAATGCCTGCCGTTTATGGTTATTTCTTTATTCCTAATTACCCTTCTGATATTGCGACGGTCAACTTCGACTCCTCTGGTACGACTAAAATAGGTAAATGGTATTTTAACCATTCATTTATGTCGGTGGGTTTGATTACTGTAGTGAGTTCATGTTGTATGGGTTACGTTCTCGGACAGATATTTATTGCCTAGCAATGCGACCTACTTTTTATTGCCGGGGGTTGGGTTTAACTTAAATTAAATCTGCCCCCCTTTTTTAAGGCAAAATAACTGTCACAAAATACGGTGCAAAATCATACCTCGTACTAGCATGTCCGGGCAACGTCACTTAGCGACAATCTCCTTGATCAACAAACCTCGCAATATATTTAACCTCAGTTATGGATAATGGAAACGAAATTAGATTAAATATCAAAAAGTTAAAAAACATATTATACAGTGCTGTTAGTTTTGCGTAGTTCAAGGCGAATCATCGCAGCAATAACTGGTTATTGCTAGATGATTTAACGCAGAAATACGCGTAAATAACGGTACTGTATCGTTTAGCTTATCCAGAATTGAGGTTATTTAGCCATTGATCACGTTCACTCATATCTGCAGTGCTATAGTCAAAGTATCATATAAGGAGAAGTGCTCATGACTTTTATCCAATCATTTGGCGCGGCAGAAACGGTGACTGGCTCATGCCATCTTTTACAACTTACAAATGGGGTAAATATTCTAGTCGATTGCGGTTACTTTCAAGGAGAAAATGAGCTGCAAACATTAGCTCCTTTTGAATTCGATGCAAAAAAAGTTGATATTCTCTTAATCACGCATGCTCATCTGGATCATACCGGACGCATTCCTAAACTGGTCAAAGAGGGATTTGATGGCAAAGTCATCGCCTTAAGAGCAACGATGGAACTGGCAGAAGTTATTTTACTTGATAGCGCGAAAATTGCCCAAGAGGATTATAAAATAGCGCTTAAAAAAGCGAAAAGAGCCGGCCAAGAAAAATCAGTTAGTCCTCCGATCTATACCACCGACGATGCTAAAGCCGTATTTGACTTAACCATTGAGTACGCGCACTACAATAAAACGATTAAATTATCTCCAGATCTACAGGTTACCTTTAGAAACGCCGGCCATATTCTTGGCTCTGCCACGATTCAAATTGAATTTAATGAAGAAGAGCGTACTAAGTCGCTGGTATTTAGTGGAGATTTGGGTAATCGCAACGACTTGATTATGCCAGCACCTTCTTTTATTAAACAAGCCGATGCCCTGTATATTGAATCCACTTATGGTGATCGTAATCATCGCTGTCTACAAGACAGCATTAAAGAGTTTAAAGAGATAGTAATCAGCACCTTAAATAACCAAGGCAATGTACTGATCCCCTCATTTGCTATCGAGCGCACACAAGAGATCCTGTTACTGCTTAAACAAATGTATTACGATCAGGAGCTGCCCCTATGTAAGATCTTTTTAGATTCTCCGATGGCGATACGCGCCACGCAAATCTATACGCATTATCATGATGAATTAAATACAGCGGCTAATAACCTGCTCATGCGTGATGGTACTATTTTTGATTTCCCCTATCTACATTACTCACTCAAAGACAAAGATTCAAAGCGTATTAATAAAGAAGAAGGCGGCTGCATTATCATTGCAGGTAGCGGAATGTGCACTGGAGGACGAATTTTACAACACTTTAAACATCGTTTATGGGATGGCCGTAATAGCATTGTTTTTGTCGGTTATCAGGTACAGGGAACACTGGGTAGGCAAATGATAGAAGGCGCTAACTTTATTTCGCTGTATCATGAAAAGATCAAAGTTAATGCTCACATACATATGATCAATGGTTTTTCTGCGCACGCCGATCAAAGCGATCTATTAGCTTGGATGGGCGAATTCAAGCAGCTTAATAAGATATATTTAATACATGGCGAGCCTGATAAACAGGCTATTTTTAAAGACGTGATTAGTGAGCAGCTTAATAAATCCAGCCATATAGTTAAATATGCTGAGAAAATTTATCTATAGATAGTAAAAAAACCCCGTTTTCTAAAAAACGGGGTTTTTATGTGTAGCTCAACTAATCTTAATCTTTATTGTTCATATACTTAAAGAAATCTGAATCAGGGCTTAGCACCATCACATCATTTTTATCAGAAAAGCTCTTTTTATACGCTTGCATACTACGTAAAAAAGCGAAGAACTCGGTATCTTGCTTGTAGGAGTTTGCATAAATTTTTGAAGATTGTGCATCACCTTCACCGCGAACTTCCGCAGACTCTTTATCTGCTTGCGCTAACATAATCGACACTTTACGATCGATATTAGCGCGGATCACTTCCGATTTTTCTTGCCCTTTCGAGCGATGTTCTTTAGCAACCGCCTGACGCTCAGCACGCATACGTTTGTAAACACTGTTGCTGACCTCTTCAGGTAAGTTGATTTTCTTAATACGAACATCAATGACTTTAATACCCAGTTCACTGGATCGCGCCATACGTTTAAGTGCGGTCTCCATCACTTCACCACGCTTACCTGAAACAATCTCTTTAATCGTATGCGAGCCTATTTCACTGCGTAAACCGTTATTGATTTTACGCTTAAGAAGCGCCTCAGCCTGCATCTTATTACCCCCAGTTGCGAGATAATAAGTGGCTAAATCATCAATCTGCCATTTAACATAGGAGTCAATAATCAGATCTTTTTTCTCTGAAGTAACAAAACGGTCAGCTTGATCATCAAGCGTTTGGATGCGTGTATCCATAATGCGTACAGAATCAATAAAAGGAACTTTAAAATGTAAACCTGGCGCGAAAGCAACAGGTACTCCCTGCGCATCACGTTTAACTTTACTAAATTGCATCACGATACCGTGCTGCCCTTCTGAAACAATAAACGCACTACTGATAAAAGCTGCCAAGAGTAAAATTGGTAAGATAAATAATTTTTTCATTAGTAGTCCCTCCCTGTGCTGCGGCTACCGCGTGAGAGTCGATCACCATTTGTAGCTCGCTCGTCTGAATCAGCTTTTTCGTCAGCTTTAGAACGCGTTTCAATCTCTGAAACTGCTCTTACATTGCCTGCGTTAGCCCCGCCAGCATTCATTAATTTATCAAGCGGTAAGAAAGTGAGATTGCTACCTGACTTATTATCAATTAAGACTTTAGAACTACTATTCAGCACAGATTCCATCGCTTCAAGATATAAACGCTGGCGAGTCACTTCAGGATTTGCATGGTATTCAGGCAATAATTTATTGAATTTTGCAACGTCCCCTTGCGCTTTCAAAATAATCCCTTCTTTATATGCTTGTGCCTGCTGCTCAACGCGTTTCACTTGACCACGTGCAATCGGTTCTTTTTCACGTTCATAAGCTTCAGCTTCACGGATGAAGCGCTGTTCATCTTCCTGTGCTGCAATAGCGTCATCAAAGGCATCTTTAACCTGATCAGGTGGCCGTGTTTGTTGTAAGTTCACATCAACGACTTCAATCCCCAGATCATAAGGTTCAATGATCTTTTCAAGCATTTCCCAAGTTTGCTGACGCACCACTTCACGACCCGTTGTCAACACATCATCCATAGTGGAGTGGCCAACAATAAAGCGTAGCGAGCTGTTAAGTGCTTGTAATAAGCTGTCATCAGCATTGGTCACACTAAACAGATATTTTTCTGGCGCAATAATTCGGTATTGTACTTCCATCGCCACTTGCACAATATTCTCATCTTGAGTAAGCATAAAGCCGGTTGTTGGCATGGTACGAAATGCTTCCACATTAATCGGAATAATACGATCGATAAATTTAGGGTTCCAATGAAGACCCGCTGAGACCTGTGAATGGTACGATCCAAAACGTAATACCACACCACGATCGGATTCTTTAATCGTATACCATCCGCTGAAAAACCAAACGGCTATCAGTACGACAGCAATTGCAATGGCCATGAATTTATTCGTGCCGCCGCTATTACCATTATTTGAAGATGGTTTTTTACCAAGTAAACCACCGAATAGTTTTGCTAGTTTTTGAAAAACAACATCGAGATCAGGCGGTCCCTGGTCTTTATTTTTATCATCATTTTTCCACGGGTCTTTATCTTTATCTTTTCCCGGTTCATTCCAAGCCATATTTAGTTCCCGATTGAGTAATACAAAGAAGTTATACAATACAACAATGTAGCAATGTTCACCGCAATAATAAAGAGAACATGACATATTATGTTATATCTTCATTAATTAGTGCTAATGATATACGTTTCTATTAAGGTTCCGTGCTGTTTTAATATTCGTTGCCAGTCTGTATTGTTTAAGCGAATAGCTAATACACAGTCACCATTTTCTGCATAAGATTCATTTTCAATGCAATCTAACTGATGGAAAATGGCGCGCAACTTTCCTTGCTCTGGTGGAATAGCAAGCTCTATAGAACGAATTTGCCTCGATAAAAGCATCATTAACGATTCAAATAACAGCTCAATGCCGGCACCTGATTGTGCTGATAACCACACTCGAATTGGATTGCCTTGCTCATCAAAATCAATATGAGGGGCAATATCATCCAACACATCAATTTTATTCATAATCGTTAATTGTGGGATATCCCCTGCATCAATCTCATCCAGTACACTTTGTACTGCATCAATATTAGCGAGCGAATCCTCATCTGAGCAATCTACCACATGTAACAGCAAAGTTGCTTCACGTGTTTCCTGCAATGTCGCTTTAAATGCAGCCACTAAATTATGCGGTAAGTGACGAATAAAGCCAACTGTATCAGCTAAAATACAGGTACCAACATCCTGCACATCAATTTTTCGTAACGTCGGATCAAGCGTGGCGAATAATTGATCCGCTACATAAACACCCGCGCCTGTAATTTTATTAAAGAGTGTTGATTTTCCCGCATTGGTGTAACCAACCAAAGAAAGCGTTGGCACATCATTGCGCTGACGCGCCCGTCGACCTTGGTCTCGCTGCTTTTCGACTTTTGCTAAGCGGGATTTAATCGTGCTAATGCGCGCGCGTAACAAACGCCTATCGGTTTCCAGTTGCGTTTCACCAGGACCACGTAAACCGATCCCCCCTTTTTGACGTTCCAGATGTGTCCAACCACGAATAAGACGGGTAGATAAATGGTCTAACTGTGCCAGCTCTACCTGTAATTTCCCCTCATAAGTACGCGCTCGTTGTGCAAAAATATCTAAAATAAGGGCGGTACGATCAATGACAAGGCATTCGCATATTGCTTCTAAATTACGCTGTTGGGCAGGTGTTAATGCATGATTGAAAATAACAACATCAGCCCCTAAGGTTTTTACCGCATCCGCTATCTCTTGTGCCTTACCGGTACCTACAAAAAAACGTGCTTGAGGAGACTTGCGAGCACCGGTGATGGTTTCGAGTGTATTTACACCTGCAGAACTTACCAGCAGTTTAAGTTCTTCCAGATCTTCTTTTTTATTATCATCGGAAAAAGTAATATGAACTAAAACAGCCTGTTCACCGGCTTCGTAACGATCAAACAAATAAAGCTCCAACTAAGAAAAAGTGACAATAATTTATCCTACCACACCTCAGGGAATAGATAAAAAAAGGCCGGCACAAAGACAAGCCCAAAAAGATAGCGATAAAATTCTTAACTAAGATTCAACATGTGTCATAGCAGGCATTGCTCGCGAAGGAACAACCGTTGAAATTGCATGTTTGTAAACCATCTGGCTGACCGTATTTTTTAATAAAATAACGAATTGATCATAGGATTCAATCTGCCCTTGCAACTTGATCCCATTTACCAAATAAATAGCCACTGGAATATGCTCCTTACGTAACATATTTAAAAATGGGTCTTGTAATGATTGTCCTTTAGCCATTGTCTTTCCCTATTATTGTTATTAGATATTGATTAAGCTGAGGCAGTATAAACAATGGTTAAATAAAAACCGATCTCATGGCTCAAAATTTTGATCCGTAACACGGATCTTGAAAAACAGATTCCTGTACTAGGTACTCATGCATAAATTTACAGCTTTTTACATAAAAACATCGCTAGCACACGCATTTCATTCAACTGTAAATCTGCATTCCGGTTTGAATTCATTTACACAGGTTGTGGGCGTTACACTGAGAAAATGTTGAAATATTAATAACCAATTTTTTGTTTTAGGATCTTTTCTTTGTAACTCAGAGCCCTCTGTGGTGAGTTTTTTGAACTTGGTTTCGATCACACAATTCAATCTTCCTCAAAAGATCTGATGGTTTTCCAGTGCGTGCTTAGCTTAAGTTTTTTATTATTCTGTTGCAGTTAGCATTATTATCTACAGCGCCTGCACGCTGTTTTTTCTAAAATGCAATAAGCGATTATTTGCAGGCATTGCATAATCAACAATCAATTCAAGCTCGGCTCCGTCAGCAAGAGAGATAATTTTCTCTATATCACGAATGCCACTTGATGGATTGTTTTCCTTTAAACGCATTGCAAATGCTTCATTACTGCTGCTGGTATATTTACCAGCGTAATTAAATGGCCCATAGATACAAAAATCGCCAGCGGGCTGCAACGACCGTTGAATACCGTTAAACAATTTCTTAACCGATTGCCACGACATAATATGCAATGTATTGGCCGTAAAAATAAACTCACACTGACGGATCGGCCAAACTGGCTGGTTAACATCAAGTAATAAAGGTGCCGGCAAACAAGTCGATCTTTGTTTTTCCATTAATACTTTTAATTGCGGAAAATAGTCGCCTTGATCAGTTGTTTGCCAAGTTAAATGAGGCAATTTCTGTGTATCGAGTAGGGTGAGGCTTTTGCCTCATCCCTCTCGCAGAACCGTACGTACGGACCTCGTATACGGCTCCTGTATTCTTATATTCCATCATTTCGTTTTAACAAACGCTGAGGGAGCAAGCCAACCTGTGTTCGCATTCTCTATCTGATACAACCCAAGATCTTCAAACCAACTATTTGGCATCGCAAAACTCGATAAAGGACTTCTCGAATTGCGCCACGAATTCATTTTTATGAATTTAAAAGGGGGTTTGTACTTCAACTGCTTCAAACGTCGATGCAACCTACTCGGTTTCTTCCACAATTTAAGCTGTACCGCCCTTAATCTTCGCCTTATCCAACCTGATAGTTGTTTCAATTCTCGTTTGCAATTGGCTATACTGAAATAGTTTACAAAACCGCGTACTACTGGA
>NZ_JAHNZV010000114.1 GCF_022267535.1 Psychromonas antarctica
AGTATTTATTGTCTTTTTAAAATTTTCATATACTGAATTTTTGACTAATTAAAAATGATTACTGATGAATTTATTATAGTTATGTACTTGTACATCTAATAAGAAAAATAGCACTTTATTGTTTTAACATACTGAAAGAGATAAAGAATGACAGCTAATAAGCCAAATATTTTAAGTCTATCTACCTCTGCAGCCATTGAAGCCGCCCGTGCGGGGGAAAGTGGTCGAGGGTTTGCTGTAGTAGCAGGAGAAGTGAAGTCATTATCACAACGTTCATCTGATACGGGGCAACAGATGATAGTTAAGGTTGATGGTATTTGTAGTGCGATGAATTCAGCGGTTGATAAGACAGAAAAACAACTTGAAGAAGAAAAATTAAAATCAGATGAGTCACAATTATTAATCCAAGATGTTATTGCCAAATTACACCAATTAATTAACCAATTTTCAGATTCCACAACCATTTTAAAAAACCACAGTGAAGATATTAGCAATGAAATCAATGATATTTTGGTTTCTCTACAATACCAAGATCGTGTCTCTCAAATACTCTCATATACCAATAATGAAATGACCCGTTTCTCTGAGTTATTAGAAGCGCCCGATGAAATCATAAACGTTGATAAAAATGATTGGCTAAGAGAAATGAGTCAAGGTTATACAACTTCAGAGCAAAAAAGTATACATGCGCATAATACTTCTGGAAATATTGTCTCAGTAGAAGAAAATAGTAATGATATTGAATTTTTTTAATAAATTTAAAAAACGGTTCATTAACGGAGCGAACTAATTTGAAACCTAAAATAAAAGTATTGCTTGTTGATGACTCTGCCGTAGTTAGACAAGTATTATCACAGATAATAAATGCTCATCCCAAAATGGAAGTGTGTGCAGCTGCGCAGGATCCTATCTTTGCAATCCGCCATATGCACAAACAATGGCCTGACGTTATTATTCTTGATGTGGAAATGCCAAGAATGGATGGCATTACTTTTCTGCGAAAAATCATGTCTGAGCATCCAACTCCGGTTGTTATGTGCTCTAGCTTAACAGAAAAAGGAGCTGATACGACGTTACAGGCAATGTCTTTAGGGGCCATTGAAATTGTTACTAAACCGAAATTTGGCGTGAAAGGTTTTTTAGGTGAATCAGCAGATGAAATTACCCATGCAGTTTTGGCTGCTGCACAAGCAAAAGTACGTAAATTCCAACCTATAGCAACAAATATAGCAAAAAAATTAACAGCAGATGCCATATTAAGTTTACCTAATACAAGCGCAATGGTACGTACAACAGAACGAATTGTTGCCATAGGCTCTTCAACTGGCGGTACTATGGCGCTTGAATCCATTTTAACGCAACTCCCTCGAGTGTCACCCGGCATTGTTATTGTGCAACACATGCCTGTCGCTTTTACAGGGGCTTTTGCGGCCCGTCTTAATACGCTTTGCGAAGTGGACGTTGTCGAAGCAAAGGGTAATGAAACCATTCTGCCAGGTCATGTTTACATTGCCCCGGGTGATCGGCATCTATTGGTCAATCGCAGTGGTGCTTTGTACAAAATAGAACTTAAGGATGGTCCCTTAGTGAGTAGACATAAACCTTCCGTTGATGTCTTATTTCGTTCTGTGGCTCGTTATGCTGGAAAAAATGCGTTGGGAATTATTCTGACTGGTATGGGAGATGATGGTGCACGTGGCTTAAAAGAGATGAAAGATGCCGGCAGTGTTACTTTAGGTGAATGTGAAAAAAGCTGTATCGTTTACGGGATGCCCCAAGAAGCGATGAAAAGAGGCGCGGTTGGGAAAGAGCTTAGCTTAGCGCAGTTTCCAAGTGCAATCTTAGATTACCATCGTTCAGGCCTGTAAATAGTAACATGTAGAAAAATGGGTATGTGAGCATTTTGCTGTTCCACATGGCACAAAATATTTAAACAGTTAAAAGGATAAAAAAAATGGCAACAATTTTAGTCGTTGATGACTCTGCTTCATTAAGGCAGGTGGTCGCAATTTCGTTAAAAGGTAAAGGCTACGATGTTATCCAAGCTGGCCATGGCAAAGAAGCATTAGCCAAATGTGATGGCACTAAAATCAATTTAGTGGTGAGTGACGTCAATATGCCTGTCATGGATGGCCTTACCTTTGTCACTGAAATGAAAAAACTGCCTCGATATAGATTCACACCTGTGATTATGTTGACCACAGAAGCGGGTAGCGATATGAAAGATAAGGGTAGGGCTGCGGGCGTGAAAGCATGGGTTGTCAAACCCTTTAAACCAGAGCAGATGTTAACAGCTGTTGCCAAATTGATACTGCCATAAGATAAAAAGGATGTTGACAACATGAGTACTGATAATACAAAACGAGCCGTATTAAAACCGGAAAATATGACAATTTATGAAGCGATGGATCTGCAAGCATTGTTTTCAGCAACACTCGCTGATTTTAAGCAGATAGAGGTTAATTTATCTCAGGTTGTAGAGATTGACAGTGCAGGATTACAGCTGATGGTTGCATTGAAAAATGATGCTCTCGAACAAAAAAAAAAGGTGGTCTTTACTGCACACAGCCTTGAGGTTATTGAACTTTTTGAGCTGTTTAATATGACTCAGTTTTTTGGCGACCCGGTTGTCTTGTAAAGCGATAGCATTAAATAGTAAGACTATCAGTAATCGATACTGGCATTGCTTTGCAATCCTTGAAAAGATAATAAGTATAACAGGAGTTTAATATGAGTAATGACTTGGAAGCCGCTAAACAAGGGTTTTTATCCGAAGCGGGTGATTTATTAAGTGCAATGGAAGATGCGTTGTTGCATTTGGAAAATAGCCCTGATGATATGGAAGCAATTAATGCCGTTTTTAGAGCTGCTCACACTATTAAGGGGACATCAGGTGTTTTTGGCTTCGATGACGTCGTCAGCTTTACTCATGTTGCCGAAAGCTTGCTTGATAAAATTCGCGACAGTGAAATAACTATTAATAAAGAAATTATTGAAGTATTACTTAGGTCCGGCGATCACATGTCTGCGCTGGTGAATGAAGTCATTGCTAATGATAATGAGGTTTGTACCGCGTTATTGGAAACCAGTGGTGCGTTAATTTTGCAACTCAATGTTTTTATGCAACTAACTCCCACTGAAATAATTATCAACGAGTCAACAGAAAATAGGATAGAAACCTTAGAGGGTGATGAGCAAATAGCGTCCAACAATAACTGGCATATCTCCCTGCGTTTCGGTGTTGATGTATTAAAACAAGGCATGGATCCCATCTCATTTGTTAAATATTTACAGCAAATTGGTCGCATTATTTCTCTCTCTGTTTTACCCAACAAAATACCCAGTTTAGATAATATTGATCCCGAGGCTTGCTACCTAGGTTTTGAAATATCGTTTCAGTCAGAATGTAATAAAGAAGAGATTGAAGCTGTCTTTGAATTTGTTCAGGAAGACTGTGATATCCGTATTGTCCCACCCCATAGTGCCATCAATCGATACATTGAACTCATTCAAGCACTACCGGAAGAAGATGAATTACTCGGTGAGTTATTAATCAAAAGCCAAGTATTAACGCGTAACGAATTACAAAACGCACTCTCTGATCAACAAAACAAAAGTAAAACTGGAGCTGATAAAAGTATCGGTGAAATTTTAGTTGATCAAGGTGTTGTTGCCCAAGAAGTTGTCGGTGCAGCAGTTGAAAAACAACAACAAGTGCGGACTAAAAAGAATGTAGAATCGCGCATTGTACGAGTTAATTCAAACAAGCTTGATGAGCTCATCAATATGGTCGGAGAATTGGTTATCGCCAGTGCATCCGCATCTTTATTGGCGAATAAAGGCAATAACCCAGAATTAGAGGAAGCCAGTGGCTTAGTGGACGACTTAGTCGACAGTATTCGTAATAACGCATTAAGTTTACGCATGGTGCCGATTGGTGAAACATTTCACCGTTTCCAACGGGTAGTCCGCGACGTTAGTGGCCAACTGAGAAAAGAAATTTCCTTGGTTATTACTGGAGCAGAGACTGAACTTGACAAAATGGTCGTAGAAAAAATAGGCGATCCGCTGATGCATTTGGTGCGCAACTCATTAGATCATGGTCTTGAGACGCCTGAACAGCGTATTGTTGCAGGCAAAGATGCACAAGGTAAAATACACCTAAATGCCTACCATGATTCAGGCAGTATTGTCATTGAAATAAGTGATGATGGTAAAGGACTTAATAAAGTCTTGTTATTAGAGAAAGCGATTGCCAAAGGCATTGTCGATGCAGAGCAAGTGCTCAGTGACGATGACATTAACAACTTGATTTTTCATCCAGGTTTTTCAACCGTAGAGTCAGTTTCTAATATATCGGGTCGCGGTGTGGGCATGGATGTGGTTAAACGTAACATCCTTGCACTACGTGGCTCTATTGATTTAGAAAGTACAGAAGGTGAGGGAACGGTTGTACGTATTCGGTTGCCTTTGACCTTAGCGATTATTGATGGTTTCCAAGTTGGGATAAGAGATGACTCGTATGTTGTGCCATTAGACATGGTGATCGAATGTGTTGAATATGCCGATTTCAATAAAGCCAATGATAATGATAAATCAGAAAGCAACTATTTTAACTTACGGGGTGAAGTATTACCGCTAGTAAAATTAAAAGATCATTTTAATTATTCCCTTGTAGAAAATGAACAAAACGCACGTGCAAATATTGTTGTAGTGCATTATGCAGGCAGAAAAGCGGGATTGGTTGTTGATCAATTAATGGGGGAGTTTCAAACCGTTATCAAACCACTTGGAAAATTATTCAGTAAAATCAGAGGGATAGGCGGGTCTACCATACTCGGGAGTGGTGAGGTAGCATTAATTTTGGATGTTCAACAGTTAATACAAGACGCCTCTGAGCAGGAATTAAAACATGTTTCATAAAGGGTTGTTAACAGAAAATAAAAAAAGATCATGTAGATAGGTTAAGTAGAAAATGTGTCTTTAATGCAAAGAATTTAATTAACAAAGTAACGCTATTTAAAATTAATATCAATTCAATGAGGGTGAAATATGAACTTAAAAAATGTACCAATGAAAGTGAAGTTGATTGGATTAATGCTATTAATTAGCTTAATTCCACTAATAATTACCGCTTATATCTCAGCAAAAAATGCCTCTGATGCAATAATTTCCGGATCCTTTAATCAATTAAGTGCAATTCGTGGTATTAAACATGCACAAGTCGCCAATTTTATGGGCGAGAGAGAAGGGAATTTGGGGGTTTTGGTGGAAACAACATCTGCTTTGCTGAATACTCAAATTTCAAAATTGCAGGCAATTCAAGAGTTGAAAAAAGCCAATATTGAAAGTTTATTTGAAACTTTTGAAACAACTATCAAAATCTCAAAAGATGATCCATTTATTGCACAAGGATATAATGATATTAACAATGTTTTTGACCAAGGTATTAACTCTATAAAGTGGCAGCAACAGGTTGACCAGTATGATGTCCGCTTAAAAGATGTGGTTAATGATGCTGGTTGGTATGATCTTTTTTTAATCAATCCGCAAGGCGATATTGTTTACAGTGTAGCTAAAGAGTCCGACCTTGGCATGAATCTGAACAATGATGCAAAAATGCGCGACAGCTCTCTAGGTAAAGCATTTACACGTGCAAAAAATAAGGGTAAAGAAGAAGTGTCGATTGGTGATTTTATGTCCTATGCCCCATCAAACGGTGAGCAAGCCGCGTTTGCTGTGGCGAAATTAGAGTTTGCCGACGGGTATATCGCCATGCAACTTTCCAACGATGTAATTAACTCCATTGTTCAACAGCGAAGTGGTATGGGTAAGACTGCTGAAAGTTATTTAGTAGGTGAAGTGGATGGTATTAGTAGTTACCGTAGTGATCGTGTCATTAAACCAGGTAGAATTGGACAAAAAAAATCCAGTGAGTACATTAATAATGCGCTGGCCGGCAAGACGGAAACGAGTATTCAGCTCGGTAGCTCTGGTGATGTAGAACTAGTATCAATTAGCCCACTAAACATTAAAGGATTAAATTGGGTAATGGTTACCTCAGGAAGTTTGGAAGAGGTTCTCGCGGCTAAGTCAAAAAATGATGAACAAGATTACTTTGAAAAATATGTGGATAAATATGGTTATTATGATCTTTTTTTAATCCACCCCGATGGCGAAGTTTTTTATAGTGTCGGTAAAGAGAACGATTACCAAACCAATATGGTCAACGGTAAATATCGTGACTCAGGGCTTGGAAAATTAACGAGCCAAGTTTTAAAAACAGGACAATATGGCGTTGTTGACTTTGCCCCTTATGAACCGAGTAATGAACAACCTGCCGCATTTATCGCACAGCCCTATATGAACGAAGGGAAAGTTGAGCTTATTGTTGCGCTTCAACTCTCATTAGATTCAATAAATGAAATCATGCAACAGAGAGAAGGCATGGGGGAAACTGGGGAAACGTACCTCGTAGGTAGTGATAAATTAATGCGTTCAGATTCATTTCTTGATCCTAAAGGACACTCTGTAAATGCTTCTTTTGCAGGGAATATAAAAAATAATGGCGTTGATACTGAAGCTGTTAAGGATGCATTAAGTGGAAATTCAGATAACAAAATCATCAACGATTACAATGGGAATCGAGTATTATCTTCCTATTCATCTGTTAAAATTGGAGATACTAATTGGGTAGTTATTGCTGAAATTGATGAAGCTGAAATCATGATGCCAGTTGATCAGCTCATAGAAAAAATTGTTTTTATTGCCATTATTTTTCTTGTTATAATTATTGTTATTGCCTATCTATTTGCAATTAGTATTACCAAACCTGTGATTAAAAGTGTTGCCTTCGCCCAAGAGTTATCAAAAGGTAATTTGATGGCCGACCTCGATATTGATCAAAAAGACGAGATTGGACAATTGAGCAGTGCGATGGTTAGTATGCGTGATCAAATAAAAAATGTGATTGAAACAGTGAGTAGTGGTGCTAATAATTTATCAAGTGCATCTGAAGAGGTGAGTGCAACTGCACAATCAATGAGTTCATCTTCAAACGAACAAGCATCAAGTGTCGAAGAAACGAGCGCCTCAATGGAGCAGATGGTCGCATCGATTACGCAAAATATGGAAAATGCTAAAGTTACTGATGGTATGGCTTCACAAGCCGCTAAAGAAGCGGTTGAAGGAGGTGATGCGGTAGAGCAAACTGTTTCCGCGATGAAACAAATTGCAGATAAAATTGGAATTATTGATGACATTGCTTACCAGACTAACCTATTAGCACTAAATGCAGCTATAGAAGCGGCTAGGGCCGGTGAGCATGGTAAAGGCTTTGCTGTTGTTGCGGCTGAGGTACGAAAATTGGCGGAGCGTAGCCAAATTGCAGCACAAGAAATCGGTGGAGTAGCGACCAGTAGTGTAACATTATCAGAAACTGCGGGTCGACTATTGGGCCAAATCGTACTTTCAATTAATAAAACCTCTGATTTGGTACAAGAAATTAGTGCGGCATCTGAAGAGCAATCGTCTAGTGTTAGTCAAATTAACACTGCAATGGGACAATTAAATACCATTACCCAACAAAATGCATCAAGTAGTGAAGAGCTTTCCGCCACAGCTGAAGAGATGAGCAGTCAAGCTCAACAACTTCAGTCAGTAATAAGTTTCTTTCAAATTACTACTAAACCTGCGGGTGGAGCTGAAATTTATCCACAAAACTCAACTACTCGATCGAGACCACCTGTAAGATCTAGTGCACCGGAATCAATATCCTTAGATGAATCTGAGTTTTCCAAATTTTAAGGATAAATCATTATGAATTCATTAGTTAAATCTGATGCCCAAGCTGAAAGGTTACCAAAAGAGAGTGCTTTATCTGCTATCGAGGAAAGTGGACAATATCTGACATTTTTGCAACGAGGAGAGATGTTTGCTATCGGTATTCTCGGCATCAAAGAAATAATTGAGTATGCGAAACTGACCACTGTGCCACTGATGCCTGAATTTATAAGTGGTGTTATTAATATTAGAGGTGCAGTTGTTCCTGTTATTGATTTGTCTGCTCGCTTTGGTAGAGAAGTGGCTGTAACAACACGTAAAAGTTGTATTGTTATTATTGAAACTGTTAATGATAACGAAAAAATTGATATTGGAATTATTGTTGATTCGGTTTCAGAGGTGTTGGAAATACTACCTGCTGATATTGAGCCATCACCCCGCTTTGGCACTAATATTCGCGCTGAATTTATTAGTGGGATGGGAAAAGTTAACGACAATTTTGTTATTATCCTAGATATTAGCCGAGTATTATCCGTTAATGAAATGAGTTCCTTAGCGTGTGTAAGCGGTGAGTCAATGCCAGAGGTGAGTCTTTAGAATAGCATTTTTTATAAATGCTCTGTTATGTCGCGCGGATAGTTTCTGATTTGTTCGCGCAGACTTTTAACTATTCATGAGACGGCCCCTAGTAGAATAATAATTATCTTTATTTC
>NZ_JAHNZV010000115.1 GCF_022267535.1 Psychromonas antarctica
TGAACAGACGGTTGTCGATTTTTTTACGCAAGTCATGCAAATGGATAACTTTACTTTGCGGCAAGAAGCCCTAGAATGAGGGATGGTTCACTTTTATTGGCTAAAAATGAACCCCGAAACTTGAGTACATAAGTATGTAAAATTATTCGATTCGTAATTGTTGCACTTTTTAGTGAATTAATGGCTAAAATGTCACAACCTCGCACAAACGCCGATTGTATTGACATTAAGCATTCTTTATTTCTAATTTATGTGCTCAGCGAGCGTTCGCCCAGCACCGCTGTTTTCTTTGATTTTTATTTTGAGTGTTGATAAAAACAGGTCCCGCCGCTCAACACATCACTAAATAGCCAAGTATTATTTGTTTGTATTTGCTATATCAATTACTTAAGTGTAAATCAGGGAAGGAACTGCCAACAACAGGAGGTTAATAATTGCAACATAATAAAGAATTTACTCAGAGACTCGCACAAGATTTAGGCTGCACGCATTTTATGATAGGTAATAAACGCTGGCATCTTAACGAGTTACTGAGCATACAAAATATTTTACTGTGTAATGCGCCTTCCTTAAAAGAAGGAATATTATGGTGGAGCAAGTCAGTTTCTTTATTTGATCGAACACTCTATATCGATAGCCAGCAGTGCAGCGGTTATTTATCTGTTTCGTTTCATACTCAGAGCAATACCTCTCTGCCTAACCATGCTTATTCTTTCGCACAATATTTATTGCTGCAACTAGCCAATTTTACTGAGTTTCATCATAGCTGGATGCAGAGTAAATATGATCATTTTCTGCAGCTCAGAATGGAATTTGGCAGCGGCTTAAAAATCCACTTTGATGTGCAGGAGATTAATTCATTAGCGACCCCTGAGCCGGAGCTATTTGCATTGGCAAAACAAGTTTTGGGATTGCTGAAAACGCAACATATTGGCAAAGAAGATTTAATTTTCCGCTTAAAAAAACAGATCAGCGAACATCTTGATAGCCCCTTACGTCTACAAGATTTAGCGAAGCATTTAAGCCTTTCCCCGAGAACGCTGCAAAGACGATTAGAGGATAAGCAACTGAGTTTTTCTACTTTAGTCGATAATGAAAAAAAGTCTGTTGCACTGCGTTTACTAGCCGATACAGATTTCCCCGTCAGCTTAATTGCTAGCCGATTGGGTTATGGTGATTCATCTAATTTTAACCGCGCATTTCGCAAATGGTATTCCTTCACCCCACAAAGCTATCGTGAGCAATGCAGCAATAACCGCGTATTACAAAAAGGTAACCCCGTCCGCTTACATTATGCCCAGTGGCGTGATAATAAACATGAGATGAACCAAGGACGAGTTTGGCTTGAAGTGGATAATATTGCATTTGAGAAAAATGTAACAGTGGAATGTCAGGACAGGGATGGCATTTGGCGACATTACCCCGCCTTTTTTGATTCTTTTTTAAGTGCAGGTATTGAATTATGGTCGACTGCAAATTTACCTGTTGCGAGTCCTTTGACCTTTAAATTGTCCTATGAAATCAGTGGGGATAAGTTTATTAATGATAATCACCAACACAACTTTGTGGTGCATGAAAACCTTTTAATTGGCAGCCCTTTAGTCGTTCTGCCGACGATGGTGCTTGTCAACGAGGGGCAGGGTTTTCGTATGGTGATCGAACTTGCCTGTAGAAAATTAGATATCGATAAGATCAACTGTATGATTGACCATCAAAGCAATAGCCCTATAAAAATGACCAAAAGTAGTGGAAAAAACAGTTATGTTTACTGGTCTCTCTCACACTATTGCGAGCGCCTTCCACAACGCTGCTTTTTTACATTACAGACTTTGGAAGGTGAACAGATCTGTTGTGCTAACCAGCAACAAGGTTATCTGTTCGCCACCTCCCCTTCAATAAATGATGGTTAGTTCAAATTAAATATAAAATGGCATTATTTGACTATAAGCATGGCGCAGGATGACACTCTAATTTGTATTTTATTATTTTATTCTCTGTGTGCAATATATACACAGGAGATAATATAATGCCAATGAAACCACGTAATAAACTGAAAATACTATCATTATCTATTGCTTTAGCCATTTCTGGTTGTAATTCAGATAGTAAAAATGAAACAAAAAATGAAGAGAATGGCAGCCAGATGGCATCGCCTGACTGGCAAGAGCAGATTATCTATTTTTTGATGATCGACCGTTTTAGCGATGGAAATACTCAGATTAATGATCTAGGTCAGAATGAATATGATCCAACCTCAGAGAAAAAGTTCAGTGGGGGTGATTTGCAAGGTGTTGATGATCAATTAAACTATATTGAAAATTTAGGCGCAACATCGGTTTGGATCACACCACCAGTAGCAAATCAATGGTGGGATTCAGAGCAAAATTACGGTGGTTACCACGGTTATTGGGCACGTGATTTTCAAAAAGTCGATGAGCATTTTGGGGATTTAGAAAGTTACCAAAATCTGGCCAGTGATTTACACAGCCGCAATATGTATCTTATTCAGGATATCGTTACCAACCACACGGGTAACTTTTTTACCTATGATAAACCTTATGATTATGATCCCGCTAATCCTTGTATTGGTTTCCGATTAATTCCTGATGCGCTGACCGCAGGACAAACGTTGCCAGCGCCGCTTAACCAACTTGAATGTCAGACGGATGGCAGTGGTAGTTACCACTGGACCCCCATTATTACCGACTACAATGATCCTGAGCAAGAAACAACAAGGCAACTATCGGATCTTGATGACTTAAATACTTCAGATCCACAGATTCGCGCATATTTAAAAGAAAGCTACCGTAAGTGGATTCGAGATGTCGGAGTGGATGCTTATCGAATTGATACCGCAAAATTTGTTGAACATGATTTCTGGCACGATTTTCTGCACAGTGATGACGGTATTTTAGCGCAAGCAAAACAGACAGGGCGAGATAATTTCTTAACCTTTGGTGAAGTGTTTGAAGCCTCAACACCTTATAACACCGAAGGTGAAGAGAAGATGCTCACTTATATCGGTGAAAATGGAACGCCTCCACAGCTCACGGCGGTGCTTAACTTCCCATTACAAACAACCATGACACGCGTATTTGCATCCGGTCAGCCAACAGATTATCTGCGTTATAGACTGGAACGCATGATGGAGATGTTCCCAAATCCTTTTATTATGCCTAACTTTATTGATAACCATGATATGCCGCGTTTCTTGTCACAAGGTAGTAAAGAAGATATGCAGCAGGCATTGATCACTATGATGACGATTCCTGGGATCCCGATTATTTATCAAGGTACTGAACAAGCAATGGTTACCAGTCGTGATGCAATGTTTGCTGGTGGTTACCGTACTGATGGAAAATCAGTCGACTCGTTTGATAGCAGTAGTGAGATGTATCAATTTATCCAAACATTGGCTAAGTTACGCCGTGAAAATCGCGTATTGACCCACGGCTCGCTAAAAGTGCTGCGCAGTGATAAATCTGGTGCCGGTGTGTTTAGTTTTGCGCGCCAATTTGAAGGGCAAGAAGTACTGGTGCTAATGAATACCTCCTCATCACCTATGTTACTTAACCAGCTGGATGTCGAACAAACAGGCGGAACAGTCTTCGCTCGTGAAATTCAATCAAACTGGGAGCAAGCGCCGCAAATTTTAACCGTAGATAGCCAAGGTGAAGTTAACCTAGAGCTCGCGCCTAACTCTGCAGTCGTTTACTTTAAAACAGAACAAACAGCTGATATCGATGAATCCAATGAACAGATCACATTAGATGATAGCTGGGATAATGTCACCATTAGCAAAGATTTCACGCTTACCGGAAATACGACATCCGGCAACGACTTGAAATTAGTAGTCGATGGTAACTTAGATACGGCAACAGCGATCACCTCGGATAATGCGGGGAATTGGTCTACTACGCTTTCAACACGTCATTTTGCCATTGGTGAGCAGCAACATCGCTTTGCTATCTACTCGGCAGAAAAAAGGATCAGTACACAAGATATTGCGTTCACTTCGGATCTATTATGGGCAGATAGTGCGGATCAAGTCATTGATGATGCGGGTGATGCTCAGGATGGTGCGGGAGGTGTTAATGGATCTTACTTCCTGCCAACGGATCCGACATTTGATAAAACAGCGAGCCAGTTGGCTATCGACAAAGCAGAAGTGTTTTCCGTGGGCAGCAACGTGCGTTTAAAACTGACGATGGATAATGTCACTGACAGCTGGAATCCTAGCAATGGTTTTGATCACGTCGGTTTTTCTATCTTTATTGGCTTGCCAAATGAAACACAGCAAGGTTTAACGCAATTGCCTAAAATTAATGCAAGTATGCCGAATGGAAGCTGGAATAGAAGCGCGGTAGTATTTGGCTGGCAAAGTTCGATCTACAATACCGTTGGCGCTGATAGTCAGACTTGGGGTGAGAGTGTTTCACCTGCGCCAACCGTGACGGTGGACAAAGATAACAAAGCTATCTATTTGGACTTTGCCAGTGACGCACTGGGTCGTCCCGAAACCCTTAATGGCATCAGTTTTTATATCACTAGTTGGGATCTAGATGGTTTATCCGCAGCGTATCGTCCACTTGCAGAAGAAAAAGGAGGATGGAACTTTTCTGGTGGAAATACAAGTGAAGCGAAGATTTGGGATGAGTTACCGATGATCACGTTAAGCGAATAGAAGCGTGTAAAAAATAGGGAGGAATCATAACGACTCCTCCCTTTATGATAAAAGTCTGCAACAGAACACAAATTCAAGCACATTCAGGCACATTCAGGCACATTCAGGCACATTCAGGCATTCTAGATTATTCTGTTTGCAGTTTAATTAACGGTAATAAAACAGCAAGTTGTTGTTTATATTATCTTGCTTCACTAAAGCGTAACCTGTCTTTAAACGGACACTAACTTGATACCGTTCGCGAGTCGATTCTGTTTTCTATTTCCATTACCGGGCCTATTTTCCCGTTGCTTTTTCTGGGTTTCTTGTTAAAAAGAGTCAACATCATTAATGATGAATTTATTCGAGTTGCATCCCAGTTGGTTTTTAAAGTCACCTTACCCGCGCTGCTTTTTTTAAGTATTGTTAAATCACCTCTAGACACCGATATCGACTTTTCGTTTATCGCTTATATGTTACTGGGTAACTTTTTATTCTTTATTTTAGTTACCCTCTTAACTAAATATTGGATCCCCAATAAGCAAGATCATGGGGTCATTATCCAAGGTAGTTTTCGTGCTAATGCAGGCATTATAGGGCTTGCTTATGCAGCAAATGTTTATGGGGATGCAGGTATTACTTTAGCCGCACTTTATGTCGCTTTTAACACCGTGTTATATAACATTCTCGCAGTCATCATATTAACCCCTAGCATCGGCTCGGTGAACCGCGCTGCATTAATCAACGTTTTCAAATCTATCGCTAAAAACCCTTTGATTATTGCTATATTAGTAGCCGCTCTGGTATTTATATTAGCCATTCCGATCCCCACTCTGATGATCAATGCGGGTCAATATTTTGCCGATATGACACTGCCAATGGCGTTACTTTGTACGGGTGGCAGTTTGAATTTAAAAAAAGTGAATAATGATACCGTTAACACACTCTTTGCGACTGCATTAAAATTGATTGTTGCGCCCATTATGCTTACTGGCGCGAGTTATTTTTTAGGTTTCAGGGGGCTGGAGCTAGGCATTGCATTTTTTATGACTGCCGCACCCACTGCAGTTGCCAGTTATATGATGGCCAGTGCAATGGGAGAGAATGTTAATTTAGCCGCTAATATTATTGCGATGACCACGGCCGGCTCGTTAATTACCTGTAGTTTGGGGATTTCATTATTATATAGTTTACATCTTATTTAAGCGTGTCTAAGCATAATAAAAGCGTAGCATTGTTTAATATCATAATGTTAATATTTCACCTTATACAAGGTAATTCAAAGCGGATTAGTATAACAGTAGCGGCCTATTGCTCGCTAGTTTGATACAAAAACACACGCAAATTCTACACGGTATCGACTTGCTTAACCCGATGTTATTTTCGTTTATACGTGCAAACTTTGCAATACTCGCCGAATTTAGGGTTTGCTGTCTCCGAGCACTTACAACTTATACCCATGTTACTTCAAAAGGTGAAATCAGAACTTTCAGGGTTAATGAGTATAGATATAAACGACAATAATATAGTTGAAAATAGCTCGCTTAATATGTTCAATACAGCTCCATTCATTGTGTCGATTGAAATCATTACGCTATGATAGGCAAGGCTTTCAAGCAATTGGTTTAGACAAAAAGCAATATAGTTAATTTAATTTCAATTATTTCAAGGTCATATATGGAAGTATTAAATTATCAAGGTATCAAAATCGACATTGATCAAGGATATCAATTTGGTGATGATTTTTTTAAATTACTTGATTTTATTAAATATCCAGAGAATAGCGATCACGATAGAAGTTCAGTTGAAATGCAATGTGATATTTTCTATCGCGATATTATGAATTACGGTTTTGTGGATTCCCATAATCAACATTTACAAGATGGCCGATTTGATTTGGCAGCTAAAAACTTAAATGAAATTAATAAACTCTCTTTAGATCCGTTAACAGGCACCCGTAAAAAAGAATTTTTGAAAAGAAAAATAACTAGTTTAGAAAATGATATTTATCTAGGTAACATGACTGATTTCTCATCCATTATGTGCGATTTGGATAAATTTAAAGAAATTAATGACAATTTTGGTCACGCTGTCGGAGATGAAACCTTACAGTTATTTGGTAAGCTATTATTGCAAAGCCTGCGGCCCTGTGATTTTGCCTATCGTTATGGGGGAGAAGAGTTTTTAATATTACTACCGGAAACTAACCTAGCTGACTCGGCTGCCATTGCGGAGAGGGTCAGAGATAAAATTGCAGATAGATTGCATTTGGGTAATTATGGTCTAAATCACATTACCGCCTATGATTTATCAAAATCTGAGATTAATAGAAAACAGCAAGTAAATACAATCAATGATACTTTCTTTCTTGATAAAGATATCACCTGCAGCTTTGGTGTAGCCAATTATTTAGAGTGCTCACAATCAGAGGATATTTTATTTTCTTGTGCCGATGAAAATTTATATATTGCTAAAGCTAAGGGACGTAACCGAGTCGAGTATTAGTGTTATCCAATAACTTTTAACAATATTCAAAGTATCAAATCGATACGTCAACCACTCTGGATCTGTCTAGTCTTTTTCCAGCAAATATAGAGAAGATATAAATGACACTAATAACAACGATAAAAGAAACCGTTATTGATTTTATTCCGCTTGTATTGACAGCTATTATTGTCGCATTAATATTGACGGCTGCTCACCGATTATTAATAAAAAATAAAGCAGAACTTGGTAGTGAACGCATGTTTACTCGCCAGTTATTTATGTTGGTGGTAAGTATAATTGGTGCACTTGCGATAGTCCTCGCATTACCTGTTGCAGAAAGTGCCAGAAATCAAATTATAGGTCTAATTGGCTTATTAATTTCAGGTGTATTTGCGCTTTCATCAACTAATGTTTTTTCTAACCTAGCAGCTGGCATCTTACTTAGGGTAACTAAGCCATTTGCTATTGGAGACTTTATTTATGTACAAGATTACTTTGGTCGAGTATCAGAACGTGGATTATTTGACACCGAGCTACAATCAGAAAGTGGAGAATTCATTGCTATACCCAACACATACCTAGTCTCTTGCCCCGTAAAAACAGTACGCAGTGCATCAACAATAGTTTCTGCATCCCTTACTTTAGGTTATGACCTTCACCACAAAAATATTGAACCGCTATTAATTACCGCAGCAGAAGAAAGTGGCTTAAAAGAATCCTTTGTACATATCTTGGAGCTAGGAAACTTTTCAATTACTTACCGTGTTTCAGGTGTGCTTGCTGAGTCAAATAAATTAATTAGCGCACGATCTAACCTTTATAAACATATTTTAGATACATTACATAATAACAACATTGAAATTGTTTCTCCTTCATTTATGAATCAAAGACCAATGAATCCTGGTGTTGCCGTCATTCCACCAAGCCCCATTGAACAAGTTTCCCTCGCGGAAGTAGCTGAAGCTGAACAAGTTCTATTTGCTAAAGCCGAACAAGCAGAAAAAGTGGAACAAGAAAAAAAAGTGCTCGTCGATAAAATTAACGAGCTTGAAGTAAGACGTAAGGAAACTCAAGATATAGAAAAAGAATTCACTGAGGCCACTCTTAAACAAGCAAAGATCAGTCTTGAAAAGCTTAATAAAGTGATTGATGACGTCATTGATAAAACGGCTGATAAAGAAATTGATAAAGAAGTTGATAAAGAGTAATACCAATTCAATTAAGTAATCTATTTAAGCGTAGAGAAAATAAAAGTAAGGTTGATTGCAGTAACTAGTTATCCTAATTACATAATCAACAACCAAGACTAAACATAGTTTTATATCAGTTAGCGTTTATT
>NZ_JAHNZV010000116.1 GCF_022267535.1 Psychromonas antarctica
ACTGGAAGGGTTAAGTGTAAAAAAAGGCTTAACCACATTTGGATTGAAAACAAAGCTTTATATAAAAGCTCAAAAAGAAGCACTTAAAGCCTGGAAGCAGATGCTGGCCGTAAGTGCGTAACATCAGTTAATAATACCTTTATGCAATCCAGCATAGCCATCATAGATGCCATAAACCTCTAAACCATTATGTAGGCCTTCACGCACAACGGCGCGGATTGCTGCATTCATACCGGGTGCATCACCACCACTTGTTAAAACACCTATTTTTTTGATCATTAAAACCCCCAGTGTATCGCCAATAATATTTCATTTATTGGTTCAGAATACGCACTCTAAAAACGGCTCATAAGATCTGAACATCCTTATGAAAGAGTCATTATAAGCAAACCAAAAATGAATTAATCTGACAAAAGCATTCTAAATTAAAAACAAATAAAACGTTTTTCTACAAGAAAGATTAGATCAAGAAATAATATAAACCAGAAAGTGACTCAAAAAATTCACAAAATGTAATCTACCTTATTGACCTTAGATACTGCGCAATAAAAAAACTTCGGCTAGCGTCTTAGCTATCTGTTTATATTTTTATTGAATGATAAATAACTTTAGTGACAGCAAGCGGATTTGTTGGTCGTTGCCAAGTTCAAAAGCAATTAACCACGAAGGCACGAATAAAAAGAAGGTTAAGATCCCGCATTTTTTTATGAGTTTCTTCATGCTCTCGAGTGTACTTCGTGGTGATGCTTTTTGAATAAAGTCGACAATCAGATGAAGTCAAAGGCGATTTAATGCTCTCGAGTGTTCAAAAATTGTAATGCGCGTGCAGCGTAACTTTAGTAGAAAAAATTTGAGTGAGCAGTGCACCCATTTAGGTTTATATAAATCATTAATTAGAAATATTTTTACTGATAGTGCACAACTTAGCGACAAAAAGAGGATATTTTACCGTTAAAGACAAAACACCCGCTGTTATTTTTTTATTTTCAAAACTAGCTAGCTAACTGTTGTGAATCCTTAATATAGTTAACCAGATCATCAATACTCACCACGGGAATCTGCTGCGAATTGGCAAAGCAAATCACCTCGGGTAACCGCGCCATAGTCCCATCTGGATTGGTTAACTCACAAATAACACCAGCAGGTGTTCTACCCGCAAGCCGAGTTAAATCAACCGCTGCTTCAGTATGACCGCGGCGCATCAATACACCTCCGTTTACCGCCTTTAGAGGAAAAACATGACCGGGACGCGCGAGATCTTGTGCTTGTGCCGAGGGGGAAATAGCCGCTTTAATGGTCGCCACACGATCTTGTGCTGAAACCCCCGTAGTGACGCCCTGTTTAGCTTCAATACTCACAGTGTAAGCGGTTTTATTTTGGCTGTTATTGTTGGCAACCATTTGCGGCAAGTTAAGGTGCTGGGTGGTTTCTTCTGTTAAGCATAGACAAACAATGCCGCTTCCTTCGCGGATCATCATTGCCATCTGCGCGCTAGAGAGTGAATCTGCAGCAAAAATAAAGTCACCTTCATTTTCCCGATCTTCATCATCAACAACTAATACTCCGAGACCATTTCGAATGGACTCAATGGCTTTTATTACACGTACGTTAGCATCGCCAAATTGACTTAATAGAGACTGACTCATGGTACTTCCTTTTATAATTAGTGACCAGAATCAGGGCATAAAGAAGCTTCTCCTTTGCACATTAATGTGAAAAAAAGACAGATGCGCACATGACTAACAGCAAAGGAATTAATTAAGCAGGTGTTGCGCTGTGCAATTTGCCACTAGCAAGACTTGGGTTGCAGGAGATAGTTGTTCTCACTTCAAAACTCACCACACAGTTAGTGCCGATTTTACCCAGTAAAGCTGTTCACCTTTTTATTTCCTTCGTTATAAGCATGCTGCGGGATCCTCTTTCATCCGGACTATCACCGTCGGCTCTGGAATTTAACCAGATCTGCTGACCTCAAAATATTGAGCGCTCGCGGGCTTATCATATTATAGCCAAGCAACCTAAAAATGCAGGTATCTGCATATCAATGAAGCTTTAAAATAGACTTACCGCCGGTGGGGAATCACACCCCGCCCTGAGAATTGCTAATAAAATTTAGCAGCGAATATATTACGCCCTAATAAGTAAGTTGTGAATGGGAAAAAGACAAAATAGTATACGAGGGTCAACGTAACAACTCATAACGGTATATCAAGTTAGCCTTTAGTGACTGCATTTTTAATATACGCAGCCAGTTTATCCATTGTTCGCTGCAAATGGGATTGCTGAGTAAAACCGCTCTTTACTCTGGGCTTAAGATCGTGATCTCCATCTTCCAACCATAGCCAGTCGATAGTATCAGGCAAGCCATAATGCTCAACCTCCTGTTTATTTCCCATCGTATCGCGCTCACCTTGAACAATTAACAGATCCTGCTTAATTAACGGAAAATGTTCAGTGCGTAATTTATCCGTTTTCCCGACAGGATGAAACGGGAAACCGAGGCAGGCAACACCTTTAATCGCCTCCCCCTTGTTTTCGCTGGATAACTGCGCGGCCAGTAACGTTGCGATGCGTCCTCCCATCGACTTACCACCAATCACTATTGGTTTGTCTATATCAGCAATCAACGTCGCAAATTGCGCGATAAGTTTAGGTGCTCGTTCTGGTGGTCGCCGTTTACCACTATCAATAAGCTGCTGCATATAAGGGAAATTAAAACGCGCCACACGAATTCCGCGCAAGGCGAGCCCTTGCGCTATATTAACCATAAATGTTGAATCAGCGCCCGCACCAGCACCATGTGCAAAGATAAATAGAGGCCCATCAACAGGCCCTTCGTAGATTAATTTCATTGTTGGTCCTAGTCCACTTGTATGCTTTTTTATATAAAATAGCAAAAGAATGCTGATCATGCTTTAGCCGTGCTTAAATCGTCAAGCCCAAATATTTACAGCTAACCTTTCCCCCTTTTATTTTTATCAAGAGAAATAAATGATGAGGCTCTGCGATTTCCTGTTATTTATGACAAAAGAAAAGATCAGTTAAATAAACAAGAAATAGGATTTTTGGATGAACAACTTAAAATGATAAAGCGGCTTTACAATACTAAAGTCTATTACGAACTGCTATTACAGCTTATTCTTTTATGTGAAAACTGGTGATCCCCTTTCAACAACAAATCAACCCGAGTTTATAACTCAGGTCCATCATCTAGCTATCAAATTGCGAGAATATTTAGTGTCGCCGAAAGTGTCAAAATAGTTGCAATCGGATATAAATGCCATTTAACAATATGATGTATTTTAAGCCCTGCAATCACTCTCAAAATTCAGGTTGTATAAATAAAAAGAGCCCTTACTGATTACTTAGTAATGGCTCTAAATGTTACTGGCGTTGGTCGAGAATTCGAGTATTGCCGCAATTAGTTTAAAAGTAGTTAACCCAAACTAGGCATAACGCCGGCTTAGAAACGATTAGTCCTTTGTTGTTTACGAGTAAAAATCAAGCCTAAAAGACCGAAACCAAATATAAATAAAAGAGAAGGTGCCGGCACAGGATGGATAGGTGGAACCGGCCCCGAGACTAATAACCATCCCACGGGGCGCGAGGAGATCCAGCCAAGGCTACTGAACTCATCCGACCGTGATACTGTCTGGTCCAGCCAATTTATTCTCATCGCGAGAGAGGGTTGCCACGGAGGACTCACCGTACTGCCAACACTCATACACCCTACACGCTTTATATCTCGAACATAGTCCAATAAAAACCACGCACTTGAGGACCAAGACGTGTAATTGTCTCCAAATGCTGACTGTTCGATCTCATAACCAGTAAATATAATATCATCACTATGTTGTAAGAGCGTCTGGGTACCGGTAGCCATTGAAAAAAATAAGCTGGCCTCATTTTGATTGGCAATATGATAATCTTCGTATAACCCTCCGGTCTGCGTTGCTGCAAATGTTTGCGCGTAATTATAAGACGCTATCTCCCCCCATCCAACATAAGTTAAGCCATTAGTGCCGGTGATCAGGTGAGTTCCGGTATCATCGTAATTTAAGTCGCCGGTAATAATCGCTGCATTAGAGCTGATTGAAGTTAACGATAAGAGGCCGATTACTGCTATTTTTGATAATGAAGATTTCATAATAATTTTCCTCGAGATGTCACTATTTACGAATAAAGAAAACTAATTTGCTTACGAAGCCATATTTATAAAAATAAAAAAACATAAGCTAAAAAAAATATTCTAGGAAACGTTTAATAAGAGATGCTACATCAAATATAAAGCATTAATCAAAAACCTGCAAAATAATAACCATAAAATAGTGATTATCAGTACATGATTAAACCAGTAGGCCGTCACTCTTGCTTTAAAAAGCTAAAAAAGAAAAATCCGTGACTAATTACTCAGTGACGGGTTTGAAATTGCTGGAGTTGGCCGATAACGGGTTACTCTGTCGTGAATAGGCATTCGCGTAATGCTGAAAGAGCCCTGCAATCACCCTAGAAACCTCAATGATAGAAATGAAAAAACCGTGACTAATTACTCAGTAACGGGTTTGAAATTGCTGGAGTCGGCTGATAAGTCGACTCGTTTAAAATATGAGAGTTCATTTCATTAGCCTTTTGAGTAAGTCACCACTAACAGTGTGACAAAGAGTGTGACAAACAGTATAACAGGCCGACACCGTTTTATTCTTTACCTAGTATTTATATACAATCCTCTCTGTAACCATTATTACCAGACAATAATCAATGACAAATTAATTAACAGCACTACTACCTCTGTAATTATCCAAGCCCTTCTCACACATTAAATTTAACGAACTCGCTTTCGAGAGTCTCTGTTTTTGCAATGAGATAGGCCTTGCATTAACACCAGACTAAATTGAGCATTTACTTAACTGTTACTAAACACGTTGATTTTGTGATATTTACTAGATATTATAATGACCACTAAAATGAGATATATGAAACATTTTTCCGTGCGTAGTGTTGCCTGTTAAAGCGTTAGTCTTCAGAGTTAAAATATAAACATAAGGTTCGATTTTGATCTTGTAAAAAGGAAGTAAATCAGATGCATTATCAAATGGATTACAATGGACAAGTACTTAAATGGGGAACTCGTGGCGAATTTAAGGCAACATCAGGTCTTCCTAGTTCACAACTACCTAGTAATCAATGCATCCCCGATAAAAGCTAACACGGGAGCGATTACATTTTGCTCGATACGCCGATGACATCATCATTTTGGTTAAGTCTAAGCCTATCGGCAATAAGGTCAAAGTAGCGATATCACGCTATATCAGCAAGCGCTTGAAATTGATTGTTAATGAAACTAAAAGTCGCGTCGGGCCTGTTTCTGGCTCGAAGTTCTTAGGCTTTACTTTCCCACGCGGTCGGCTACAAATTCATGCTAAAACTTTGAAAGTATTCAAAGAAAAAGTAAGAGCACTGACCAATCGGAATTGGGGAATTGCAATGGAAAAGCAAATTCAGAAACTTAATCAATTTCTACGAGGATGGGGAAATTATTTCCTCATTGCCAATGCCTATCAATTAACGGTGGATCTTGATTCTTGGATCCGTCGTCGATTGCGGATGTGCTACTGGCGACAATGGCGAAAACCGCGCACCAAAGTGAGAGCTTTAATCAAACTTGGCGTGACTGAACGTCTAGCCATTGCTTGTGGCATAACCAGCAAAGGGCCATGTCGTAGTTCAAAAACGAAAGGGATCAATATTGCGATCAGTAATGCGTTTTTAGAACAGCAAGGCTTGGTGTCATTGAGACAAATGTGGATCAATATCCAATATTCATGAAGGAAGATGAACCGCTCTGTGCGGAGCCGCATGCAGGGTGGTGTGGGGGCTGGAGGCTAGACACCTCCGGCTACGCGATTAAGCCTCTATTTATATTAACCCGAAATAATTTAAGAATCCTAACAGCGCTCCAGATAGTCCAGCAGATATTAATAACCAGTAAAATGTAAAACCTAAAACACGATCAAATTTGGTTGTATTGCTATGTACAATTGTTGCGTTAGCGTACATAAACGAAAGTTTACTACCTTCCAGTTTTCGGCTCCATGATCTTGGAAGTGCTAATGCCTGTGCGACATTGATAATATCCCAACCGCTAGCATACTCTAAGCCAAGAGCAGATTTTGTCTTTGGGTTTTTTCTTAGTTTTTTAACTGTTAGCTGGCCAAAGGCAACATAGAGCACTCCTACAATAATTGCTGAGAATATAAGGAGACCAACAAAGAGCTCTTTATTATTCATAATCAATTCAGTTGCATCATTATTGAGTCATAAACGCCACCGGCATTTTCTTTAACTACTTGGTTGGTTACAATTGAAGTCGCGGCAGCAACCCCCGCAACAGCAATTCCTCCAACGATTAACCCAACCCAACCAATCGGGGTGGCGACAATAAGAAAGCCTAATACCACCCCTCCAACATTAACTGCAGCAGTGCCAGCCATAGCGCTTGTCGCAAAGCTACTTGATTCAATAAACATCTCTCGCTCCCAATTAGCACCTGCTTTATAACTATTATGGATATTACCAACACGACTACCGAAGTCGATAACAGCAAGACCATTACCTAAGAATTTTGCGTGTTTAGTCAATTTAACAATATTGTCAGCTTGAACAGGATTGATTAAATCTAGTTTGGCAATACTCCTACTGCTTCTTGCAATATCAGCGCCCCGCTTAAAGTTAGTCATAGGTGTACCTCGCCCAGATTTAACTTGGCTTGTTACTACCTTTACTTCGTGTCTAAAACTATTTTGCATTTTATCAAAAGCCATTTTCGCTTTCTGTCGAGCAGCCATTTTAGAAGGGGACTTTGTAATTGCTGCTTGGCGATATTCCATTAAAGCTGATTGATAGGTTTTTACCGAACCAACAAAACCACCCATTCTATTAGCGTAAACGCTGGTTGATGCCCCCATTAAGCCGACATTGTATTCTTGTAATTGAGCAGATATAGCTGAAAGTGCTAAAAGGTTATCTCCACCAAAAGATAATGCTAAACTCGTAAGGTTTTGTGTGATTGCAGGATTAGATAATTTTGCCAGTGTTGTAGCGCCAAGTGTAGAATGACCGTTTTTTAATAAATATGGTTTATTAGCGATAATCATATCTGGATTAGGACAGGTAAGAGATGAAGCCAGTTCAATTCCGATACCACACTCATTTTTAAATGCACTTGCGCTAAAGGTGCGATTACATAAAATTATTTCACTCATTTAAAATCCCTTTAAAGATAAATTTAATAGTAACTTAGAGCTTAACTGTAATATTATAATTATCATTTTTCAGTCAGGAAATTATAAACCCCATCACTGTAATTGACATAATATTGATTATCAATGTTTTTTAATTATTTAATTATATCCATATTAATTGAACCGAAATTACGGGAGCTTGCACAAAGGCTTAGACATAATGACTTCCCACTAAGGTGCTAGCCTCTACCGTGGGTTAGTTTTACAACCAGAGCCATAATATATATATCAATAATATAACGTGGAGGCTAGCATGAATAAACATAGCATACTTTTCATTGGGTTAGATACTCACAAAACATTTACTGAGATTGCATATATCGAAGATGAGCGCGGTGCTAAACCCATTCATTTAGGTCGTATTCTCAGCAACAAAGCGGCGTTTAAAAAATTAGTTAGACAATTACAATCAAAATATCCACAGGCTACGCTGCATTTCGTTTACGAAGCTGGCCCTTGTGGTTACTGGATATACCGATTATTAACCAGTCTTAATCAATGTTGTTATGTAATAGCCCCTTCTTTAATTCCTAAAAAACCAGGTGATCATGTTAAAACAGATAAAAGAGATGCGTTAAAACTCGCCAAACTACTCAAATCTGAAGATTTAACTGCCATTTATGTTCCTGAGCCTGAAGATGAAGCGGTACGTGATCTGTCTAGAGCGCGAGAAACTGCAATGAAGGATCTTAAAGATGC
>NZ_JAHNZV010000117.1 GCF_022267535.1 Psychromonas antarctica
AACCGACGAAATTACTTGCTTCATTCTGTACGTTAATTCTCTTATTAACAGAGAAAATCGATAGGCTCTAAATAAATGGGCAGGGAAAAGTAATATTTAACTTGACGTGGGAAGTCATACCAACGCCGCGCTAAGCGGACTAAAACAGTGGGTTATAATGTGTAGCGAAGCGAAACGTAACCCACTGTTTTAGTTCCGTTTTAAGCGCCTTGTTATGTTTCATTTTTGCTTGCTATACCCTGCATGATTGAAATAAGTGTCAAAGAGATTGCCTTGTTATATTTTGTAAATTTATCTTTAGTAAAAGGCATAACGTTACCAACCCAAGGTTCTAATGACGGAAAATCAAGAACATCTTTTTCACTAATCTCTCCATTCCTATGAAGCAAAATATTACGCACCCTATTAGCTTCTGCTAGATAATTAACATTTTCCGCTGGAATATCTATTTTTATATCCAGCCAAGAGAAAGTTGTTTGTAACCTAGAGAAAAAACAAGTACCACCATTTTCTGTTGCGCCCTTAGCTTTAGACTCTATGCGTTGAGCTAAAGATAAAGCCTCTTCTGGATTCCAAGGCCATTTACTCATTTCAAACCGATTCTTTTTAAACTTACTTGCAAGGTGCTCCGCTACTTTATAATCATTTTTAATAAAATCTGTGATTATATTTACAATACCAGCTTCAAAAGAAGACCACATGCCAATAAAAGAATGAATGTAAAGCTCATGAAACTCCTCTTCCTCCATTTTTTTTGACCAAGTGGATAACTCTTCAGCTCCTGCAATAATTTGTTTTTTATGCTTATGAGGCCCGTTTACTTTTTCAAAAAATTCTAATTCACGCTTTTTCTTCACGTCATAATCAAAAGAGTTTTTTATACAACGTCTATAGTTAGATACTAAGAAAAATTCTTTCGTAATGTACGATGCAGCAAGATGCAGTGAATAAAATTTCCAACCACTTTTAGGGTCTGTACCTAAGACAGGTTTTATTAAACTACTCATCTAGCAGACTCCTCAATATGAAACATAACAGCTTATTAAACCGAAAAAGTCCATATTTATGGTGGAAATACGGAATATAAAAATTTATTGAAATTGATATTACAATACCTTTATTAATCATAAAATCAAATGATTAAAATAGTTGATCAAATAGTTATCACGTGGATAGATGGAAAAAGTCCGTATTAGCGGCGGAAATATGGAATAACGCCTACACTGCATATAAATACAGCCAAATACTAACTAATTAGGCGTTTTTATGAAGTCTCTCTTTTTATATTCAATTGAAGAAAAAATGCTATTTAAAAATTATGCAAAGAGAAAGAATAACCACGATAATTTTTTAATTAATTCAATAGATTACCGATGACAAACAAAGTGGCTAGGCAATTTCCGTTTACGTTTTTCTTGATCAATTAATCACTTTAGCAAGTGAAAACATGGATGTTTTCACTAATATCAGCCAATACAGGGACGTAATGTCTGAGATGGTGCGTTAAAAAGGGATTTATTTATCAAGATAAAAAAACGTCTCGGAACGGCATTCTTTGGTTACTTTCTTTTGCTGTTGAAAGAAAGTAACACGCCGTCAAGGGCGGAACTCCAACGATGAATTTAACACCAGTAATTACAAGCGAAATCCTACGAATAAACTATACGGCATTAATACCCGCTTTATAAACAAAAAAAACCGCTACTGATTGCTCAGTAACGGGTCTTAAAATGGTTGGAGTCGGCCGATAAGCCGAGTTGTGTGCAACAGTTAATATTATAAGTCGTTGAATAGTAAATATAGCACTTAAATTTGTGTGCAACAATGTGTGCAACCTAATATCGAATTAGGTATCTAATGTATTAAATAAATATAAATATAACTAAAATGATAAAACTTGGATGTTTTAAGATTAGTTTAAGATGGGTGGTGTAAAGGTTAGGTAAGTTTTTTAATACGATATTATGACAAATGAGGCGAAGTAGTATGATTGCTAAAATAATAGACATTTTAGTCAGGCTTATACTTTTATGTGTGTCGTGGTTTTTCTCTTGGGATATCACAATGTTCATATTTGGCACAGATAGCACGATCTTTGGTTTGGGTAGATACTTTGGCTTTGTGATAGCTATCATCTGTGTTGTTCTTGTTGATAAAACCTATCGTGCTTGGAGAAGAAGCACGGTGGAGTAATAAGTTAATAAACAAGCCCACCAGCGACTATCACCAATAAGGCCACACAGCTATGCGTTACTGACACGATTGTTTGTTAACCCAACAAATCCCTTAAATCAAAATCACCACTGTCATTTGATATTTAGGTGGTAAAAAAGCAAGCGATCACGGTAAAAATCAATTAAACTCAATCTTTAATGAAATAACCTGTAGAGTTTTGAGCATGAACAAAAGACATTTTTTATTGGCTATTTTATTCCTTACCGCTTGCGGAGAAGAAGCTAAACAAGATAAATTTATGGAATTAAGCAATAGTTACTTCAAAAGTGACATAGCTCAGGATCTTGATAAAGGGAACTATGCACCTCCTTACAATTTCAACGCAGTAACTGTTTTACATGATTTTTGTATGAACGAAATCTGGACTAATGAAATCCGTCAACGAATAACTCCAAGCATACAAGAAGACATATATTCCCTATCGGGGAAAGGTAATAACGGCTTATTAGGGAGATGGAGAGATGAAATACGTTCCCCTGCTCTCAATCAAAACTTTGTAGGTACTGCGATAACCATTGCAAGCCCAAATTATGTAGCAAAATCCATTTATCCTCGCTTGAATAAAGAATTAACTAACAGTGCTTATTACAAAAAAAATGCTATTTGGTTGAAGGGCATACAAAAGCAAACTTCATTACTTCATAAAAATAAAAAATTTAAGGATATGACTCCGTCAGAGAAAAAAGCTATGACGGATTTATTAAGCATTTTTGCCTGTGGATCAGTTGATATGATAGTTGGTGTCCATGGTGGCGATTCATTAACTGGTGATTTACTTTCTAATACAGTACAGACAGTTAATAAAAAGTCTCTGTCTGAAATAGGTGACATGGTTAAGGATTTTCAATAATCATTAAATTGTAAGCGGCAAGTGGATATCCCCTATTCAGGATGGGTGATCTATAAGACATCTAATATAGATATGCCTATTAATTAGCCGCTTAACCACCCTATAACCATCTAAAACAATTGAAAAATTCCCAGTAAATAACTGATTAATAAAGATAACCTGCGATTGCATGGTTGGTTTTACTGGCTTTGTTAAACAATATGGCAAAGCTTTTTCACATTCTGATAAAATAAAATAAATGCAAGCAAGCATCACGCCACATTGACAACAAGGCCTGCCAAATGGTACAATTAAGTACGTACCTAAAATGAGAGTATTGTAAAAGTAGCTCTTCACCCTACAGCCCCTTTGTAATATAGCTTTAGCCTCACCGCTCTATCAAAAACCCTTTAGCACCAACAGCCACAGAACCATTATGATAGCTGGGCTACAGTTCATTTCAGAGGTTACTCGTTATGTTGTGGTAACTTATTCAATACTATCTTTATAGGGTACATTCATACATAAGCACACACAGGAGGTACTAAGTGGATGGCAAGGTTAAAGTTAATCAAAGAAGATTTGTATATTAAGCATGGTAAGGGCTACAGGTTAAATCAGAACTATTATTACAACCAATCTCAGCTAGACAAATGTATTGAAACCTACGAGTCAGCGTTAAGTGATTTCACCTCAGTTTCGGCGTTCAGGGTTGATTTATCTATTAAAGCAGAGACTAGGGCAGCATACGATCCAGAAGATAATGTAATAACGAAGTTAATCACCGCACTAAAAGCCCGTACATACAAAGTAAATCACCAAGACGGCTCTACCTCAAGACGACAGTACCCATTCAAGTATGTCTGGAAAAAAGAGAATGGCACGACTAAAGGCACTCATTTTCATATTATGTTTTTCTTCAGTTTAAGAGATATAAACAAAGTAATGATTGATAAATCTAAAGTGTATTGTGCTATCAAAGCGATATGGAACACGGTAAACAAAGGGCATGGTGTTACTCAGTTGATAACCCACCGAGAAAGCTCGAACGAACAAATTAAGTATGAGTACGTAGCCAAGCCAACGCAAAAAGACAGCGCGTCCCATTACTTTGATATGTTATTCAGTGAATCGTCAACCAACAAGCACAAACTTAATCCTTGGGTAGTTATCAGAAACAATACAACTAACAGAATGAGCTTCATGCACTGGCTCTCATACCTTGCTAAACACTCAAACGCAGGCACCGCCGAACAGATTCAAAAAACAAACTCTATACGCAACTTTGGAGCAGGAGTTAAAAAGTAAATGATTAAGAAGCAATACCAAGCATTCTAAAACAGTGAACTAAGCAATTACATCAAGCATCATTAACCCTTTAACTTTCCACAATGTAATTAAGGAAAGTATACAGCAACCGAAAAACATTGACCCTAGTGCATAAAAAAGCCTATACTTTCCTTATCGATTAATTAAATAGGTTATGGAAAGTATGAAAGAAGTCGAAGCAGTAAAATCAATTGAAGAAATAAATACTATTAGTGTTTTGCTATCGAAGCACCATTCTCAACAAATGAGTGATATCTGGAATCTAGGAATAAACATGGCACTAAGGATATCCGATTTATTATCAATTAAGTTCTCAGGTATAGACCTAAATAAAAACCGTGTAACACTTACAGAAGCTAAAACCAAAAAAGTTGCAGTTATAGACCTTAACGTAAAAGCGCAGCAGATAATCAATAAAATTAGAGTAGAAAACCCAGAAGCTATTTATTTATTTCAATCCACCAGCAGCCGAAACAGAACAAATAAAGCACCTAAACCACTAACACGACAAGCAGTAGGTCAAGCATTCAAAGAGGTTGGTGAAACTCTCGATATATCTCTATCAACCCACTCAATGAGAAAGACAAGAGGCTATCATATTTATAAAAACACTAACGACATTGCAAAAGTAATGGATATGCTACGACATTCAAGTGTAGCTGTAACATTGAGGTACATCGGTATAACTCAAGAGGATAGGGCAAGGGATTACAACGAGCATGTCTTATAATGCCATTTAAAGCCCCGTAAACCGTTATTTTTGTATTTAGGTATCTAATAAGGGGCACACATTCTCCAAAATCTATATGTTTTGGAGGGTTGATTACAAATGTGTTTATTTGTGATGTCACATTAATTGTTGATGTTTTATTTAAGTATAATGTTATCGTTCGTTATTTTGCAATTTCATCATATTTACAGAAAGTGAAGCTATATGAAAACAATACAATTTATTGCAGGTGACTTCGGCGAAGGCGCTTGGGAGCTAGAAGAGCAAAACCTAAAATCGGGTTTCTATAATGTTGAGGAAATTCCGATAAGTGAAATTAAACAGATTACTAAGGAAAATGAAATAGGTAAGGATATTTATATCACGGTCGTAGTCGGAATAGATAAAACGTTTAAGGCTAAAACCCAAATTAAAACCTATCAAGCTTTATATGACACTTTTTTAAAGGTGGGAGGTAATCCTGTTGGTATTAAGCTACCCGTAAGGAAAAAATCAAAAGGGAATGTTATTTTTGCCCTTATCGGACTATTTTTTCTATATGCAATCTTTAATGGGGGCGATAGCTCATCAACCTCTGACCCGTTACGCAAGATGGCATTGCTGTCATCCTGTCAAGTCTCTATTGAAAAGTCAGCTCTTTATGGTGCAAGTTTTTCAGGTTCAGTCGGTGCATCTGAGAAGTATGAATATAGCAATGGTTCTGGTTATAATATTGAGTTTCCGTTTCAAATAAATAATGTATTTGGTGTATCGAAAAAAGCATTTGCTAGTTGTGACTTTGTAAATAGTGGCTCTATAATTCATCTTAGAATAGACGATGAAAAAATTTTCTAAGGACACCTTCTCAAGAGTGGCGTAAGACAATGGATCGCTTCCCAGATATAAAAAATCTGTCGTTTTCGTCATACAGCATTGATATAATGTACATTTAATTAACAAAAAGGTAATAATATGAGGTTTTTTATTGGTGTTGTGCTGTTAGTGATATCTGGTTTTGTTAATGCTGATGTATTCGATAATTTTCGCAGTGAATCAGATCATGTAACGAAAGAAATTGGCTGTGCTAAGCCTAAATTAATAACAGGAAATAAGGATTTGGCGGGACTCTACGGTTGTATCGCTGGAGTTGGTGAAACCGTTAAATTATTTATAAATGAAAAAGTAGGTACTGGAAAAGTAAATAATGTCAAGTTGATGTGGAACGACTGGACTAAAGATCTTGGTGATGGTCTTCATACTGACCAGTTCCTTGCAAAAAAATGGGTTTCTGTAGTGGCTACAATGTACGCGCCTAAACAAGTTGAAGAGGTTGTTAGTACCTTTTTTAACTCAAAAAATAAGAAAATAGAAAGCTCAACACATATTATTGAATATACCTATTATGTTGGCCCTGCGATTGATGAGCGCCTTCTTACAATAACTTCTAAGCAATAAACAGTAAAAAGGCTGCCAATTGGCGGTCTTTTTTATGCTCACTGATAAACACAATAAAATCACTATGACATTGTCACATCGTCTTAATATGTAAAATCCCACCCACCTTTGAATGGTTACACTGTAACTATTGGTTTGTTGTTTGTTCCCCTGGTTAATTAAATAATCATTTCATAGTTGCGATCTAAGCAGTGCAATGAAGAGAAAGGCAATCATAAGCGATACTTTTTAAAACGTCTCAGAAATCGATTTTCAGGGGCTATTTTGAAGTTAATACCAGCTATTAACATAAGCGTCATTTTGTGCATGTGCCCTATGAAGACAAAAGAGAGTCCAACATCAACAAATTCAGAACGCTCGGGTGTTTATGTTTTATTTGTTTTTTATTGTGTCGTAGTCTAAATTGAGCATTCTTCACACAATATATTAAAAAGGTACTAGCATGGGACTTTTCGATAAATTCAAAGCGACTATAATCAAAAATGAAGAAAATAAAATTGCTAATTTAGTAGGAGAGAGCGGTTATTTTACTAATGTAATGACTGATTTATTTGATGATGCTGAAAAATTACAGTATACATTAAACTGTTTTGATTCGTTTAAAAGCATGGTGCAATTTAGTAATGAGGGTGTTGATACGTGTTACAAACTTGATGACAATGATCGTTATCTGATAACATTTGACAATAAAACACAAAAATTTGTTGTGGTTGCTCCATAAAAAAGCTTTACCCATTAGGGTTATCCGATAGCTATTAGTATAAGTAGAACCACATACAACTTATAAAACACTTAACTCACTTAAGAGAAGCACTTGCAGGCGCTCTCCAAGGTCCTACAGCTGCTCTATTTAAAGAGCTACCAGCGCAGCAATGCAATTGTACTACCTGACGCAAAAACCAGCGAGAGAGCCGCTCCTTTGATATTTTAGGTTTATCAGGTTTAATGGAGAATAGGGGCACTCAATTGTTAAACACTGCGGAGACAACTTTAATGATTTTAGGATAACAACCTCGCATACTTTGATCCCCCCTTCCTCCCGTGAAATATAGTTATATTTGTCAATTGACGCTTTCAATATCGATATTAATGGTAGAAGCCCCCAAGAAAGAGGCTACATTCTGACTAAGCTATAAATTTTCAAAGTGAGATATTTTATCAACAGCACGCTTAACAACCTCTAACGGGAAGGTAGTAGTATAATTATCAGATAGACCTTGTCCTGTTTTTGAATGCCCCATAAGTTGTGAGCTTACGGCTGCATAGTTTGACTTGGGCGGTTAGCCCAATTCAGTCTTTTTTGGAAAGCAAGTCAGCCGTTACTCACTATTTTCTAGATAATTCCATGGCAGGTAATTTTCTGGGTTGGCT
>NZ_JAHNZV010000118.1 GCF_022267535.1 Psychromonas antarctica
CTTTTAATATTACCAACTCAACTGAGTTAGGCTTAATTGATGGGCGAATTTATCATTCAACATTTCTTAATGTTTATATGTCTGCTGTTAAATTTAATGAATTTACACTTACGAGGTTTCAATCAGTTTTTTACGAGCCTGGTACTTTTGCTTTTTTGTTACTTCCCGTCATTTATTGGTATAAAATTGTTGATTACAAACCTTTTAAATTTGCAACTTTAATTCTGATGTTATTATTTACATTCTCTGTCGGCGCTATGCTTACCGCAATAACAGCATCTATTATTTATTATTTTATAAAAAAGCCTGTAACATCCTTTCCGTATTTTTTTATATTATTAGTTGCATTCATATTTTCTTTGAGTTTTTTTCCTGTTTTTTTAGATTTTCTATCTAATAAATTTGGATTGGGGATTTATGAGGGAACGAGTACATCAGGTGGAACTCGTGTTCAAGAGCTGCGATATGTAGGAGAGGCATTTGAAAGTGTTATCGGTTCTGGTTTTTCTGGTCTAATCAATGTAGATACGTTTGGAGGGAATATATCTGTAGGTTTGTTTCAAATGATTATTTATTCTGGTTTAATTGGGGGGATAGCTCTCATTATTTTCCATATTATTTTGGGGGGCTATTCATTACAAAAATTTGCTAGTAAAGACAATAGATCTATTTTTGTCGGAGCCACACTATTTAGCTTTATATCAATGGGCTTGCAAAGGGCTACATTTATGGATGGTGTTTTATTAATTATCTTATTTGCGTTTCTATTAAAATTTGATGTCGAGAGAAAAGAACATGATCCAAAGTAACATCTGCTCAGTTTCAGTAATTATTCCTTTTTATAACGCATCCACATCTATTTCTCACACTTTGATATCTGTTTTTAACCAAACGTTATTACCAAGTGAGATTATTATCGTTGATGACGGAAGTAATAAAGTGGAACAAGATTTATTAAAAACCATTGTTTCTGATTTTAATGGTAATTCAGCTCTACAAGTGAAAATTCAACTTTTTTCACTCGATAATAATGAGGGAGCATCTCATGCACGCAATGTTGCTATTGAAAAGTCAACTATGAAATATTTGGCTTTTTTAGATGCAGATGATGCATGGGCCGAGAATAAAATTGAGCTTCAATATAGCTTTATGGAGGATCATGATTTTCATATTACAGGTCATGGTTATGTACACAATTTAAACAATGATGAGTTTGTTGTTGAAGAGTTTAATTATAATAAAATTAAGAAGTACCAGTTCATATATGCAAATCACTTTTACACTCCAACTGTTATGGCTCTACGTGCTAACTTTCAGCTCTTTGACACTAACTTTCAGAGGACTGAAGATTATAAATGCTGGGTAGAAAATATTTGTGTTGGAGGTGCTGTTATTATACGTAATAAGTTAGCAGGCGGGTTTAAGAACCCCCTTGGTGAAAGCGGACTTAGCGGTTCTATTAATAAAATGCATCAGGGACAACTAGATGTCTTAAAGTCATTACATGAGGAAAAAGTCATCTCCTTTCCATTTTATTGCGCTGCTTTCTTGGTAGAATATATTAAATATCCTCTACGTATTATTCGAATTAAAATGGATCTATGATCATCATTATGTTTACCTTATTATAGGGTAATAAGGTGATACAAATCATCAGTTAGGAAAAATATACAAGTAATATTTATTGGCCTTTTAGGCGCGGGAATGAAATTATGATCTTAATTACCGGTGGTGCCGGATTTATTGGTAGCGCAGTTGTGCGCCATATTATCGAGAACACCAACGATTCAATCGTTAATGTAGATTGCTTGACCTATGCGGGTAATCTTGAATCTATTGCAACTGTTTCTGATAATGAACGTTACCATTTTGTGCAAGCGGATATTTGTGATGCTAAAGCTATGGTGGATGTTTTCGAAAAATATCAGCCCGATGCAGTGATGCATTTAGCTGCTGAATCACATGTGGATCGTTCTATCGATGGTCCTGCTGCTTTTATGCAGACTAATATTATAGGTACATTTACACTATTAGAAGCAGCCCGAGCATACTGGTTAACTCTCTCTGAAGATAAAAAATCAGCATTTCGTTTTCACCATATCAGTACCGATGAAGTATATGGGGATTTAGAAGGTACTGATGATTTATTTACTGAAGAAACGGCTTATGAGCCAAGTTCACCTTACTCTGCCTCAAAAGCATCGAGCGATCATTTAGTGCGCGCTTGGCAGCGTACTTACGGCTTACCTACTATTGTGACTAACTGTTCAAATAATTATGGTCCTTATCATTTCCCAGAAAAATTGGTTCCACATATTATTCTCAATGCACTTTCAGCAAAATCATTACCTGTCTATGGAGATGGTAGCCAAATTCGTGATTGGTTATATGTAGAAGATCATGCGCGTGCACTTTATAAAGTAGTGACCGAAGGTAAGGTTGGTGAAACCTACAATATTGGTGGGCACAATGAGAAGACGAATATTGAAGTGGTCCAAACTTTATGTTCGATTCTTGATGAGTTAAGACCAATTTCGGATAATCCTGCGTTTGCCTCTTCTCCCTTCACTCATTACTCTTCACTCATTACCTATGTCAAAGATCGCCCTGGGCATGATGCTCGTTATGCGATTGATGCATCGAAGATTGATAAAGAATTAGGCTGGGTACCAGAAGAGAGTTTTGAAACCGGCATCCGTAAAACAGTGGAGTGGTATCTGAATAATGAAAACTGGTGGAAGCGAGTATTAAGCGGTGAGTACCAACTTGAACGTATGGGTGGCGAGTAAAGAGTGAATGGTAAAGGGTTATGAGGAAAGGATCAGTTATGCATAATGAAACTCGACCTCATTATAATTTGCAGGCTTGGCAAGTGAGTATGCAATTAGTGAAGCTTATTTACACTTGGTCCAATAATTTTCCTAGTGAAGAGAAGTTTGGATTGCTCTCACAAATAAGGCGAGCAGCTGTCTCCGTCCCTTCCAACATAGCTGAGGGCGCGGCCAGAAGTGGCTCTCGTGAGTTTGCGCACTTTTTAAGTATCGCGCGTGGTTCTTTAAGTGAAGTTGAAACTCAATATTTAATTGCTGTGAATTTAGGCTTTGCTCCAGAGTCATCTGAGCTGTTTGATTGTATTGATAAAGCTTCTCGCCTTATAACTGGCTTACATAAAAGCGTTAGTCAAAGATAAAGAGTGATGGGTTATGCGTAATGCATGAAGGGTGATGAGTAATGAGTTTTCTACCGTTTACCGCTTACCCATTACCATCTAATTTTTTAAAAATAGAGATAAAGATGACAATAAATAATACAGAGGTTTCACTGAACTCCCCATCCCCCATGACTCATTCCTCATCACCACAATACAAAGGTATTATTTTGGCCGGTGGTTCAGGTAGTCGTTTACATCCCATTACGTTGGGTACGTCTAAACAGTTATTACCTATTTACGATAAGCCAATGATTTTCTATCCTTTATCTGTTTTGATGTTAGCGGGCATCAAAGATATCTTAATTATTTCAACACCTGAAGATTTGCCTAATTTTGAAAGGATGTTAGGTAATGGTCATCAATTTGGTATTGAAATTAGCTACAAAGAACAACCGTCACCGGATGGATTAGCGCAAGCCTTTATTATCGGTGAAGAGTTTATTGGCGATAGTAATGTGGCGTTAGTGTTGGGTGACAATGTTTTTTACGGTCAACATTTCTCAGATAAATTACTCGCGGCGGCGAAGGTCAGTAAAGGTGCTTCTATTTTTGGTTACCATGTCACCGATCCGCAGCGTTTTGGTGTTGTCGAGTTTGATAAAAATGGCAAAGCGTTGAGCATTGAAGAGAAGCCTGAAAAGCCAAAATCAAACTATGCAGTAACCGGGCTGTATTTCTATGATAATGACGTGGTTGATATTGCTAAATCAATTAAGCCTTCAGAGCGTGGAGAATTAGAAATTACCGATATCAATATTGCTTATTTAAAACGCGGTGATCTCAATGTCGAAATGCTCGGCCGTGGATTTGCGTGGTTAGATACGGGAACCCACGATTCGTTACTGGAAGCGGGACAGTTCGTGCAAACAATAGAGCTGAGACAAGGCTTTAAAGTTGCCTGTTTAGAAGAGATTGCCTACGTGCGGGGCTGGTTAAGTAAAGAAAAGTTGCTTGAGCAAGCAGATAAATTGAAGAAAACAGGTTATGGCCAGTATTTGTTTAATATAGCGAACGGGACTATTTAATGAAGTTCATTGATACTGAAATTGAAGATGTAAAAATTATTGAAGCCAACGTATTTGGTGATGAGCGAGGTTTCTTTATGGAAACTTTTCGTGCAGATGAGTTTATGGCTAAAACAGGGGCTAAACCCTTTGTGCAGGATAACCATAGTAAATCAACCCAAGGCATTTTACGTGGCCTGCATTACCAGCAAACACAAACGCAGGGCAAATTAGTGCGTGTTATTTCAGGTGCTGTCTTTGATGTGGCTGTTGATATGCGTAAATCTTCCCCTACCTTCGGGAAAGCAGTTGGCGTTGAGCTTTCAGCTGAAAATAATCGCCAACTATGGGTGCCGGAAGGTTTTGCCCATGGATTTTATGTGATGACGGAATCGGCTGCCTTTGTTTATAAATGTACCGATTATTACCACCCTGCATCTGAAGTTTCTGTGCGTTGGGATGATGCTGAGTTAGGTATCGAATGGCCGTTAGTTGATGGTGAGTTACCGCAATTATCAGGAAAAGATGAAAATGGTTTTTCTTTTCAAGATGCACCTAAATTTGACTAGATAGGTGTGAGTAAAGGGTGAAAAGATATGAGGAATGAGTTTCTACCTCATTACCCATTACTACTTGCTCCTCACCCCTCCCCCCTCACTGTTCACCATAAACAATCTACAGGAATATGAATGAAAGTATTAATTACAGGAAAAGGCGGGCAATTGGCTTGGGAGCTAGAGCAACTAGCCCCAGAAAAATTTGAAGTTATCAGTGTCGGCATCAATGAACTTGATATTACCAATGAAAAATTAGTGAGCGATTTTATTGCTGAAAATAAGCCTGATTTAGTGATTAATGCTGCCGCTTATACTGCCGTTGATCAAGCTGAAAAAGATAGCGATCTTGCTTATGCGGTTAATGAGCTCGGTGTTAAGTATTTAGCGCAAGCCTGTAAAAAAATTGGCGCACGTATTTTACATATCTCGACAGATTTTGTGTTTGACGGTACAAGTGCAAGCCCTTACCAAACCGATGCAATACCTAATCCCTTAAATGTTTATGGCGCTTCCAAATTAGCTGGTGATATTGCGCTTAATGAGATATTGCCAGAGTCAAGCGTAATCGTTCGCACGGCTTGGGTTTACGCGGTACACGGCAATAATTTTGTTAAAAGCATGCTGCGCTTAATGCAGGAAAAGCCTCAACTTGGCATTATTTACGATCAAGTGGGTACACCAACGTGGGCTAAAGGTTTAGCGCAGTGGTTATGGATAATTGCAGGTAAACCTGAAGTGACGGGTACTTATCATTGGACAGATGCTGGAGTCGCATCTTGGTATGATTTTGCAATCGCCATTCAAGAGCTTGGCATTGAAAAAGGATTGCTAAATAAAAGCATTCCTGTGCTCCCTATCCCCGCGACCGCTTATCCGACACCCGCGAAACGGCCTGTATTTTCAGTGATAGATAAAACAAGTGCAGAAGAGGTCTCCGGCCTAAGTACTGTTCACTGGCGCAAGCAGTTATCATCAATGATGGATGAGCTAGTTTAACTCTATCTGTAAACTAATTTTACTACTGCAGTTTTATTCATTAAGGCTAGAGATAATGACACACATATATATATCTATTGTTTCTCATGGTAACGATGACGATATTATCAACAATACTAATTTAAAAGACATAAACTCGTTTAATAATGTGACTGTTATTATTCGGGATAACGTGGCAAGTAATAGACTTAAAACGTATTGTGTTGAAAGTCATTTTGAGTATAACGCTTCTGATCAGGCGTTAGGGTTTGGCGCTAACAATAATATTAACTTTAAGGTTGCTTCTGATTTAGGAATGGGTGGGAATGATTGGTTTGTTTTATTTAATCCTGATCTTGATATCTCTGCTGAAATGATAAACAAACTTTTTGACTCTATTGGTAATTATTCAAGTCAACTTTTTGCTATTAATTTATTTTTTGATAATAAATTTTCAAGGGCGGAGCAGTCGTTAAGAAAATTTCCGACATTCATTTCATTTTTTAATATCCTGAAAGGAAAATCTTTTACTGAAGCCTACGATAAAACTAAATTAGCCGATGGCTCAATAGTCGACTGGGCGGCAGGTTCATTTTTGGTTTTTCAAGCTGAGCTGTATAAAAAATTAAATGGTTTTGATGAAGATTACTTTATGTACTTTGAAGATGTGGATATTTGCCATCGAGCAAATAAGTTTTATAAGCAAAATGTAGTGTATCTGAAAGAGATTAAAGCAATTCACGAAGGTGGATACCAAAACAGGAAAATATTTTCCAAACATTTTAGGTGGTATTTTTCGAGCTTAATAAGATTTTTATTTAAAAGTACTTTTGGGGCTAAAAAATGAAAATATTGTTAACCGGCTCTACTGGTTTTATGGGTAAGGTATTAGTACAATCGCTAGATAAAGATCGAATTGAATTGATTCTAGCTGGGCGCGATGGTGAGAAAAAAAGTGATTGTCATTATATTTACATTAACAGTTTTGATTCGGATTCTCAGTTTGATTTGAGAAGTCATAAGTGTGATGTCGCCATCCACTGTGCAGCCCGTGTTCACGTGATGAATGATAGTTCAGCAAATCCGTTAGAAGAGTTCAGAGAAGTCAACACCTATGGCACACTTAATCTTGCCCAACAAGCTGCTGATGCGGGTGTAAAACGTTTTATATTTATTAGCTCGATCAAAGTAAACGGTGAATCTACAGAGCTAGGTGTACCTTTTAAACCTGATGATACTTTTATGCCAACAGATCCCTACGGTTTAAGTAAATATGAAGCTGAAGTTGGTTTGCGAAGAATAGCTACTGATACTGGGATGGAAGTGGTAATTATCCGTCCTCCATTAGTTTATGGACCCGGCGTTAAAGCTAACTTTGCCTCTATGATGAAGTGGGTGAATAAGGGGCTTCCATTGCCACTCGGCGGTATTAAGGATAATAAACGTAGTTTAGTGTCGGTAGATAACCTCGTTGATTTGATTACAACTTGTATTGACCACCCCAATGCGGCTAATCAAACATTTTTGGTTTCTGATGATGAGGATGTTTCAACATCACAATTACTCTCTAATATGGCGATAGCATTAGAAGCACCCAATAGATTATTACCAGTTCCTAGTTCGTGGTTTACGTTTGCTGCTAGGCTAATTGGTAAACCTGCAATATCACAACGTTTGTGTGGTTCACTACAAGTTGATATATCTAAAACTAAAGAGCTGCTGAACTGGACTCCTCCCTATAGCGCTGCTGAATGTATGAAAAAAACAGCAGATGCTTTTTTAAAATAGTGTCCAGAAAACTTGCTCGCTACCGCTTTTAAAAACTAACAGGCTTATTCACAGTGAGAAAGGAATGAGGCGCTATGCTTAAAGAGGAAAGATTAAAAGCGAATCCTGTTTTTTGATTTTGTTTTACCTCCTTCTTTTCTCATTCATTCCTCCTTGTGCGTTTTTTTTAATATTTTTTAAAGTCAAAGTGAGCTTACGGCAGCGTAGCTCAACTTCCATTTTTTGTTCTGATTTAATACGGGTAACTCATCCATCAGGACTTAATTATGTCAAATCCAGAGCAACTTAGTAGCGTTATTACTGCATTTGAG
>NZ_JAHNZV010000119.1 GCF_022267535.1 Psychromonas antarctica
CGATGGAAAATTAAGCAAGAAAAAAGCTGGATCTGGGGCGCAGGCTTTAGCCTGCTTTGTTTTTATAAAATACTGTGCGAACTGTTTGAATGAACAAACACACTGGCGGACTGAAGTCCGCGCCCCTCAACAGGATAAACGCAATGTGTGGGGAGCATGCTGTTTGCACTCTCTCTGGGGCGCAGGCTTTAGCCTGCATTTTTAAAAAAAAGACTCAGCAAACTGTTTGTAATGAACAAACACTGGCGGACTGAAGTCCGCGCCCCTCAACAAGGTAAAGGCAACATTCGGTTTTTTACTTTCTCTGGGGCGCAGGCTTTAGCCTGCTTTATTTTTATAAAATACTGTGCGAACTGTTTGAATGAACAAACACACTGGCGGACTGAAGTCCGCGCCCCTAAATAAGGTTCATTCAACGTTTGGGGATCATACTGTTTGCACTCTCTCTGGGGCGCAGGCTTTAGCCTGCTTTGTTTTTACAAAATACTGTGCGAACTGTGTGAATGAACAAACACACTGGCGGACTGAAGTCCGCGCCCCTAAATAAGGTTCATTCAACGTTTGGGGATCATACTGTTTGCACTCTCTCTGGGGCGCAGGCTTTAGCCTGCTTTGTTTTTATAAAATACTGTGCGAACTGTTTGAATGAACAAAACACACTCTGCACATATAAATAAAGTGGCTAAAAGCCAATGCGACATATGGCGATGGGCAAATTAAGGTGCTAGTATCTTGGCATCTAACACAGGAGATTAACGCAAATGGCTAAACATAAAAAAACGCTAACGGTGCCAGAACCTAGCACCTTACAAAAACAAACAGATCTTGCTCGCGGTACGATAAAGCACTCTGCGCTTGGTGCACTCGTCACCAGCAAAGTTTTTTGTATGCGAGTTGTGAAAGCAAAAAAGGGAAAAGGATCATTCAATCGTAATGCAAAGCATTCTAAAAAAGAGTGTTATCAAATAGCGGCTTAATCGCTTAGACATTATTTGATAACACTCTTTTCTACCTCTCGACACCTTCAAAATCGCTAATGATTAATATACGAGTGCTTACTACTTTACATGCGATTCGTCTCATCAAATTACGCGGATTAGATATGAAGTGATTAAAGGCTAGTAAACTAAAATGCTCTTCTTGGTTTTTTAATTCGCAAAATTAGCGTAATTTGGTGACGGTGTTTTTTTGGGGGTATCGTAAAGATAAGAACCCACCGTATTGGCTCATATTGGCTGTAATATCGCTGGGACGCAGGCTTTACCCGCATTGTTTTTAAAGCAAACAACAAACTCAGCTGACGAGAGTCCTCGCCCTTAAACAAGGTAAAGTCATTAGGGTACGTGGAGTCTTAAGTTATTTTATATGTAACTTATGCATTCCTGCTTTCACTATTGCTTTAGCTTTTACTTTTGCTTTGTGGGCTTTAATACAAACGACATTAACTGAGCAGTGGCATAGTGATGATTTTAGTTGTTTGCCCGCTTTTTTTTGCTCAAACATATTAAATTTGCGATTGTTGATATTATCAACAAACTCTGCACATGCTGCATGCAAGTTATGACGATAATCGTTATTCAGATTTGCCGTATACAAGCATGCCCCCACATACAAGTTTTTCTGCTGGCAGTGGTCACAAAAAAAGCTGCCTCTAAATTGTCCAGAATGGGCACAGCGGATTAGTTCAAAATTGTATTTCATAAAACTCTATCTGTTATTTAATGTGGCTTCGCGCAATAGTGAGGCGCGATTAAAATTTCATTTATGAAACAGATTACCTGATTATCAGGTTCAATTTCAACCAATAATAGCGGTCGCATCTGCCATTTTGCCCGCTAATTTGCTCTAACCTAAAAAGCACACTAGAAACAAAAGAATAATTACGATAAACGATTAAAAATCAAACTAATTATCCAAACTCTGTTCTTAAGTTAATACAGTTGTCCGCATTGATTAAAATTGACGACATTTATTTTAAAGTAACCCTCTGGACGAAAGTATCGGCCCAAAATATAAACGATAATAACGCCCTCAATAGTGCCCGCCGAAAATAGAGTTTATGATTGCCTGGCGTTTGCATTGCGTGAAGTTATTTTATTGAGCTTGACGGCCTACTCACTTGTTCAATATATTCCAGCACTCGCTTAATGCTATGCTGTAACTCACCATTGTTATCTAAGTGCCAACAGTCCTTTGGTAGATTGGCTTGCAATAATCGGGCCCTTGCCAAACGTTGCTGAATATCCCTCTCGCACTCTCGTCCCCGCAGCCGTAATCGTGTTGCAAGGGTATTATCATCTACATCAATAACGATACTATTAAGCTTTTCAGGAAAGCGGTGTGTTGCCATAGGCAAATATTCTCTAGAGCCGTTAACCAGCACATTATAACCGAGATCTAGCCATCTAATAATTTCTAGGCCGATACCATAATCATAGCCATTTGCATGCCATTCTAAAGCAAAAAGGCGACGTTGCTTACGTAACCTAAACTCGGCGACAGACAAGGCAATGTGCTTTTCTCCGCCACAGTCGGCGGGACGAGTAATGTACCGCGACGCCACCAATAAAGGCTGTTGAGTGTTGATAGCGACACGTAAGCCTTCAATAATTGAATCTTTGCCTGAACCCGATGGTCCAATAAGATAAAAGAGCCGCCCAGTGGACGGTAATGTGCTGAGTTGCATTAGAGTACCTGTCATCCTTCACGCCACACTTTTTGAACGCGAACCTGCCTTTGGTCAACATGCGTTAAGAGTAAATCGGCACATTTGTCCGATCAAGGACACCGTGTCCGCTTAATTTTAAAGTCTTAGCCGGTGCTTGAGTCAGCAAGGCAAGCCTGCGCGAAACCATATGGTGGTAATAATCTCCTAAGCAAATCATGGTTAGGGGATAAGCAGTAAGTGCTTTGCAATTAACGCCCATTTAAATCTATTTAACAAGATAAGTATTATAGCATTTCGACTAATTAACAAATCCATTTTCAGATGTGGACGTTGCTCATCGATATTCACGTAAGCCTTGTAACAAGGTCTGTCTGGCATGAGCCACCCTGACTTGACGTAATGCACTCGGGGCCCAAATAAGATAGTAATGCACTTCACAGGTACCAACCGGAGAGGGTATTTCAACCAGTTCATTATTTTTGATCTGCTTAGCGCATAAAAACTCAGGTACAACAGACCAGCCAAACCCTTGTATAAGGAGTTTTCGTTGCGCCCTTAAATCCTGACTGACTACCGCTGGCACCAGCTGTTTTCCCTTCAATTTATTTTTTACTATCCAATTATCAATCAGCGAGAGTTCCAAATTGTAAGCCAACATAGGCTCTTCTGTAATGGCGGCAGCAAAGTCAGGCGCATCCATAATGCGTTTGGCAACAGCGGGTGACGCGACGGGTAAGACTCGATTAGTCATGATTTTTTCGCTTTTCAAGCGACTATCGAGAACCGGATGAGCGGAAATACCAAGATCACAATGCCCTTCAACCAACATATTTGTGATGAATACACCATCACCAGTATGCATTCGCACTTTTATTCCTGCTTTTAGAAGAGGCAAAAGCTGCCCCGTTAACACCTCGGCAATAAAGTCCGCATGGCCAACAAATTGTAACACCCCAGCCACATCCATCGACCTGGCTCGTGCGGAAGCCAAAGCGGCTTCGGCTGAATCTAATTTGTCACCAATATCTAACGCTAGTTCATCGCCTGCGGAGGTGGGCACGACGCCTGTTGCTAATCGTTCAAATAAAGGCCGTCCTACTGCTACCTCTAACCCTGCAATATGTTGCGATACGGCGGGCTGAGTAAGGTTAAGCATGCGTGAAGCACTGCTAATAGAACCTTGACGATACACTTCCATAAAAGTGCGTAGGCGAACAAGCGACATAATAGTTACCTCATAAATATATTTATACCCCTACGAAAATAGCATTGTTAGTAGAAATACACTACTTCTATTAACATCAACGCATCACCCCAATGTGCTTGATGCACAACGGGGCAAGGTGCAAACCTTATCTCTCTTTTTCGCGTTCAAGGATTTGTTATTATATGAAATCATCAAACTCGTATTTAGCACTACAGCAAGTACTGCAAGCAATGAAACGGGCACATTTAGCCAGCGCGCCCGCCGATCTTAAACTGCGTCAAGATCGCTTACTGCGCAGTATCAATTTAATCCGCACAAACTATCAAAGACTCACCGAGGCAATGAATGCTGATTTTGGACATCGTAGTTCATATCAATCACAGGTCGCCGATCTGGCAACTACCATGAAAATGCTACAACATGCACTTGAAAACGTACCATCTTGGATGAAAACGACATTAATTGATGCACCCGAGCCGGGTATGCAAACGCGTATCCAACACCAACCCCTTGGTGTGGTCGGTATTATTAGCCCCTGGAATTTCCCCATTAATCTTGCCTTTGGCCCGCTTGCTGGGGTATTTGCCGCAGGTAACACGGCGATGCTAAAACCATCGGAGCTGACACCTCGTACGTCCGAATTATTAGCCGAACTAGTGGGCGCGAGCTTTGGGCCCGATGAGCTGGAAGTTGTTTTGGGGGACGCAGAAGTCGGCCAAGCCTTTAGTGCATTACCTTTTGATCATTTGATTTTCACCGGTAGTAGCGCTGTTGGTAAACATGTTATGCGCGCTGCAGCAGAAAACTTGGTTCCCGTTACTCTTGAGCTAGGGGGGAAATCACCCGTGATGATTGATACAGATGCAGATATAACTGACGCTGTAGAAAAAACCTTAACAGTAAAAACCTTCAATGTAGGGCAAATTTGTCTTTCCCCTGACTATGTATTGCTTCCAGAAGATAAATTAGCCGATTTTATTGAAGCCTCGAAACGGTTTGTTAGTCAAGCCTTTCCATCTATTGCAGATAACCCAGATTACACCAGCATCATCAATAATAAACATTACCAACGTTTACTTGGCTTATTACAAGATGCCAAAAATAAGGGAGCGCAAATTATTAGTTTAACGCCAGCAGGAGAAGCACCTTACAATATGCTTACCCGCACTATCGCACCGCATTTGGTGATTGATGTAAATGATCAGATGGCGATTATGCAAGAGGAGATCTTTGGCCCGCTATTACCGATTAAAACCTATACAGACCGTTTAGACGCGATTGCCTACATTAATGCCAACGCACGACCTTTAGCGGCCTATTATTTTGGCAATAATCCAGAAAATCAGCAACATTTTTCCGATTATACAACTTCCGGTGCCCTCGTGATTAATGATGTGATGACGCATGTCAGCATAGACAGCCTGCCTTTTGGCGGTGTGGGTTATTCTGGCATCGGCGCCTATCACGGAGAGCATGGTTTCAAGCAATTTTCTCATGCTAAACCCGTTGTTATTCAAAGTGAAAATAACGACGGGACAGCCCGCTTAAGAGCCCCTTATGCTGATAAACAAATCGCCCTTGAAGCCCTGCTTAAAGGCTAAATATAGGTAATAATAATGAAACGTGATGTCTACGCGTACATAACCACCGTCACATTGATGATCGCATTCGGGTTTAGTGCCTTTCTAATTTACAGCGATAATGCTTTACCATTCACAACGCAAGCGACAGTCAAAACCACGTCAGTGGATGTGATCCCTGAAGTCAAAGGCTATATTGAAGCAATATATGTACATGAAGGAGAAAAAGTCACAGCAGGTACGCCACTCTTTCAGATTGATCCTCAAACCTATGAGATTGAGAAAAAAAAATCACAAGCCATGGTACTACAAGCAAAAAGTCGTTGGGCTAAAAGCAAGCACTATTTAGGACGTATCAATCTATTGCGCCAACGTTCATCGGTTAGTAAAGAAGCATTAGATGAAGCACACGCTGACGAAACCGTGGCGCGAGCTGATTACTTATCGGCACAAGCTGGCCTGCAGATGGCTCAACTCAACCTAGACCGAACATTAGTCAAGGCAAAAGAAAACAGTATTGTGACTAATCTAAGTTTCACTAAGGGAATGTATGCATCACCCTCCACTGCCATCATTCATTTGGTAAAAAGTGATTTGCAATGGATTGAAGTCGATTTTACTGAAAAAGGGCTGAGCGCTTTGGCGCTCGATAAGGAAGTGAATATTGTTTATGATGCCATCCCAAATAAAGTCTTTAGAGGGAAAATTGTATCTATTGACCAAGCAATTAGTAGCGGTCTTAGCAATAAAAATCAGCTCGGCGAAATCACTTCAGAAACGCGTTGGATACGTCCTCAGCAAAAAATTCGAGTGCGCGTTATAGCAGACATAAAATCAGTTGCAATCGTAGCGGGAAGTCGCGCGAGTGTCATGCTAAGAGATGACTTAAATATCTCAGATAGTTGGATGACATTGCTAAGCTGGTTAAGGTTTATCTATTAATGTATGAGTTAATCCGTAAGACACTGATTATTGTATTGTGTTTGATGCTCAGTAAAATGCTACACCTCACGGTCAGCGTATATATCGTCTTATTTTCTATCGTAATTGCCACTACCTGCTATTCGAGCCATATAGTGGAGATAATCAAACGTATATTACCGTCGTTATTTGCAGCTTTAGGCGCGGTAATGGTCAACCAGATTTTTGCGATCCACCCTTTTATCATTTGGACATGCACACTCTTGTATTTCGACCATGTGCGACGCCAAGTAGACTCAAATTTAAAAGCAAGAATGGTCACCTTACCTCTATTTATGATCATTTTTATCGATACCTATGCCAATAGCACAGGCTATATACTATCGATACCCGATATCACAAGAGATCTTATTTTAAGCACGCTTATTACCGGTTTAGTGGCCAGTTTTATCAATCACATTATGCCCATAAAACAAGCGCCGACATTGCCTCATAGAGTCCCCATGCCAGTGACGGGGTCTGATCGTTTTAAAATGCTCATTCTAGTGGGGGGTGGACTGGCATTTATTATGATTAACGAAGTCACGACGGCTGTATTTTGTTTGGTTCCTCTGATCACATCCGCCCTGCAGCCAACTCATCATCTGATGAAGGTACATTCACGCAATAAGATGCTCTCACAAGTGGGTGGATGCTCTATGGCAATCGTTGTTTCCTTATTTTTTTCTGGCACCGAAATTAATTTATTTACCTATTTCTTTATTTCTGCTGTATTGGTGTTCACTATTCTGTTGTGGTGTAACCATCCAGATCAAGAAGAAGGGCTAATTCACAGTGACGCGTTAATGGGGTTCTTAATTCCATACCAGTTGTATATTGGTAAATATGGCAATAATTTTGGCATTAACTCAATCATTTTACGTGCTTTTGAACTAGTTGTTGTATTGCTCATTATTTATGCCACCGCGTATTGGTTAGAGTATTTAACCAATAATAACAAAAGAAATAAAAGTTGCTCAGTTTAAGGTTGAGCAAGCGTAATATGTAGCCAATGTGACTTGCCAACACATCAACTCTATAACTCTTTCTTATCTTAAAACGTTGCCTATAAATTTTTATCAAGAAAGTGGTCGTTGAATAATACAGATTAGCTATAATGATGCTTTATGATTACAGCAAGTGTTTGTAAAAAAACTGTAGATGCTCAGAAAAAACACACAGATTACTTGCTCAACTTGATGAATTGGCATTATTTATCTTAGATGCTTATGTAGATGACTCAGGTTATTTTTTGTAAAAAGATTAAAACCACTACCACGCACACTTCATGCGACTGCGAAACTGCGTTTCGGTTCGCATTCATTAACAGAGGCGCTGCGCGCTACACAG
>NZ_JAHNZV010000012.1 GCF_022267535.1 Psychromonas antarctica
GAATATATCTAATGGGAAAGTTTATTCTATTGATTGTGAATCTAATATGGTGACATATCTGAAGAATCGATTTAGTCACGATAGCTTTCACAATGTCAATATTATTCAATCGAGAATGGAAGATCCCTGTATTCCAGCGGATGTAGATATGGTTTTTGTTGCAAATACATACAGATTTATCAACAATCGCGCTGTATTTCTACGTAATCTATATCAACAAGTTAAACAACATACGCAATTGATTTTTGTTGATTTTAAAGGCTGTCATGCTCGCGTATCGCCAGACATGGCAATAAATGAAGTCCAACAAGCAGGGTTTAAGGTTGGTAATTTGGATATTAGCGGATGCCCTGATCATTACATTCTTACATTTAAAAAATAGACGAGTAAATATTTTTGATTGCTTAACTTTATAAAATAGAGCATCCCCCCCATCTTTGAGGGGGATGATACCCATATATGTGTTCTTCGACCTCGCGGGCGAAAATGCGCACAGAGTAATACTTTGGTGTTTTCATTACATGCTAATAGATTTACAAGAAAGACTCTAAGTTACAGTGTATGCCTAGACGCCACCAACTATTGCAAGCATCCCTTTTAAAGCTGGCATTCCTAAGCATGAAATGATTCCTTGTGTTATTTGTTGATTAAAAAAAATTAACATAAAAGCTATGTTTCAATCTTAGATAACCTCACTTGTAAATAAACGGTCGCGATGTTATTGCTTTATTGATGCAAAGGTCTGAGTTTTGAGCGTAAATAAAAAAACTGCATCCTCCAGATAGAGAGCCGTGGCTTTTGTCTATGTCTCGGCCTGTCCACCTTGGTGTGACGGATTAACTTGGCTATGCGCTATACCATTTCTACTCATCTCTTTTTGCAATAGTGCTCGGCCATTGCTTTCAATATGATTAAGAAATTTTGCAGCGATCAAGGTTTGACGTTTTGATTTAGACCAAACAAAAAACCAATGTGAATTGATTGGTAATTCTTTTATCGGTAAACGAACCAGTCCGCTTTGCCCACCATAAGTTAATGTATGCGCTGATAAAATTGAGATGCCAAGTTTGGACATCACAGAGTGTTTAATCGCCTCATTACTCTCAATGGTCATTTTTACATTAATTTTCGCCTTATGCTGTTTTAAAAATTCTTCAATGGCATGGCGTGTACCGGAGCCTTTTTCGCGCATCAGAAAAGGTTCATTACATATATCCTTTAAGGTTAAGTCTTTCTTCCGAGCGATTGGATGATCTTCATGTGCTATTGCCACTAGAGGATTTGTTAAAAACTCGATACTCTCAGTTTCAATATCAGAAGGTGGATGGCTAAACACATAAAAATCGTCAACGCCTTGTTTAAGACGCTCAATGGTTTGCTCTCTATTGCCTATTTTTAATTGAATGTCTATATCGGGGTATTGTTCTAAAAAAGGCCCTAACAAATGCGGGATAAAATATTTTGAAGTCGTCACCACTGCCAAGCGCAAGGTCCCTGATTTAAAATCTTTTATATTCCCCAATGACATATCAAGCCGGGCAAAACTATCGAGCACCTCCACTGCCGTTTTCACTAACGCCAAACCAATATCGGTAAACAATAATTGCCTATTGGCATAGTTAAATAAACTTGATCCCATCGCCTGAGCAAGCTTTTTCATTTGTATTGATACGGTCGGCTGTGTCAAAAAGAGTGTTTTAGCCGCTTCTTTAATACTGCCTTTGTCATGAACTGCTAACAATATTTCGAGTTGTCTGATTGTCCCCACATGGGCATGAAGCCTGGATTTCATATCTCCCCCAAAGCAAATTAGACATTTATCTATATAGGGTATAGGTAATATCTATTTATATCTATTCATTATTTTTGCCATAATAGTTAAGCAATAGACTAGGGTATTGAAGGGCATGCCATTTTACGCAGCAATTACTCAGCGGATAACAGGATAATAATCAATGAAAAATATGAAAGTTGCCATTATTATGGGTTCACAGTCGGATTGGCCGGTGATGAAAAATGCCACCACTGTGCTTGAGGCCTTAGACCTTGAATACGATGCGATGGTCGTTTCAGCACATAGGACACCAGAGAGGCTATATAAATTTGCAGAAAATGCACCGCAACAGTACAGCGTTATTATTGCAGGTGCTGGTGGTGCAGCACATTTACCCGGCATGACGGCCGCATTAACATGGTTACCTGTTATTGGTGTACCGGTGATGAGTAAAGCGTTAAAGGGAATGGACAGTTTATTATCCATTGTGCAAATGCCCAAAGGCGTTGCGGTTGCCACACAAGGTATTGGTGAAGCTGGCGCTTTTAATGCTGGCTTGTTGGCTGCACAAATCCTGGCGATCAACGACCGCGAACTTCAAGGTAAATTAAAGGCATGGCGAGCAAAACAAAGTGACAGCGTTTCTTGGGAGGTAGAGTGATGCGCATAGCAATTGTAGGCTGCGGACAACTATCTCGCATGTTGGCGCTAGCGGGCCTCCCTTTAGGTATAAAATTTAGCTTTATTAAAGAGACTGAACAGCAACTAAGTGATTGTGTGGATGGTTTAGGCACGGTTGTTTCTCTTCCTCGAAATTGGCATCAAATTGCGGATATTAATGCACTGTATATTGCTTTGGGGAAACCGGATTGTATCACCGTTGAAAAAGAGCAAGTGGATGTAAAACTGCTGCAAGCGTTTCAACCCTATTGTCATGTTTTTCCAAATCCTGAAGCGATTATTGCTTGCCAAAATAGACATTATGAAAAACAATTGCTAGAAAAGTTAGCCATTCCCACCTCCCCTTTTGTTTATTCACTCTCCGCCAACAAAACGCTGAGAACGTTGCCATTACCTTTGGTCGTTAAATCCTGCCGTGATGGCTACGATGGTAAACATCAGTGGGTTTTAAAAACAGCTGAAGATGTGCAACATTTTGACAGCTTAAACATTCAAGATTATATTATTGAAAAATGGATAAAGTTTGAGCGAGAAATATCACTTGTCTCTGTACGCGCTAAAAATGGCGATGTTGCACATTATCCTTTGACAGATAATACCCATGAAAAAGGCATATTAAAACAATCAACGGCCCCCGCGCTTGAACTCAATCATACCCTAACGTTGCAAGCGCATGCTTATATGGAAAGCTTGTTAACAGAGTTGGATTATGTCGGCGTCATGGCGATGGAATGTTTTGTTATTAATGATCAGTTAATGATCAATGAATTAGCTCCGCGCGTTCATAATAGCGGCCATTGGACACAAGTAGGCAGTGTTACTTGCCAATTTGAAAATCATATCAGAGCCCTGACTGGTTTAGTCTTAGGTAGTACAAAACTGCTTGGCCATGTTGGCATGATTAATCTTATCGGTACTGAAAAACCGCCATTTGAATCACTTTCCGCTTCATCTAAATTATATTGGTACAACAAGTCAGTCCAAGCGCAACGAAAATTAGGCCATGTCAATTTTCTAGCGAGCGACAAGGAAGAACTGAGCCGACAAATGAATGATTTTAAACGCTCGATTTGCTTTGAGGATGGTAAATATTTTCCGCAAGTGGAGAGTAATTAAATAATAATCTATGCAAATAAACTGTTTTTTATAAAGGTTTATTTTCCCTCTCTGTCAGTTGATTTGCTTTTTTAGTAGGAGTTTGGACTTTGCCTGATAATCGTTTTAAAGAGATGAATATCAAAGGAGATCTGTTTGGCGGTGTAACCACTGCCATCATCTCTTTACCATTAGCGCTGGCATTTGGTGTTGCATCTGGGGCGGGGGCTGAAGCAGGACTTTGGGGAGCGATTTTGGTGGGCTTGTTTGCCGCTTTGTTCGGTGGTTCATCTAGTCTTATTTCTGAGCCCACTGGCCCTATGACTGTCATTATGACGGCCATATTAACCAGTATGATGGCTAAGTATCCAGAAACAGGTATAGCGATGTCATTTACAGTGGTAATGATGGCGGGCGCTTTTCAAATTCTCATTGGCACACTTAAGCTCGGGAAATACATCACTTTAATGCCCTATAGCGTGATTTCTGGTTTTATGTCAGGCATTGGTGTTATTTTGATTATATTACAGCTGTCTCCTCTGCTAGGACACGCTTCCCCCTCTGGTGGAGTAATGGGAACTTTGTCAGCACTGCCTGAGACCTTCTTGAATATGAAGTTCAGTGAGTTGTTTTTAGGCTTACTCACATTGGCTATTTTGTTTTTATTCCCTAACGCGTATCGAAAATATATTCCCGCTCAACTGGTTGCTTTGATTGCAGTTACCTTGCTGTCTGTGATTTTTCTTAGTAACGAAGATATTCGTAGAATTGGTGAAATACCAGCAGGTTTACCTTCCTTTGTTATTCCTCAATTTGATACTGAAATATTTACCACCATGCTACTCGATGCTTTAGTACTTGGCACACTCGGCTGTATCGACACCTTATTAACAGCGGTTATTGGTGATTCATTAACCCGTAAAGAACATGACTCCGACAAAGAACTGCGCGGTCAAGGTATTGCCAATATGATATCCGGTTTGTTTGGTGCGCTGCCCGGCGCGGGCGCGACAATGGGGACGGTAACCAATATTCAAGTTGGTGCTCGTTCACCCGCATCGGGAATAATTCGCGCTTTAGTGCTTGCCCTAGTGGTACTCGTCGCTGGCGGGCTAACCGAACCGATTCCAATGGCAGTGTTGGCAGCTATCGCAGTCTATGTCGGTTTTAACATTCTCGATTGGAGTTTTATTCAACGCGCACACAAAGTCAGCGTGCAAGGCATGGTTATCATGTATGGCGTTATGCTGTTAACTGTTTTTGTCGATTTAATTGTCGCCGTTGGACTTGGAGTATTTATTTCTAACATTATTATTATAGAGCGACTCAGTAGAGAGCAAGTGCGTCAAGTCAAAGCGATAAGTGATGCCGATGATGACGATGTGCCACTGACCGACAGCGAACGAGCTTTGCTGGAGAGAGCAAATGGCAAAGTGCTGTTTTTCTACCTATCTGGGCCGATGATCTTTAGTGTATCGAAAGCAATCTCTCGTCAACACAGTCGAATTGCTGACTATGACGCCATGATTATTGATTTAACTGATGTCCCCATGATTGATGTAACGGTCGGACTAGCCCTTGAAAATGCGATCAAAGATGCACAAGATAGCAACTGTGAAGTTTTCTTATTATGTCCAAATGAACACACTCGTCAGCAATTGCAGAAATTTAACGTCTTAAGTCTGGTCATGAATAACAACACTTATTTGCTTCGTTACGATGCATTACAGGCGGCATTAACGTATGTAGAAAATGAACGATAAATTGAAAGCTTTATTTATCAGACGTTACTTTTTACTAAAGCATCATTAACTCAATTGATTTTATTTTTATAGATATCGACCAATATTGCACTTGTAATAAATCGAGCGAAGAGATTACATTGTTCTCTGCTCGATTTGATTTTTATTAATAACAGAATTTATTTAGAACAGTTTTTGCTATTTTGTATTGATTATTGCAACATTCGTTTTTCAACTGTCGCCAGTGCTTCTTCGATAGATTGACGGCCAGTAATGACATTACCAATGGCTGCTTTTTGTCCAAACCAAAATGGCATCATTTGCGGTATGTTTGGCATAACGTCTCCTATTTTCGCATTTTGAATAGTGACCATCACGCGAGGATCCTTGCTTAACTCCTTCTGAAAACTTTTTAGAGCGGGTGCACCAATAGGGGCGTATTGATTCATATATCTCAGCCCATCATCCGTAAGGAGGTAATTCTCAATAAACTCTTTAGCTAAATCACTATTAGGGGATGCTGTACTAATTCCAGCAGTTAAAATACCAACGAAAGGACGAGAAGGTTTACCGTTTAATTTAGGGAGAACAGCTAAACCATAATTAATGCCAGATTTATCTAAATTTTTCCATGACCATGGGCCATTAACTGTCATTGCAACCTCACCTTTATTAAAGGCAGATTCAGCATTTGCATAATCAGCGTCTGAAGAAATAATTTTTTGGTCAACTAATTTTTTAACAAATGCCATTGACTGGTTCGCACCTTTATTGTTCACCCCTACGTCCTTAGCATCAAATCCGTTGGCTGTTATTTTAAAGGCATATCCACCATTCGCAGAAAGAATAGGCCAAGTGAAGAAAGGTGATTGTATATCCCATATTATGGCTTTCTTATCACCTGACATGGACTTATCTATGGCAAAAACATCTTCCCAATTTTCCATTGGTTTGGACATTAAATCTTTGTTGTATATAAGCGATAATGTTTCAGCTGAGATGGGGTAACCGAAATACTTTCCTTTATATTTTAAGGCGCTCCATGTGTAGCTATCGAATTTAGATTTAAAATCATTACTTGGAGAAACTTCCCGGACTAATCCGGCTTCCGCATAACCACCAAAACGATCATGTGCAAAAATCATGATGTCAGGACCACTACCTGTCGAGGCGACTTGCGGGAATTTATTTTCTAATTCGGATGGGTGCTCTACGTTAACCTTTACCCCCGTATCTTGTTCAAATTTTTTGCCTATTTCCATAATGCCATTATAGCCTTTATCAGCAGGAGCCCACACTGTAATCACATTATCACTAAATGCATTGACGGGGAGGGAACCAATAGCCAAAAGACCAGAGATAGCAACTATCGATAGTTTTCTCATTGTAAATTTCCTTTTAAATTGTAAATAGAATGTAACATTAAATGTCACTTTGGTTGGAAGTGGTGATTTTATATTCGAACGGCTTAAGCTTTATCTCTTGTAAAAGCTTCTTTGAGTAAAACTGTTGATTTCTGTCAGAAAGGTTAATCATGACGACAATACTATTTTTATCTTTTTCACGACTAAAACAAAAAACAGTATCACTAGTTTCTTCTAATACCTGTGTTTTTGCTCCGTATTGCCCATTCCATAATGCCGGGTTATTTTTCTTTAGCATGAGTAATTGCTTGTAGAAATCATCGTATTGAAATGCTTTCCAATTAATATCCTCTTTTGCAAAAAAAGATAGCTGTTTATCAAGGCCTGATTCTTGCCCACTATAAATTAGTGGCATCCCTAACAAAGTCATAGCCAACACTGAATATGCTTTGAATGCATGCCCATACAATTTCGTATCGCACTCATCCCAACTATTTTTATCGTGATTGGTGGTAAAAGCCATTCGGTAGGCATCTTCAGGATATTCCATGGCAGATAATTCGACATGTTCTCGAATCGCTAATGCTGTACTTTTCCCCTTAACAATGTTACTCATTACATCATACAATCCCCAGTCGTAGGTCATATCGAAGGCCTTGTTATGTAGCTCTGGAGATGACCATTCAGCAAGCATAAAAATAGGTTTAATACTGTCTAACTCTGCTCTTGCCTTTTCCCAAAATTTAACTGGTACTAATCCAGCCACATCACAACGGTAACCATCTATGCCAACAAACTTCACCCAATAACTTAGCGCATTTATCATGGCATCCCACAATTTTGGGTGTTTGTAATCGAGGCCGACTACATCATCCCAGTACTCAAGTTCTTTGCCGTTATCATAAATGTAAGAATGAATTTCACCTTTTTCATTTTTTTTATACCACTCTGGATGCTCCGTTACCCAGCAATTATCCCAGGCCGTGTGATTAGCAACCCAATCAATCAAAACATACATCCCCATGGAATGTATCTCTTGCACAAGGGCTTTGAAATCGTCAAGTGAACCAAATTCAGGATTTACTTGGTAGTAATCTTTAACAGAGTAACCGCTGCCTAAAGTACCTTTGCGATTTTTTATTCCCACGGGATGAATAGGCATAAACCACAAAATATCAACACCCATTTTTTTCAATCTTGGCAAATGACTTCTAAATGCGTTAAACGTTCCCTCTGGCGTAAATTGACGAATATTCACTTCATAAATATTGGCGGCTTTAGACCATTCCACATGCTCAAATTGATATTCTTTGGTTCTACTCATTTCTTATTTCCTAGTATTAATAATATGTCTAAGCAACTCTTAAAGGATTGTTATGTTCTTTTATTGATGGTGCTAACTAACTGATCGTGTGTCTAAATATCTTCTTGATGGGCGACGCCAATGGATTTCCTAACCACTAATTCAACAGGTGCTATTGTTTGTAAGTTTTTCGGTTCAACACCGGAAAGAATGGCGACAATAGTATCCGCGAGTGGTTTGCACGAATCAGTAAATGGGGAACGAGTGACGGCAAGAGGAGGAGTAAAATTCTCTGTTTTCAAATGTGCGATAACATCATCATGCGCGATAACGGATAGATCTTTACCTATGATAATACCGAGCTCTTTTGCGGCAAGATAAAGCCCATATGCTTGGCTAACACTCGAACAAACTACCGCTGTTGGAATTAAATCTGAGCAGCTGTTTTTATCTTTAAACCATTCGATAGCCGCTTTATACCCCTCCTCTTCTGCCATTGGTCGATTAACAATGAATGAATCTGCAATATCTATTCCTCGTTCTTTCATTGTGTTTTTAAAGCCTTCCTCTCTTTGAGCAGAGAAAGCGAAATGAGAAGGTGCATTAAGCATGGCAATTCGTTTATGGCCGAGATCGGCGAGTAAGTTAACAGACTGAGAAGCTGCACCTTCGTTATCAATATCAAAATAGGCATAATCAACTTCTTTATCAGTGCGACCATGCACTACAAAAGGAAAGTCTTGTTCTAACAAATATTTTATTCGTTCATCATTCACATCAGGTGCTTTAATGATCACACCATCGATAGCTCGGCTGGATACAAATCGTTTAAATGACTCAAGGGCCTTGCCTTTACGTGCGGAGTTGATCAGTAAATCATAATCAGAATCGCCTAAGTGATGACTGATATTCGCAAGCTCCTCTACATACGTAGGAGCATTAATTAATTCGTCTGGTGAATGCAACACAATGCCAATCATACGAGAGCGTCCCGTAGCTAACTTGCGAGCATTTGCATTTGCCTGATACCCCAATTCACTGGCAGCATTTAATACGCGCAGCCTCGTTTTATCACCCACTTCAGGGAAACCGTTAAGGGCCCTGCTAACAGTTGCCTGAGATAGATTGAGATATTGAGCAAGAGATTTTAGTGTTGTCATGATGATTCCTTTTATTTTTAAAGCGCTTTAAATTTAACAAAGAAAATATTTAATTCAATAAGCGAAGTCTTAGTATGTGACCTTGATCTTAAAGGGATTGATTGATTTGAAATTATTTGAAGCGCTTTAAATAAATTCCTGATTATTAAACTGTACTATAAATTCGATGCGGGACGTATAAACAAAGCTTCTTCGCAATTGCGTTTTCTTTCAAATTTTTAATATAAGAATTCCGCTTTTAATAGCGAATAGAGGATAAAATACAAAAACGCAGCGTCATAATTCGATGAAGTCATATCCTTTGAATAGCTAAAGCATATATCCGAGGAAAGATTACCATCAGGCTGTTAACGTTATTTAGGGTGATGTCTTTCGAAGATTATACGGATTTGATGTAAGAGACCATGGTCGTATATCCATTATCATGGTGTTGTTATCTGACATCTATTTTTTACTGCGTTTGTATTTCTTAGTATGGTAGCGGTATTGTTGTTAATTTTTAGATGAAGAGCGCTAAATTGAATAAATTTTCATCAACAAAGAGGCTAAGCAAGCAACGACATATGGGTTAAAACAACAGTTAGATCAGATAAAGCATGATTAAAAACGCACAGTAACAACAAATTGATGCCGACTCCACGTTATGCTAATCAGTCAACCCAATCACAGCCTGCTCAAATATTTGATTATCCCCAAGCGTTTTGCTGACCAGCATGGCCCCTTCCAGCAATGAAATAGTTTTGATTGCATTAGCTTTGGCGCTGTTTTTATTGTCAACGGCAACAACCTGATAGGCCATTTCCAACCAGGCTATATTACGTTCAAAAAAACGCTTCGTTTCATATTGAACTTTATCGGGTAAGCCGTCGGATTCAGCCCCAAGCAAACCACACAGACACATTTTTTTATCCATAATCAATGCATTCCTAAACTGGTTGACGTAAATATCAATAGGATTTTTACCGTCACTAACTAGCTCAAGGGGATCGCCTAAATTAGACAAAAAACGATCGGTATATTGGCGGGCCAGTTCAGCTCCCAAGTCGCTTTTTGTTGGGAAGTGATAATGCACACTAGCGCTCTTAATACCCACTTCAGTCGCTAACTCGCGAAAACTGAAATTACTATAACCTCCGGATCTCACTTTTGATTGTGCCGCTGCTAGTAATTCTTCTCTTTTCGACATCGATGTCACTCCCGGGCTCAAATAATCAGCCAGATTAGCACTGCTGAAGATAATATTGTCCATTTTAGACAAAGTGCCTATCAATAGGTAGATATTTTTTTATGTCGCAATAAGAAGTGTTTTTACAACCGCCCTAGCAAGCTCAATATTTAACCTCAGTTCTGGATAATGGAAGCGAAATCAGATTAAATATCAACAAGCTAAAAAACATATTATACAGTGCTGTTAGTTTTGCGTAGTTCAAGGCGAATCATCGCAGCAATAACTGGTTATTGGCAGATGATTTAACGCAGAAATACGCGTAAATAACGGTACTGTATCGTTTAGCTTATCCAGAATTGAGGTTATTTATATATGCATGGATATATAAATATTGACGAGGCTCCTAAGACAAGCGTAAGATAATTACCTATCTACTGATAGGTAATTAAATTAAACTTCTTTTGGAGAAATACATATGTTAAATAATTCTATCGCGTTAATCGTTGGTGGTTCCAACGGAATAGGCAAAGAAACGGCGAGACGACTACTTGCTCAAGGAAAAACAGTGATCATTATGTCTAGTAATGAAACCAACTTGGCGGCAGCTAAAGCTGACTTAGAACACTCCACGGCTGGAGTAGTTGAAACAGTTAAAGTAGATTTATATGACGCCAACCAAGTAGATGAATTTATCAAACAGATTCAAGCTGAATCTCGTCATATCGAGTACTTGGTTAACGCTGCCGGTTTTTTTAAACCCGTTGCTTTTGTTGACCATAGCAAACAGGATTACGATGCCCAAATGGACATCAACAAAGCCTTTTTCTTTATTACCCAAGCAGTGGTTAAGAATATGCAATCCCATCAGGGAGGGTCTATTGTAAATATTGGCTCAATGTGGGCACACCAAGCAGTTAAAGCGCCCCCCTCTTCTGCTTATTCAATGCAAAAAGCAGCCTTACATGCGTTGACAAAAAATCTGGCAATGGAACTTGGAGATTCTTCTATCCGAGTTAATGCCGTTGCTCCTGCAGTGGTATTGTCAACTATCTACAAATCGTTTATCGAAGCAGATAAAATCGAAGAATCGTTACAAGGTTTTAACGATTTCCATCCCATTGGCCGTATAGGGAGTGTTGAAGATGTGGCAGATTCAATCGAATTTTTGCTCTCTGAAAAGGCTCGCTGGATCACTGGCGCAGTGCTCGATGTAGATGGAGGCGTAATGGCAGGCCGTAATTAGCATTGCCAACATTTTTGACTCTCGAATAGACAATTTCTGTGCAGGCATTATTATTTGCTAGGTAGGCATATCCTATTTACCGAAGCTTTTTAGCGCTTTTTGTGGGCTCATTTTAAAGCGCTAATTTACCTTATTTATTCTGAGCAGCAACCCAACAAATCGGCGGTGTACGATGAAAGAGATGAACAGTTTTTGGCAACAACTCTATGCACAAAGCCAGCAGGTTGACCTCGACAATATGCCGGTAGAGCATATGCAGCTAAACCATGACTTGGCTGTAGATGCCGCAATTAGCTTACGCCAATCGCCATGGTTACCCTCGCCCGCAAAAGGCATCAAACGTCTTCTTTTAGAAAGAGAAGGTGGAGAAAAAACCCTGCGTGCAACGAGTATTGTTGCGTATCAACCTAATAGTCAATTTGCATCTCATACACACCCCATGGGTGAGGAGTTTTTCGTATTAGCGGGGACGTTCTCTGATCAATATGGCGATTATCCCACAGGCAGTTATGTGAGGAATCCGCCCGGCTCTTCTCATAAACCGTTCAGTCGTGACGGTTGTTTGATTTGGGTTAAATTACAACAGTTTGCTCCTAATGATAGTCAGCATGTGGTGCTTAGTAGTGGGCAACAAGCCGCGAATATCGATGATCGCCTCTGTAATAGAAGGATATTGTTTAATGACTATGAAAAAGTCGAGTTGCTGAAAGCAAATCAAGACTTTGTTATTGATCCTGCATGGAGCAAACAAGGTATTGAAATACTAGTCTTGCAAGGACAGATAAGCAGCCATAAGTCGCAATTTAACGATGGCCACTGGCTGCGTTTAGCAGCCTCAAATAGTCGAGTCTTAACTGTTAAAAAAAGCAGTCAGTTACTGATTAAATACCAACATTTGGAGTTGTAAAAATGAAGCACAAAAAATCTCTCTGGCAAGCATCAGTGAGAAACGCTCAATGAGCACTGTTAATACGATTATTGTTGGAGGCGGCATAGCAGGCTTGTACTGCGCATGGCGTCTTAGGCAACTTAATATTGCATTTATCTTACTCGAGGCAAAACCGACCTTAGGAGGCCGAATTCAGAGTAAAGTTGTGGCCAATAATGCAACGCTATCCGTTGACCTAGGTCCAACATGGTTTTGGCCGCATCAGAAGAAAATGCAAAAACTGCTAAAAGAATTAGATGTTGACTGGTTTGAGCAATACACCCGTGGCGACGTGTTATATCAGCTAAGGGAGAATCAAGCCGTGACCCGGACGTCTGGCTCAGACGTCATGCTATCTTACCGAATCACGGGTGGCACGCAAAAATTAATCACCGCCTTGAGCAAAAAAGCTGGATCAGAAAATATAAAAACGACTCACCCAGTTACTGACATCGAACATGATCAAGGCCAATGGACGTTATCAATTGATAGCAGTGGATCGTCACCAGTTTTTAAGTCTCAACGTTTGATCATGGCCGTGCCGCCAAGAATCGCTTCTCATTTGTTAACAAGTAAAAACATTGTTTGCACACAACTCACTACCCTTCTGGATAAGCAGCAAACTTGGATGTCTGGCCAAGCTAAATTTGTGGCTGTGTACGAACAACCCTTTTGGCGACAGCAAGGACTGGCTGGACAAGCTTTCAGTCAGATAGGCCCGATGGTAGAGATACATGATGCGTCTGCTACAAGGGATCAAGGGTTTGCATTATTTGGCTTTATTGGATTGCCCTACTCAGTGCGCCTGCAACTAACAAAGCAACAACTTGAATTGGCATGTGTTGAGCAACTAGCGGCACTATTTGGAGAGCAAGCCGCAAAACCGACACGTGTTTACCTTACTGATTGGGCCAAGGATAAATGGGTGGCAACAGCGCAGGATATTGCCGAGCCGCCAAAACATGCAGAGCTGAATCTGAGTCGTTATCAACAACAACTAAAACAACTCAAACTGTATTTTGTCGCGTCAGAATATGCGCAAGTTGAAGCTGGTTATCTTGAAGGCGCTTTAACAGCTGTTGAGGCTGCGCTTAATGACATCAGTAGGGATACGATGCCTTGAAAGTAAAATATGGGATTGATTTTTGAACCCACTCTATTTAATGTTGGGCTTATCTTTTCAACAGAGATTGTAGGATCGCAATTATTTTCAGCTCCACCGGGCCAAACCCCGCCATGCGTGAAAACACGCCCGAAGTGGTGTGTGGACCAATCCGTGCAATAATACGATGAGCGATTTGAAACTCGAAAATCAAATCCGCGTGATTCAAACCGCGATGGAAGTTGGCAATTATCCAAGCTCGCTGCTGGCAATTACTGAGTTGCTTTAACAGCGTTCGCGCAACCTTCAGACTAGGTAACATGACTGATATAATTTCGTTGTCCGCATTCACCAATATCTGATTACCACTTTCGTCGGTTAACGATAACCGAGTGAACACATCCAGTGCAGCGTTCATTGCAGCTAACTCGCCTTTGAAGTATCTCGGCTACTAATTTTCAACGTGCCGTTGACTTTCCATTTTGCATGAGTGGCGTCATCACCAGTGCCACTGGGGATCCATATCTCCATGTTTTCTAAGGTGTAGGAGATTTCGGCGCCACGCCCAGTCAACTTATCGTATATATCAATCGCCATATCAGGCCATGATTTTGTATCTGCCATGAGAGTCCCCTTAAAGGTTTTGAATTGCAATGGTTGCGTAATCGACCCAATCCATTTACTGAATTAAAATATAGTCAAATTAACTATAGACCGAATACAGCAAGTGTCAATCGTCATTTTTTTAAAGTACTCATTATATTACAATAGGTTATGTCGTTTTTTTTGTACATTAGGAGTTAACCGACTAATAATATCAAGTGATGGGGATCAGTTTTTCATCTATTCGTTAGACGTTTTTATATTGCTAAGTCAGCAGTGCAATATATGCTTAATAAGCAGCCTTATGACAAGCTGTATAAAAAAAGGTGATAATTGATGGTAAAAAACATTTTGGTCGTCGGGGCATCCGGTTATGTGGGCAGTCAATTAGTGCCTGTACTTGCACAAAAAGGTTATTACGTAACAGCGACAGGACGGGATCTAAACTCACTTCAGAAACGTCACTGGAGCAGCCTAGAAAATGTCAATATTGTCCAGTTAGACTTAGCCATAAGCAGTGATTTATCGCTTCTTTTAAAAAACATTGATATCGTATTTTTTCTTGTACATGGCATGAGTCATGGTGATGATTTTGTTGATGTTGAACTCTTCAGTGCCAAAAATTTTAGTGAGCAATTAAAAGCCAGCCAAGTTAAACAGGTTATTTATTTAGGCTCTCTACAACCTATTTCGGCTCTTTCAAAACATTTCATTGCACGTAAAAAAACCGGTGAAATTTTAAGAGAAAGCAGTGTTGTAGTCACTGAGTTAAGGGCGGGCATAATTGTCGGTCCGGGTTCGGCGGCTTTTGAGGTGATGCGTGATTTCGTTTATCATCTCCCCATTATCATCACGCCTAAATGGATGGCTTCTCACAATTCGCCCATTGCCTTAGAAAATCTACTTTATTATCTTGTTGAATTACTCAAATTCACTCCCACTACACATAAAATTTTTGATATTGCCGGTCCCGAATTACTGACATATAAAAAACAGATGCAGATAATAGGTAAATTAGCAGGTGAAAAGGTGCATATTATCCCCTTAGCATTTCTTACCCCGAAGATGGCCGCTTACTGGCTGAAGATCATGACCTCTGTGCCGACTAACATTGCCAAGGCATTAGTCGGCGGTTTGCGTTATGACTTAACTGCCAACGGTGAAGAGATCCAAGCACTCATTCCACAACCATTACTTTCATTTGAACAGGCCGTTGCGAGTACCTTTGCCCATGAAAGAGATATTATAGACAGTGTGATTTGGGGATTTGATGCAGATGCGCTGTCTCGTTGGCAACCCGGTTATAGTTATTATCCGAAGCAAGCAGGCTACCGATTAAAGACCACTGTAAGTGCCGAATCTCTATGGCAACAGATTCAATTAATTGGTACCCAAGAAGGATACTTTTTCGCCAACATTTTATGGCGAACCAGAGAATGGATGGATTACCTTGCTGGCGGTAATTCATTAAAACGTTATCGCCGAGATCCGAGGAAATTAGCATTAGGTGATAGAATTGATTCATGGAAAGTGATATCTATTAAAAAAAATGCCTTTTTGTCTTTATTATTTGGCATGAAAGCCCCGGGACTGGGCCGATTAGAATTTAACATTGTCGATAAAGGCACTTATAGAGAATTAGATATACGTGCTTGGTGGCATCCAGCCGGATTTTGGGGACTGTTATATTGGTTTGTAATGATGCCCGCACATCTTTTTATTTTTAAGGGCATGACAAAAGCAATAGTCAAAAAATGCAAATCTATAAGTTAAACTTATTGGGTATCTACTGAGCAGCAGTTGAAACGGGTGCTTTATTATAAAAACAGCCAATTTGTGCTACGAGATAAGCTATTTTTGCTTAGTTCAATGCTTTAAATGCGCCTTTTTCAACGATTAAAAGTAGTTACAAAAACAACAGCTCAAATTGCAGATTTTATGCAGCCCATAATTTGGTAGGCAACTATCCATTACCCCCCCCAAAAAAATCTTCGCTTCATTTATGCTTGTTAAAATGAAGGCTAAGTAAATACAAATAACATTTCCCTCTTTCCTTAATTTTATGATTAAGACAGATAGTTACTATCATCGATAGCATGCAGTTATTGTTGCACTGAGTTACCTTTACACCAGTCTACAATAATGACTTTGTGCGATTGCCGTCGAATATATTGATTACATTTAAAGTAATATAGCCGTTGTCATTGAAGATGCAAAAACTAACAACTCCTGTAGTGAAAGGTCTCTAGCGTGAAGGTAAAGATCTAACAGGTTAAATCAAGACAGCACCACCCAAAAAAAAATTTCAGCATCGGTCGCTCGCTTAAAAACCAATCGGATCTTGTAACATTCGCTAGGGGCTCGTCTTAAAAGGATTAAAATCTTTATTTGAATGCTTTTAAGACGAGGAATTGCGAAGTTAATCTCTCCAAAGGTCCTCATATTGCGCCTTGTTTTGCTGCCCGAGCTAAAGACTGATAAATGCATTTTGATTCAGATATATTGCCTGATTGATTTAAATGCGATAGATTCGGCTGCTTTCGGACACACTAAAACTTAGCATTGCTATGTAAAAAGCAACGCAGTGTATTTTTTAAAGCCTTGTTGAGGTTTTTCTATGTAATGAGTGATTCGACAAGACTTCCATTTACGGCGTATTTTTTAGATTAAATATATAAAATTCAAATAATAAGGACGATAATGAGGCATTTTTTTGTAAAGCTATGCTTACTCTTAAATTTATTTATTTCCATCGCAGTTAGCGCACAACCGTTACACTTCGCACTCTTTTCACCTCGATACTCTGAAGACGCTTTCTGGGAACCTGTTGAAGGCTTTGCTAAGCAGGCTGCCCAGCAGCTAAATATAAAGCTTTCAATTTGGCACACAAACAACTCTAAAAGAGAGATGTTTAAGATGCTAAAAAAAGCGAAACAGCTAAATGTTGATGCGGTTATCTTTCCCAACGTTGGCTTGGTCGCACTACAAATGATGAAAGAAGCCGAGCAATTGCGACTTCCATTCTTATTATTCAATTCCGACTTAATAGGCGACGACATACAACTAGCTGGTAAACCGCAACAAAAATATAAATATTGGCTCGCGACCCTGATGCCTGACGATATTCAAGCCGGATACCTGTTAGGAAAACACTTAATAGGGCAAGCTCGGCAGAAAAATTTAACCGACAAAAATGGCGTTGTACAGATTATTGCGATTAACGGTTCAATTGCAGATACCCCAGCACAACAACGTTTAGCAGGCTTGCAGAGGGCAATCGAAGAAGATGGTAATAGCAATTTGTTACGCAACGTTTATGCTTACTGGTTACAACAAAAGGCATACTATAAAGCGCTTCATTTATCACTACGCTATCCCGATACAAATGTTTACTGGGCAGCGAGCGATCTAATGGCCATAGGTGTAGAGCAAGCCTTAACTGAGCATGCTTTAATACAGGGGAAGGACTATCTGACCGGCGGTGTTGATTGGTCTAAAGAGGGGCTCGAAGCCGTTAAAAAAGGCCAGATTAGCGCCTCTGTCGGTGGCCATTTTATGGATGCGGCATGGGCGGTGATCATGTTATATGATCACTTTAACGGATTTCCTCTCAACGCAGAAACTTTTTATCAATTTAGGTCCTCAATGTCATTAATTTCTGCTGCCGACATTGATCTCTTGCTTCCCCATCTAAAATTAAATGACTGGAAAAGCACCAATTTCCGCTTGCGCTCAAAGGTCTATCATAGAGATTTAAAAAAGTATGATTTTTTCCCAGCGTCGGTGCTAAAAGAGCTTCGAAAAACACAATAACCACAACGCTAGCTTAGCAAAAAGCAGATGAGCTCTAGTTGTCACCAATCCAATAAGGCTCTGCATTTTCAGCTTGATTATTTGACCTATCTGGGCGATCCATATTAGCCGCATTTTTTTCCTTACGGCCTATTTACTGATGGTTTGGGTACAGATCTAAAAAGAGAGCCACTTAGCTCTCTTGGAACCACATCGAATTATTAAGCATCATAAGTCGTTGACGCCGTATCACCGCCTGTTCCAGTCCAGTTGGTATGGAAGAAATCGCCTTGAGGTTGGTCAATACGCTGATAAGTGTGGGCGCCGAAATAATCACGCTGAGCCTGAATCATATTCGCAGGCAATCTAGCAGTTGTATAACCATCAAGGAATGTTAACGCCGAAGTCATGGTTGGCATTGGCAGACCTATTTCGATAGCCTTGGCAACGATTTTACGCCACGCAGGCATGCTCTCTACGAGGATATCTTTGAAGTAGGGATCTGAACCCAAGAACTTAATCTCTGGATTATTTGCGTAGGCATCGCGAATATTGCTAAGAAAAGCACTGCGGATAATACAACCACCACGCCACATCAAGGCTACGCTGCCATAGTTTAGTGCCCAGTCATTGTCTTCGGAGGCTTCTCGGATAAGCATAAAGCCTTGTGCATAAGAGATTATCTTTGATGCAAGTAACGCGTATTTCAACGCTTCAAGCCACTCTTTTTTTTCTCCCTGTACAGGCGCAATGGTTTTCTCAAACAATTTTTCAGCTGCGACTCGCTGCTCTTTCAAAGATGAGAGGCACCGCGCAAATACAGACTCAGTAATAAGCGTCAAAGGAATACCGAGATCCAGTGCGTTAATACCAGTCCACTTACCCGTGCCTTTTTGTCCTGCTGTGTCGAGAATTTTCTCCACCAAAGGCTCGCCATCGTCATCCTTATAACCGAGGATATCAGTTGTAATATCAATCAAATAGCTATCTAGTTGGGTAGATTTCCACTCTTCAAAGGTGGCCTGCATTTCGTCGTGTGATAATCCAAGCCCTTCTTTCATGAAATGATAAGCCTCACTTATTAGTTGCATATCACCGTATTCGATACCATTATGAACCATTTTAACAAAGTGCCCGGAACCGTCTTTGCCTACCCAATCACAGCATGCCTCGCCTGACTCAGTTTTGGCAGAAATAGCTTGGAATATAGGCTTAACATGAGGCCAAGCTTGTGGTGCACCACCGGGCATGATAGAGGGACCAAAACGAGCGCCCTCTTCACCGCCAGAAACACCTGTACCCACATAATAAATCCCTTTCTCTTGTAGAGAGGCGACACGACGGTTTGTATCAGGATAATTCGAGTTACCACCATCAATGATGATATCGCCCTTGTCCAACAACGGGAGCAATTGTTCGATAAATGCGTCAACAACATCACCTGCACGTACCATCAACATAACTTTACGAGGCATTTTTAGTTTAGATACCAAATCAGCAAGGGAGCTAGCGCCAATAATATTGGTTCCCTTCGCAACCCCTTCTAGGAAATCGTCCACTTTTGACACGGTACGATTAAAAGCAACCACATTGAATCCGTGATCGTTCATATTCAAGATTAGATTTTGCCCCATAACTGCTAAGCCAATAACGCCGATATCACCTTTCATTCTATTCTCCTTTGGTTATATATTTCGCTGCCGGTAGATCAAGGTAGCACTCGATTTGAGCGGCAATCGACTTCACTCAAATCCTTCATTGTCATTACTAAAATTTTGCGCTCTTGCCAATACAAAGTGATTGATCATTAAAGTTCGCAATAATCCGTGTCGGTAAGGTTCTTACAAGGGAATCGCCATTTGCGTCCATCGTTGACCAAAATACTATCAGCTTCTTTTGGCCCCCATGTGCCTGCGGCATAGCCAAACAGATGCTCGGGATTTTCCTTATAGTCCAACATGGGTTGCACAAACTTCCAGCAGGCCTCGACTGCATCGGTTCTGGCAAACAGGGTTGCATCACTTTTCATACTGTCGTGAATTAATCGCTCGTAGGCGGTTAGCATATTGCTTTCTTCAAGGTCTTGGTAATGGAAATCCATCGAAACCTCTTTTGCCTCGAAACCTGAACCTGGTTTTTTAAGACCAAAACTGAGCAGAATGCCCTCGTCAGGCTGAATGCGAATAATCAATTTGTTTTCCGGTGCATTAATCCCAAAAACTGGATGAGGCGTAGTCTTAAAGTGGATAACCACCTCCGTGACACGGGTAGGTAAACGTTTTCCGGTACGTACGTAGAAAGGCACACCAGCCCATCGCCAATTATCGATGAACATCTTCAGCCCGACATAAGTTTCGGTACGCGAATCATCCGCCACCCCCGCTTCTTCTCTATACCCAGGTAGGGATTGGCCGCGGACCATTGATGCCGTGTACTGTCCCAGCACCAGATTATTTTTCAGGCAGTCCTCACTAAGCGGTCTGAAGCACTGCATAACCTTGACAACTTCGTCGCGCATTGAGTCGGCGTTGATAACCGAGGGTGGCTCCATACCCACCATTGCCAATACCTGTAATAAATGGTTCTGGAACATATCTCTTACAGCACCCGCGTCATCATAGTAACCGCCTCGCTCTTCTACACCGAGAAACTCTGCAGAGGTTATTTCAACATGGTCGATATAGTTGTGATTCCATAAAGGTTCGAACATAGCGTTAGAGAAGCGTAAAACCAATAAGTTTTGAACTGTTTCTTTGCCAAGGTAGTGGTCGATTCGATAGATTTGATGTTCTTGAAAAGAGGCGTGTATTTGTTTGTCTAACGACTTCGCCGAATCAAGATCATATCCAAATGGCTTTTCAATGATAAGATTTTTCCAGCCATCACTCTCATCATTAAGTCCATGAGCTGCAAGACATTCAGGAATAACGCCATACAAACTAGGTGGTGTAGACAAGTAATAAACCGTGTTTCCACCCGTTTGGTGTTTTTTGTTCAACTCAGATAAACGCGCTTTAAGGCTAGCATATACGCTTACGTCAGAGGTATTAAGCGACTCGAAATAGAGATGCTCAGAAAAGCTTTTTAACGCATCACACTGGTGTTTTTCATTTTTTACTAAGGACGCTTGCATTTTTTCTCGAAAGGTCTGATCACTAAACTCGGTGCGGCTGACACCTAAAATGGCAAAATCCTTAGGTAACATGCCATTTTCATAAAGGTGGTAAAGCGCAGGGATAAGTTTTCGGTGGGTTAGATCTCCAGAAGCACCAAAGATGACGATGGTGCTGTTTTCGAGTGTTACTACATTCTCTAGCTCTTCCATAAACGCCTCATACAATTTAGACAATAGACATGCGTAGCTATCACTAGCTATCACTAGCTATCACTAGCTACACACGAAGGTTACGCGTAACACTGATGAAATCCTACGCCCAGTAAAGTATTAATGCAACGAAGATAATAATACTACACCCGATAAAATGCTATTGCACCGCACCGATCATGGTGATTGATTGCCCCCCTTTTATCAGGTGGCTGAGAATAGAAGCTTTCCATCTCCCCCTCAAAAAATGGATGCCACATTCAACAGAGCCAGGTTAAGTGCAACGGTTATAATTTATTTTTGCACATTAGTTATTGTTTTTAATGATATATTTGCTTTCACATACAGGTTACTAAAAGTATACTAGTTGCTTTTATTTTCCAGTGTATCAGAATACTCCAGATAGACAGCACTTTAAATAAAAATTACCGCGAGGAAGCCCCCACATGTCGACGTTAACATCTTATGACCCAAGCACCCATGAAGAGATCGGTACGGTTACAATTACAACGACTGAGCAAATTCCGGCATTAGTTAGTTCCTCACAACATGCACATAAAAGTTGGGCAACGTTATCATTAGCCCAACGTCAAAAAATTGTAGCCAATGCCTATCAGCACTTAGCGCCGATACAAGATCAATTGGCTAAACTGATTAGCCAAGAAATGGGTAAAGACTACCAACGTGCAACTTATGAAGCGGGAGGCACTATCCAAAATGGCGCTTATTTTGCGCAGGAAATAGCGCAGGCATTGAGCAGTGAAAATATCGATAGAAGTACTCAATTACAATATAGGCCACTTGGTGTCGTCGCTGTTATTTCTCCTTGGAATTACCCTTTAGCAATGGCAAATAATTTAATCATGCCGGCATTAATTGCGGGCAATAGCGTTATTTTAAAGCCTTCTGAAGAAACACCGCTGGTTGCTGAACTTTTTGTAAATAGGTTAAACGAAATTTTACCAAAGAATGTATTACAACTTGCTCAAGGCGATAAAAAAACAGGGCAAGCTCTGGTTGTGAGTGATATTCATATGGTTGCATTTACAGGCTCGCTGGCAGCAGGTAAAGACATTATGGCAAATGCTGCGTCAGGTTTAAAACGACTAGTTATGGAACTGGGTGGCAATGATCCAATGATTGTCATGGCCAACGCCAATATTGATGCAGCAGTACAATTTGCAGTTGCCAGCTCGTTTGAAAATGCGGGGCAGATGTGTACCGCTACCGAACGCATTTATGTTGATGCGCGTATTGGCGATGAATTTGAACGAAAAGTCGTTGCCTTGGCGCGTCGCTATAAAGTTGGCCCATGGGATCAAACTGAAGTTAACATTGGTCCGATAGTTAACCAAAAACAGCATCAAAAAATATTGACGCAATTGCAAGATGCAACAGCAAAAGGTGCGCAACTATTACTAGGCCTCGATCATTATCCATTACCCTTTATACAACCAACGGTCATTACCGGTATTACCCCCGATATGCTTTTAGAACAACATGAAACCTTTGGTCCCGTTGTCGCTATCAGTCATTTCCAGTCAATTGACGAGGCAATCTCTAGAGCGAATGATAGCCCTTATGGACTAGGTGCTGTCGTCTTCGGTGGTCAGGGAGCTAATGCTGTCGCAGAACAACTTGAAGCAGGTATGGTCGCAGTCAATCAGGGAGTTGGTGGCGGCAATGCTCCTTGGGTAGGCGCGAAACAAAGTGGATTTGGTTTTCATGGCTCCGCAGCTGGGCACCGCCAATTTGCACAAGTGCGCGTAATCAGTAAATAACTCTCTTTAAATAAGGCCAAACACGATGAATAAATCATTCAATAACAAAGATTACTTTGTAGCAGCTTATGAGCCGGGGGCTGAACACCCAGCATTACCAACTTGGGCAAGCAATAAAGCCAACATAGCTAAACTATCCACAACGCCGGAGCGAGTCATTACTAAAAAAATACTCACGCAACTACCTGGCGCTTTTCAATTACTGAATGTCCTCTCCATTGAAGAATGTGAGCGACTGATCGAAGTTAGCGAGTCAATGGGGTATTTAGCTGATGCAGCGGTTTCTCTACCACGAGATATTCGCCACAATGATAGTCTTACTTGGGTTGTTGATGAGCAAACGGATGGTATTATATGGGATCGTATTAAACACTTAATGAGCGATGATCAGGATATCTTTAATGGAAAATTAGCTTTGGGTTTGAACGCACGTTTTCGTTTTTATCGTTACCGCAAAGGCGATTATTTCAAACCACATTCAGATGGTTCTTGGCCGGGTAGTCGTGTTATTAATAATGAGTTAGTTGCAGATGCCTTTGGCGATCGTTTTAGTCAAATGACTTTTTTAATACTTCTTACCGAAGACTTTACAGGAGGGGCAACACGATTCTTAGTGAATGCGACTAATTCAGACCAACCAGCTCGTCGTGGTGATGACGTTAAAGAGATAGACATTCGCACTACAGCTGGCAGTATTCTTTGTTTTCCTCATGGTTTGCACCCCTTGCATTGTATCCATAGCTCCGAGCCTATTTACAAAGGAGTAAAATATATTATTCGCACAGATGTCTTATTCGAGTTGTAGTAATATACATACACAGCTTCTATCCCAACTTACGTTAACAAAGGTAACATTATAATGAAAAACCCGATTATTGAAGATTTAGAGCAACGCTACACTGCCAAGAAATACGACGCCAGTAAAAAAGTATCTCAACAAGATCTTGCGATTTTACTTGAAGCTCTACGTTTATCACCGTCCTCGATTAACTCTCAGCCATGGAAATTTGTGGTTATTGAATCAGATCAAGCAAAACAGCGTATGCATGATTCCTTCGCAAACAAGCATCAATTTAACCAGCATCATATTAAGTCCTGTTCTCATGTCATTTTATTTGCACATAAAATTGAATATGCTCGCAGTGATTTTGGCGCTGTTATTGATCAAGGCATAGAAGACAAACGTATGACTATCGATCAGAAAGAAGCTGCCTTTGTAGCCTACGGTTTTGTACAAGCAAACACAGATGACAAGGGACAGCATAGAGCGTGGACTAAATCACAAACGTATCTTGCACTTGGCAATGCGCTGCATACCCTGGCTCGTTTAAAAATAGACTCAACAACGATGGAAGGCGTTGATCCTGAGTTGTTAAATGAAATTTTTGCTGATGAATTAGCGGGTTATGACTGTCATGTTGCATTAGCTATTGGCTATCATCATCCAAGCGAAGATTACAATGCTCTACTTCCGAAATCTCGCAGAGCGTTAGATGAAGTGATCACAGTACTTTAAATAAATAGCTTATTGAAGGCAGATACTTCAATTATCGACAACAGAGGCGCTTATTAGCTGATAAGTATTATTTGGCGATAGATAATACCCTGCTGAGAAAGCCAAATTGCACTCATTTACGTCGTCATAAAGTCCCAATGTAGAACCGCCATGCTCATCGTCATTAATATTTTCGAGCATGGCTTTCTTTGGTTTTATGCGCATGGAGGCCTTTTAGTCGGTATAAGCAGTAAATAATAGTCACAGTAAGGATCACGATGGTGTACCAAGGGAACCAGCCGATGGCATTTTGGAAGGTAAGATCTTCTATTGCCGAGAGAGATAGATCACCGTGTTCCGCTATCACGATGCCTCGCTGAGAAGCAAGCAATAAAGCAAAGGAAAAACCAATTAAGCCATAGGCAAGATTAAAAGCCATGCCTTTAAAACTAAGTACCGTCGCCCGTTGGTAAGACGCAGTAATTCGATTAAGATAGTGACTTGTGAAAAATGAGACAAACATCATAGCGATAAAAACCAGCCCCATAGGCAGTAGTCCCCAGTAGGGGAAAAAACCGCTAATACCGAACAGCGCCACAAGTGTTATCGCAGACAACCACAACATATTCGTTGTTGGGGAATTTCTAAAAGCCATACGTTCAGCAATTTTAGGCACAAACAGTCCAAGCAGCGCAAAAGCTGAGCCGATAAGACCAAAGCTGGCTTCCGGGAGATCTATCAGGCGAAAGTACTGGCTAGTCATCGTAACAATCATTCTCAGTATATGATCGTAACACATGCCAAAGAGTATAATGGCAAGGGCAAAGGGTGTCTGGGTAATCCACTTTCCCGCATTCCATGTCATCTTCAGGGCGGCCAGCGTATTGACAACATGAATGGCCTGATTTTCTGTTTTCTGTTCGCTCATTCTAAGTGCACTCATGATTGCCAAAACGGCTAAAATAAGCGTTAAATAAATTGGAAAGCGCATGGTTATTTGTTGGTCTACTGTTTGTGAAAATCCGAGCCATCCGAGTAAATGGTTAAGTAAACTCGGATCGTAAATAAGCGCACCGACAGTCATACAGAAGATTGAGGCAACAGACTGTAAGCGCATCAACAAACTGAGAACTTTTGGCCAGTCTGCAGGATCCCCTTGCGCAACCAGTGAGTCGTAGGCAAGCGCTTCATCAGCTCCGCTAGCCATTGCTTCCGCAAGGCCACTAAGGATGCGATTGAAAAGAAATGCCCAGAAAATAATTTGTCCGTTACCTAAAGGAACAAAAGCTAAAAGAGAAATCTCCGCCATCATAAGCAAGGAGGTAGAGACAATCAGGTGTTTTCTCCCAAACAGATCGGCCAAAGCACCGGAAGGCACTTCTGCGCAAACAATAGTGAATGCCCAGACGCTATTTAAAAGCGCAAACTGCTCTATAGTGAGGCCGTAATCGAGAAAAAGAATGGTGAAAACAGGGTAATAAAAGCGTGCATTGAAAAAAATACGAAACGCGATAAACAGGCGTATGTTGTTGATAGCAAAAGGTGAAGAAGGCATTTTATTTCCTTGCTGTGATTGTTTGAAACATGCGTTCAAAGCTTTTAACCCCTTTCTTCTCTCTCGCTTATGGCGGTGTAAAATAAGCTTTAAAACAAAAAACTTGCTAACAAGGAGTTAAACAGGCGCTAAGCATCCCTTCACGAAGGTGATAACAACCGCTGGTTCTATCGGTAATGAAAACCGAGCATTATACAAAAGTCTTAAACTGGCATACTTCAAAATAAAAAATTGAAGTATGCCAATAGGTGTGAATTACCTATTTGTAAGCAGTGGCTACTCGGCAGATCCACCAGCCAATTAGTTGATGTCAGTATTGGACATATTTTAAGGTGTCCAGTACTGCTTAAGTAATTCATCAATAATATTTTGCTACCGGGATTTTTTTAGCAACACAATATTAACTGAGTTTTTCCTTAAAAAAATCGATACTTCGTTGCCAAGCTAGATCTGCATTTGTTGCATCATAACGTCCCGTGGAATCATTATGGAAACCATGATTTACCTTAGGATAAATATACGCGCTATAATCAATTTTTTGTGCAACCAATAACGCTTCATAGTCGGGCCAAGTCGCATTTACGCGCTCATCGAATTCAGCAAAATGCAGTAATAATGGGCCTTTAATATTTTTTCGTAACGCTGGCGCGGCAGGTGTTCCGTAGAATGGCACGCCCGCTTGTAAAGCATCAGGAATAGTCGCTGCTAGCATATTAACGATATACCCACCGAAACAAAACCCCACGGCCCCAAGTTTTCCCGTGCTTAACGGATGCGCTTTTAAGAACACAGAAGCAGCAATAAAGTCTTGTTCTATTTTCGCTTTATCAAGTGACTTTTGCATCGTCCGCCCCTCATCATCATTACCGGGGTAACCACCTAAAGGATAAAGTGCATCGGGTGCGAAAGCGATAAACCCAACTTTGGCCAGTCTGCGTGCTACATCTTCTATATAGGGATTTAAGCCTCTATTTTCATGAATAACTAATACAACTGGTGCTTTACCTTTTAGTTTACGCGGTTTTACTAAATATCCCCGCCCTTCACCATGGCCTTTAGGGGCGGGAAAAACAGTATATTCTGCAACGATTTCGTCATCATTAAAGGAAACTTGCTCAGCTAATGCATAATTAGGGAACAAGGATGCCGATAACATATTCATACTAAAACCCAAAGCCACTAGTCCGGACAACTTTGCTAAAAAAGTACGGCGATCCATTAATCCATGGGCATACTCATCATACCAATCAAAGGCTTCTTGTGGCACTTCCTGTGTATTCATAGGTGTATTGTATTGATCAATCGCTTTATTCGATTCAGATTCAGACATAATTAATTCACTCTTTGGTTGAGGCAGATATATCAATCCGCAATAGCAGCAGCGCAACTAATGTCGCTCTTCCACAAATAGAGCATGGTTTTAAACTAACGATATTAGATCTAGCCATGCCGCTATTATGCTTTTTCTTCATCACAGTATTAGCCAACTTTGACAAGCACTCCACTTTTTACTTCAGTAATATGCAATCGAGTGAAAATCTGCATCTTGAGGTGACTTGGTTGTAAGGTAGTGGCCATATTAAATTAAGGACTTGCACCTTAATAGCCCATATGATTTGCCTTGCTGATTTTACATCTTGAAGTATCATCGGTATAAAGGTATTTATTTATAAAGAGTTAACGTGATGCACATATTAAATTTCGAAACTTTTTTGATTGCGATTACCATTTTAACATTAACACCGGGTCTTGATACCGCTTTGGTTATCCGCAATAGTAGCCGTTCAGGATACATTGATGGATGCGTGACCAGTTTAGGCATCTGCTCAGGCTTGTTTGTGCACGCCATGTTTTCGGCACTAGGTATTTCTGCTATTTTGTTGCAATCAGCAGATCTTTTCCAAGTGGTAAAGTGGATTGGCGCAGCCTATTTAATGTGGTTGGGTTTCACAAGTCTTCGTTCCATCCACAAAGGGGCCCATAAAATAGTCGTAAACGAGGATAATAAAAAAAGCTTCAGCGCTCGCCGTTCACTACGCGAAGGTTTTCTATCCAACGTACTCAACCCCAAAACAGCGATTTTTTATTTAGCTTTTCTGCCACAATTCATCGACCTTAATTATTCCCCCGTTTTACAGTCATTTACCATGGCAAGTGTGCATTTTCTAATCGCCATGATGTGGCAATGTAGCTTAGCTTTTGCCATTAATTCAGCCAAAAATTTATTTAAAAGCAGTGCGCTGACAAATTGGATGGAAGGTATAACGGGGATGGTGCTTATATTATTAGGTGCAAAATTATTACTGTCAGATAACAAACTTTAGGAACATTAGTCATAGACTAAATCAGCAGGATCGTCCTACTGTCTACTTTGTGTATCGATGAGATGAAATATTCCTGATCAGCTGGTTGATTGAACTTACTCAGTGCAAACAACTTAATTTACGCTGCCATTATCGGCAGATATTGATGACTCGCAGTGATCCAACTGTTACATTGACGTTTTTCTGTTTTTCTGTTTTTCTCAATAACGGATTTTTATATGCCCCAAGGCAAGTTTATTAGCGGTAATATTTTCCGTCATATCGTGATCATGTCATCGACTAATGCAATTGGTTTAACCGCGCTATTTATTGTCGATCTAGCCGATCTATTTTTTATTAGCCTATTAGGTGAAACAGAATTAGCAGCAGCCGTTGGTTATGCCGGTACTATCGCTTTTTTTACCACTTCTATCTCGATTGGTTTATCTATTTCGATGACCGCTTTAGTGTCTAAAGCCATTGGTGAACAAAATCGTGAAAAAGCACGCAGATTAGTTATTAATGTATTGGTGACTGGGGCGATGATTAGCGCGGTGGTGGCCGCCATCGCTTGGTATTTTAGTCCCGAACTGGTTAGCTTGATTGGAGCGAAAGGTATAACGCATGATCTCGCCGTAGAATACCTGCGCATCCTACTTCCTTCGCTACCTATTTTAGGCATTGCTATGAGCGCAGGAGCAGCTTTACGCTCAGTGGGTGATGCTAAACGTTCAATGCTATCAACCTTGGCGGGTGGTGGTGTGAATGCAATTTTAGATCCTCTGTTTATTTTCACTTTCGGTTTAGGTTTACACGGTGCCGCAGCTGCCTCTGTCTTGGCACGTTGCGCAGTTGCTTGGGTGGCACTTCATGGCGTAGTCACTAAACACCAATTAATGGGCCACTTTCATTATAAGCAGTGGCTAGCTGATCAAAGTGAAATTTTTAAAGTCGCTATTCCGGCTATGACGACTAATGTGGCAACCCCCATAGGTAATGCTTATGTAACAATGATGATTGCATCATTTGGTGATGGTTACGTGGCTGGATGGGCGGTTGTCGGACGATTACTACCGGTTGCCTTTGGAATGATTTTTGCCATGTCCGGTGCTGTCGGCCCAATTATAGGGCAAAACTTTGGTGCTAAATTATATGACAGGGTAATATTGAGTGTTAAGCGAGCAACACAATTTACGGCCTGTTATGTCGCGTTACTAGCATTATTGATTTTTCTACTGCAAGAACAGGTGGTGCATATTTTTAGTGCGCAGGGTGATACCGCTGAGTTGATCCGTTTTTATTGTACTTGGTTATGCATTAGCTTTATTTTTAATGGCGTTTTATTTATCGCCAACGCGACATTTAATAATTTAGGTTATCCATCCACGTCAACAGTAATGAACATTGGCAAAGCGACTATTGGCACTATGCCCTTGGTTTACTTTGGCGGGCAGTGGTATGGCGCAATAGGTGTGGTTGCTGGGCAGGCATTGGGGGCCGTTATATTTGGACTACTCGCTTGGTTTTGGGCACAACGTATTTTACATCGTTTAGGTCAATATGAACAAATGCCGGCACAGGAAGAGGGTGAATCATCACTAAGTTCTGCTTTACCTTTGACCCCCTTTTGCTCGAGTCGTGCATATATGTGTGCAGATAGTGAAGAATCCATGGCTAACCCTGCCTTTTCAGCAAAAGAAAAGTAAGATAACCTCAGTTGGGGATAAGCCATTCGATACAGCGCAGCAATTTGCGTGTAATGCTGCGTTAACTCAAATGGCCTGAACGACATAAAATTATTAATACTGTATGATGTTACTTTCTAACCTAATGATTATGAAGACAAATTCATATCACTGTAGCAAATTGAAGCTAATATAGACAAAACCAGCATTTTCTTGATGAAAAAACTGGTTTGATTATTCTCAAAAAGCGTGACTTATACAGTTGGAAAACGAATTAAAACATCGACTTTAGTGGACATTGATGCACTGAGTGTGTGCATTTTTTCGGGGGCTAAAATAACGATGCCATTATGCTTGGCAATATTTTTAAACAAGTTATTTAAATCAAAACCAGTGTTGCGCTCATGGGCACGCTTCAATGCGGTTTTTTTCTCAAATAACAGATCCGCTTTGTCGAACAATAAAATATCTCTACTGCTGCGTGCCGCACTGAATAAAGCGGTTATATCAAATTCTGAGAGTTGTTCCGTTATCGCCGTAGATAACTGCACGTTATTCTCTGTAACACGAGCTATATCTTTGCTTGCAGTAGAAAGTTCGCTCTCAGTTGCACCATTTAATGTGACAACAAAGCGTGATTTTCGGCTAGCAAACTGCGGCAGATCGTGTAAAAAGTGCTGATAACTTTTACTAAGGTATTCTATAATTAGCATTGTTTTTCCATATCGGTAGATTTTATTCTTGCTGTAGATAAACTTTGTTTATGACCGCAGTGTAGCAGTTTCTTCGCTGAAAAGTTCATTAAAGCTGTGCCATGTTTTACATCTTTACAACATTTCCATACGGCGAACTTCTGTATCGACACGTTTTTCCATCTGGAAACAGATTAATGTTTGCTCCCCCAATTCAACAGACTCTTCTTTCTTCACTTTAAAACCAAAGTGTTCAAAAAAAGGTTTTGCAGTAATACTCACTAGTGCAAAAAAATATTTAATGTTTTTCGCCCTGCTCGTCTGAAAAATATGCATCATCAAGGCTTTTCCGACGCCTTGACGTTGATAAAATTGATCGCAAAAAAAGTGATCAATTAAGCCATCTGCCTGTAAATCGGCATAGCCCACTATTTTGCCCTCAATTTCTGCAATAAAAGGTTCAATATCGCTCATTCGTTTATTCCAGATGAACAGATCCATCGATTCTGGAGCCCAGGCTTTTAATTGGGCGGAATTATAATCTTGTTTGTTTATATTTCGAATTGTATTGAAAAACAGTAACCAGGTTGGCTTAGCGTCTTGTTCTGTATATTTTCTGATAGTGATCATAATTATAATTTCCAATAAGGGATCGCCTAGATAACATAAGCTGTATCTTATCAAAATAAGCAAGACACTGCGCCATTATGATGGGTCGAACAGTAAAGCTATAAATACACACAAAATAACAAATTTTAAATTGTATTATCAGGCAGCAATTCATTTACAAACTGCCCGTTAACCTGTAAATCCACTTGCACCTTTGCAGTAAAAACATTATCTTTGCGCATATCAATTAAAATCCAACAAGGACTGTTTTATGCGTTTTTTAGTATTATTTTTTACCTTAGCATTCACTAGCCAGCTTTCCGCTGCGATTCAGTGGATAGGCGATGAACAAGGCTATAAGCTAAATCCGGCGACACTATTTCGAATGCGCAAAGAATTGACCAAAGAGGAACAAGGCCAATTAAAACCGCTACGTAATGTCATGTTTGCTGATCGTGCAACCTTCACAGATGCTTTAGAGAAAAGCATCGGTAAGCACCATGCGCTGGCCAAGCAGTTAACTGAAAAAGCGAAGTTACCTGCAGTCAGCTACGGGGTGGAAGCAAGAAATCCGCTGTTAAGCTTAATCATCAGTGATGGCGAACATCAGCAAGATCAAAATTCATTTACCCAGAGGAGCTGGTTAAAATTACCCACACTCAATAAAACTACACAACTCAAAAGTACATTTAACAACCGATGTCTGCAAGTATCTGCGCAAGATAAACTGCTATTTGAATTATGCTCAGGCACACAAAACGGCACTGAAAAAAGTGCGTACCTAAAGACAGCCGCAGATTCAATCCTTGGTCTAGGGCAAGAGTTTATTCATCCCGGTGATACCAAAGCAAATCGCCTCGGTGACACCCGCCATGGTAAAAATGTCATGACCGGATTCAACGGTGGATTCAATGGTAACACCCTCTTTCCTATTGCTTATTTTGATTTTCCCGCAAGTGCAGGCAGGCAGCCTTTTGCACTCATTCTGGATAATAGATACCCACAAACTTGGGATTTCAGTGAATCTCCTTATAGACTTAGTGTTGAAGGAGGCGATTTTAAATTACACGTGCTGACCGGCAAAACACTTGCCGAAATTCGTCATAATTATATGTTAATGGCAGGTACCCCGCTACTGCCACCAAAATCAGCTTTTGGTTTATGGGTTTCAGAATATGGTTTTGATAACTGGGCTGAGCTTGATAATAAAATAGCGACACTCAAGAAAAACAACTTTCCACTCAGCGGCGTGGTCATGGATCTACAATGGTTCGGCGGCATCAGTGAAGATGAAAATAGCAAGATGGGTAGCCTGACTTGGGATCTGGAAAACTTTCCTAAACCTGCTGATAAAATTGCCGGCTACAAAAAACAAAATATCGACATGATAGTTATCGAAGAACCTTATATCAGCAAAGGCCTAGCAGAATATAAAGAGCTCGATAAACGCGGTTTTCTTGCTCACGATAACGCAGGTAAAAGTCTCGATGCAACTCAGTACAGTGCTTGGTGGGGCCATGGTGGTATGTTCGATTGGAGCAATAAAGCGGGCCGTGATTTCTGGCATGACTATCGCCGTCAAGCGCTTATTGATGCTGGAGTTGTTGGCCATTGGACTGATCTTGGTGAACCTGAGATGCACAACACCGAGTTTAAATACAGCGATGGACTTGATCATGTAATGGTGCACAACTCATTTAATACTGAGTGGTTGCAAGGCATCTATGACGGCTATCAGCGTAATAACCCAGAGAAACGCCCATTTATGATGTCACGTTCAGGCGGCATGGGAATGCAGGCATTAGGTGCGATTATCTGGTCGGGAGATACGGGCAGTGATTTCGCATCTCTTGCATCACAAATGCCACAACAGACACATATGATGTGGTCTGGTTTGGACTATTATAGTTCAGATGTGGGTGGTTTCCATCGTGCAGCACTGCAGAATTCAGACCCGCAACAAAGCAAAGAACAAGCTCAGGATGAACTGTATACGCAATGGTTTGCATATGCCAGCTTATATGAAGTGCCTGTTCGTGCGCATACCGAAAACCTTTGTAACTGCAAAGAAACAGCGCCGGACCGCATCGGTGATATGGATAGTAATCGTGCCAATATTAACCTTCGCTACCAGTTATTACCTTATTACTACTCTTTGGCGTATCGCGCCACTCTCGATGCACAGCCTGTATTCCCCTCTTTAGAGTACTATTATCCTCATGATGATCAGGCTAAAAACTTGGGTCAGATGAAAATGGTCGGTCCTTTCTTATTAGGTTCTTCAGTTGCGAAACAAGGTCAAAAAAGCAGTGAGACCTATTTACCTAGAGGTACTTGGTATGACTTCCGCACGGGCAAAAGTGTTGTTTCAAAAGGGCAATGGGTAAAACAGGAGCTCTATATCAACAAACTTTTCACTCTGCCTTTATTTGCAAAACAAGGTGCATTAATTCCGTACGCATCTGATAAAGAAAACAGTTTAAAAATATTTGGCTTTGGTGAACAGCAGTTTAATTGGTATGACGACGATGGCTCTAGCACGGCCTACTTACAAGGAAATTTCCAACAAATCAACCTGCAAAGTAAGCAGAAGCAGCTTAAATTGTTGCGCATTAAGGGTGATAAATTAGCCATTAACAAGTTACAGTGGATATTGCCTACACAGCAAAAAGTGAAAACAGTTATCTCAAACTTAGGAAATCTTACATTTATTCAGCAAGGTTCAACACTCAGTGTAGAACTGCCTGAATTTGCAAAAGAGCTTAATATAGAATTAAAGTTCTAAATAATTAGCACTCAAGCCCCCTATTCAATTGGGGTCTTGAGTGCATCTATGAATAGACAATCAGTCTGTTTTTTAGACGCTGCAGAGTAAATTAGCCATCTTCGCAACCACAACTATTTGGGCCGCTAATAATAAAGTGTCAGTGTTAATTATTTTATATCCCCCCTCATAAGTCAGAGCAAGAGAATACGGTGTGTATAACGACCGTTTTTTCTACACCTCAAAGCTTCAACATTAACAATCAGCGCCTTAAACAAGCCAAGGTTAGATCTGATCTTCAAATTCAATGGCTTGATGGTTATACTGCCAACGTAGATATGTAACGTTCGATATTACGGATTTTATACTTCACTATTTCTTTTATAATAGATAATACAGCGTTAAGCTTACCGTCTATTGAATAAATTTTCATACCCCACGGAGACACTTATGTTTAAAGCACTGATCCTTGATCAGCAAGAAAAAAAAACTATTGCTGAAATTCGTCAAATCGATGAGTCACAGCTTCCTGAAGGCGAGGTTTTGATTGCTGTTGAATATTCCTCATTAAACTATAAAGATGGTTTAGCTATTACCGGTAAAGGACGCATTGTTAGTCAATTCCCAATGGTTCCGGGGATCGACTTAGCAGGTCAAGTTATTGAATCTAAAGATGTACGTTATCAGGCAGGAGATAATGTCATCTTAACGGGTTGGGGCGTAGGCGAAAACCACTGGGGCGGGATGGCTGAAAAAGCCAGCTTAAAAGCTGACTGGTTAGTACCGAAACCCCAAGCGCTTAGCAGCAAACAAGCAATGATGATTGGCACTGCAGGCTTAACCGCTATGCTATGTGTGCAGGCCTTAATTGACGCAGGTATTAAACCAGAAAGTGGGGAGGTGTTAGTCACAGGGGCAAGTGGTGGTGTCGGCTCAGTAGCGGTTACTTTGTTAGCGCAATTGGGTTATAAGGTTGCAGCAGTAACCGGCCGTGTTGAAGAAAATGGTCAACTACTCACACAATTGGGTGCTTCGCGGATTATTGCGCGCAGTGAGTTACAAGTGCCAGCGCGCGCTTTAGAAAAACAGTTGTGGGCCGGCGCGATAGATACCGTTGGCAGCAATGTGCTTGCTAAAGTGTTAGCACAGATGGATTATAACGGCGCAGTAGCCGCCTGCGGTTTAGCCGGTGGTTTTGACTTACCGACAACCGTGATGCCTTTCATTTTACGTGGCGTTAAGTTATTAGGCGTGGACTCGGTTTCATGTGCTTATGAAAAACGCATTAACGCTTGGCAGCGCTTAGTTGAACTGCTACCAGAGAGTTTTTATCAGCAGGCATGCCGCGAAGTAGAACTAGAACAAGCAATCGAGTCTGCTGAGGCAATAATCAACGGTCAAGTGACAGGTCGTATCGTTATTAAACTATAATCCTGTCACCCCATTGCATATTTGAAGATCTGCTTTGCTGAACGATAATCATATCCAGAGGGATATAAACTGGTGTTTATATCCCTCTATTTTTATGCGCTTTAAAATCCTTTAACTTTTCTTAAACTGCTCCATCAAACGTTGTAGATCACCTAATTTAGTCACTAAGTTACCCGTTCTGTCAACCGCACTTTTACTAAGATCGAGGTTAGAGAAAGCAAGTTGTTGGATAGCAGATACATTGGAATTGATCTCTTCAGTCACAGAGGCTTGCTGATCAACAGCAACTGCAATATGATGACTAGCGCTATTTACATTTTCAAGCATGCCATTGACCTGCTGTAAAACGTCTCCAGTTGCAACTACATTATCTCGGCAAACATCGGATAATTGACTACCTTCGTCCATTGCCGTCACGGCCTCTTTCGCCGTGAGTTGCAGATGTGAAATCATACGATGAATTTCTTCTGTAGAGGATTGGGTTTTCGAAGCCAAGGTTCTTACCTCATCTGCTACCACAGCAAAACCACGACCCGCTTCTCCCGCTCGAGCCGCTTCAATCGCGGCATTGAGTGCTAACAAGTTTGTTTGCGCAGCAATACCACCGATCACATCAAGAATTTTTTCTATGTCTAAACTACTCACCGACAGTTTATCAATAATATCTTTTGCTTTCGCTAGCTGTCCTTGTAAATCTGCTACTGAATCAATGGTTGTAGTGACATTATTGGAGCCCTGATTGGCTAACTCGCTAACTTGCTCAACTTGATGTGAGGTAGCAGCGGCATTATTAGCAACATCGCGAATAGATTCGGTCATTTCGGTGATAGCCGTGGCAACAGAATTAGTTTCCATCTCTTGCTGGCTAATGTTTTTTTTCATCTGTTCAATGCTCAATAATTCAAGCTCAGCGCTACCATGAATCGCAGTGACTGTTTCCGTTGCTCGGCCAACAATAGCGCGAATCTCAGCCGTGCGTTTATGCAATGCCAGCTCAATTAAAGAGTAATCATCATAACAGCCGGTATACACGAGTTCCATTAGGGTATTATCATAAGCTTCGCGAGCAGCACTACTCACCTCTTTTAAGCGTTTCTGATGAAAAGCACCATTAATGGCCATGGCTAGCATCGCCGCTAAAGAGAGCGAGCCAAACAAAAGAGGAGAATAGCCACTCATAACAGCCAACGAGCTAACCAATGTGGCAGACACCGCGACGTAACGTACCCAACTAAAACTAAATCGGGGCAACTTAAGCTTGCTTGGCATTTTACCTTGGGATAATAACGCATACAGTTTTTCAGCACGATTAATCCACTCTCGCTTAGGTTTGCTGCGTACCGATTGGTACTCAATGACTTTCCCCTGACTATCGGTAATTGGGGTAATAAAGGCTGAAACCCAATAAAACCCTCCCCCTTTACGCGCATTTTTAACGACCCCCATCCAACTGTGGCCCGATTGTATTTTTTGCCACATCTGTTTAAATGCAGCTTTCGGCATATCAGAAGAACGCACAATATTATGTGCTTTACCTAATAACTCTGTCGCTTGATAATCTGCCACGTCACAAAAAACCGGATTAGCGTAAGTGATAATACTGTTACTATCTGTTGTCGATATTAAATTAACATCAGCTGCAAATTCTTTTTCATTGCCGTTCACTTTAGTGGTTCTATTCATAATAAATTAATCGTCCTTGTGGGGGGATCTTGAACAAAATATGATCTTAACTTAAGCGTCTGGATAAAGGTAAAGCACCATCACGCAACAAATCAGCCCATTATAAAAAATAATAATACTGTCTAACATCCTATATTCAAAGCACTTGATAAATAAAAAATTTAAGAACAAGTGCTAATAGAATATTCCCTATCAATACTGTGCACGCTTATATACAGCCCATTAGGTTTCTCACATTTTTGTAAAAGCGTTACAGCCCCTTATTTTTTTCTTTTACTCTCCAAGGATCGCTGGGATCATATACCGGCTCTTCAGTACGAGCCGACTCTTTGTTTTTTTTGCCCACACTTGTGTAGCTTCTTAATTTTGACGCTTTATCCATCTGCGCTATTGATTGAGCCGTTATATCGGCAGGTCCCCCTTCTACATTGTCGCAACAGAGGTGGCGATCACGGGGAGGAATAGATAATTGTTTGTCACAAGGAAATGGTAGATTTTTATACTGATAGAGATAAAAGTTTTCCACTTTCTCTCTTGCCCACTGATTATTACGCAGAAATTTTGCGGTAGATTTCATGCCAGTATGGTATTGAAAACGATCAATAGTTAATGCTTCACTTAATAATTCCCAACCATAATGCAAGGATATCTCTGTCAGTAACACCTCCAGCTTTAGCCCATATAAGGGGTTACTGTTTTTTTTATCTGCCATTAATGTTCCTTAATATGAGCAAATGGGTTCTCTGGGCCATCACATAACGCATTTAACCAAAATAATGATCAATAGACGTCCCAATAACGCAATTTATTGTGCATTGAAAAATACACTACATTCTCTCTTCTTTTGCAGCAAAAAGCTGTAAATAGTTGCATTAGAAGATTCAAACTAGTAGAAAACATAATAAAATTATCGCTTTACGCACACGAACAGGTCACTATTTATAAAATAAATAACGAAAATGTATTCTTTATACAAATATATTTCAATCCCAACTGAATTAACCGATAATCCCCCCATTCACTGAACGTGAATAAATAGCAGGTACTAATTACCTAATTTTAACCTAGGTTATTTAATAATTGTCAGCTCAGAACTTTCCACTTTTCTGCTGAGCGACCACCCTTTATTAAACAATCAATCGCCCTTTTGGGTCTCGTTAATCACCATCAGGTGGGAAACTTAACCTCAAGGGAATAAAAAAGTGAGTTGTCCCCATGAATACGCCGAGTAAGTCCCTCCCTAAAACGGAATCAAGCAACACCTCCGCTTTTGCCTCTTTTTTGGAAAAGCAGTTCAAATTTAAAGCCCATAAAACCAATTTAAAAACCGAAGTCACAGCAGGTATTACCACCTTCGTTACCATGGCTTATATTCTTTTTGTTAACCCCGATATCATGTCTATTGCCGGCATGGACTACCAAGCAGTATTTGTTGCAACAGCCCTCAGTGCCGCAATCGGCTGTATCTTTATGGGGCTTTATGCGAATTGGCCAGTCGGCTTAGCGCCAGGCATGGGGCTAAATGCATTTTTCACCTTTGCGGTTGTCAAAGGCATGGAATATTCATGGCAAGTTGCATTAGGCGCTGTCTTTATCTCGAGTGTTATTTTTGTGCTGATGAGCGTCACTAGACTGCGCAGCTGGATTATTGACAGCATCCCACCGAGCTTACGTTATGCGATGACCGCAGGGGTTGGTCTATTTCTTGGCATTATCGGCTTAAAATCTGCCGGTATTATTACAGCGAGCCAAGCGACACTGGTTACAATGGGCGACTTTCATGATCCTAAAGTGGTACTAGGTGCATTCAGTTTTATTATCATTGCAGTATTAGCCTCTCGTAAAGTATTCGCTTCAGTGTTGATTGGGATCGTCACAATTACAGTGATCAGTACGCTAATGGGCTTAGTCAGTTTGCCCGATCATGCTGTATCTTTACCCACCGGATTATCAAAAACCTTCATGCAGATGGACGTGATAGGTGCATTTGATGTCTCTATGATCAGCGTTATTTTAGCCTTTTTATTTGTTAATATGTTTGATACAGCAGGTACCATTATCGGCGTCGCTGAGAGCGCACATTTTTGCAACAAAGAAGGTAAAATTGAAAATCTTAATAAAGCGCTCACAGCAGATAGTGTTGCTAGTGTGTTTGGTGCTGTAATTGGCTGTCCGCCAGTTACCTCATATGTTGAAAGTAATGCCGGTATCGCAGAAGGTGGGCGCACCGGATTAACGGCCGTTGTTGTTGGTCTATTGTTCCTCGTTGCCATGTTCTTCGCTCCGATAGCTCAAATAGTCCCTAGTTATGCCACTGCAGGTGCCTTAATTTATGTGGCGTTTCTGATGGTCGGTAGTTTAAGTAAGATTAACTGGGATGAGTTTACGGATTACGTGCCCGCGGCGATAACCGCTATTATGATGCCGCTTACTTATTCAATAGCTGATGGTATTATTTTAGGCTTCTTGTCGTTCACGCTAATTAAGCATGCAACAGGTCGCTCAAAAGATGTCTCCGTCGGTATGAATGTACTGGCAGTTGTATTCATTGCCAAACTGATCTTCATCTAACATTTAAATAAGCTGCGAGTCCACTTTAGGATGCTAACTCAGCGCACTATCAGATAATGCCAACTTAGTTACTTGCTCCACGGAGAGGTTCTTCGCTAAGTTGGCTTTTTCATCTCTAAATTAAACCTAAAACCCCATTATTTATAAAGAATGTCGGTTAACTCAACTTAATCCATCAAACATAACGCCAATAATAGAGGTTGCTGGTGTTATTTCCCACCCAATCATGGTAAAGCTCGACATCTCCATCGCTAATTCTGTATACTATGCGACCTAATTATTTACACTTTCATCGCACTTATTTAGATTTTTTATAGTCAAATAATCTGCCCATAAACACCTAGGAATACTTCTTTGATATCTACCGCGAACATCACTATGCAGTTTGGCGCCGAGCCGCTTTTTGAAAACATTTCAGCTAAATTTGGCAACGGTAACCGTTATGGTTTAATCGGTGCTAATGGCTGCGGCAAATCGACATTTATGAAAATCCTTAGTGGTGAGCAAGCGCCAAGCTCAGGTAATGTATCACTTGATCCCGGCGTCAAGATGGGCACATTAAGCCAAGACCAGTTTGCATTTGAAGAATATAACGTGGTCGATGTTGTGATCATGGGTGATACAAAATTATGGAAGGTGAAACAACAGCGAGATCTTATTTACGCCAAAGCAGAAATGACTGAAGCAGACGGTATGGCGGTTGCTGAACTGGAAAGTGAATTTGCAGAAATGGATGGCTATACAGCTGAAAGCCGAGCAGGTGAGATTCTTCTAGCGGCAGGTATAGAAGAAACGTTTCACTTTGGTCTGATGCGTCAAGTTGCACCGGGCTGGAAACTGCGAGTGTTACTTGCACAGGCACTGTTCTCTAATCCGGATCTTTTATTACTTGATGAGCCAACCAATAACTTAGATATCAATACCATTAACTGGTTGTCTGAAGAACTTAATAAACGTAAATGCACCATGATTATTATTTCTCATGATAGACATTTCTTAAACTCGGTCTGTACCCACATGGCGGATATAGATTACGGTGAACTGCGTATTTATCCTGGTAATTATGAATATTTTCTTGCCGCAGCTGGCTTGATCCGTGAGCAATTATTATCTGAAAATGCCAAGAAAAGTGCAGAAATTAATGAGCTACAAGACTTTGTCAATCGTTTTGGCGCGAATGCATCTAAAGCGAAACAAGCGAGCTCGCGCGCTAAAAAAATGGATAAAATAAAGCTTGATGATGTTAAATCATCAAGTCGTATGAGTCCTTCGCTTAGTTTCTCTGAAGGTAAAAAAATGCACCGGCAGGCATTAGTGCTGGAAAATATCGGCCATGGTTTTGATGACGAACTATTATTTGAAAAAGGCGAATTGATTCTAGAAGCAGGCGCAAAATTAGCGGTCATAGGCGAAAATGGTGTCGGTAAAACCACCCTATTACGTTGTTTAGTTAATGAACTACAAAATAATGAGGGTGTGGTTAAATGGTCTGAGAACGCAGTTGTTGGTTACTGCCCACAAGACAGCACTGCAGACTTTGATAATGACTTAAACATATTTGATTGGATTTCACAGTGGCGTACCACTAAGCATGATGATCTCATGGTGCGAGGTATATTGGGGCGCTTATTGTTTACTGCCGACGATGCCAATAAAAAAGCACGAAATTGTTCAGGTGGAGAAAAAAATCGTCTTCTATTTGGTAAGTTAATGATGCAAGATATTAACGTATTAGTGATGGACGAACCCACCAACCACATGGATATTGAAGCCATTGATGCATTAAATGATGCGCTAAAGGTTTATCAAGGCACCTTGATTTTTGTTAGTCATGACCGTGCATTTGTATCCTCATTAGCCACTCGTATCATTGATATTAAAGATAAAAAGTTAGTTAACTTTCAAGGTACTTATAATGAGTATCTTTCCAACCAATTTCGCATGTAACCGTTAGCCCCTTATCATCAATCAATATAAAGGTAACAGTCATCGATATGATGGCTGTCTAGCCTCCCATACTGTCCTAAATATTGAACTATTGGCACTGAAATAAACGCTGCTTCACAAACAAGTACATTATAAATTCTACAAATGTATACTCTTTGAGGAATTTTTTATTTAGTTGTACCTAGCCTATCTGTTTTATTATATTCTACAGTTGTAGAATATAAGCTAAATAGGCGCTATTTAATGACCATTGATAAGATAAAAAGAGAGGCTGGGAGGCCAAAAATAAAAGTGGATAACCGCGCTAAATTAATTACAGCGGCACTGCTATTATTTGTATCTGATGATTACGATAAAGTATCTGTACGCGCGATAGCTTCTCAAGCAGATCTAGATCCCGGATTAATTCGTTATTACTTCCAATCAAAGTTAGGTTTGTTTACTGCCATGATCAATGAGACAGTTGAACCCGTTACAAAACAGTTAAGCGCTATCGATCAAAAGTTAAATGCTTCCACCGCGGAACAATTAATGCAAATCTACTATCAGGTAATGAGTCAAAATCCGCATCTCCCCAAACTTATCTTTCGCATTTTAAGCATGAAAGAATCGGATGTTAATCAACAGCTAAAAGTTGTGCTTGAAAATATTTTTAAAGCACAAAACTTAACCCTGTTTTCAAGGTTAAAGGAGACCGGATTTTTACAAGCCGGCGTGGACCCTGTTTGCGCCCAATTAAGCTTTTTTAGCATGATGATATTCCCCTTTTTGATGCCCGAATTACTTAAATCAGCGCTAGGGATTTCAATAACCCCTGCCTTTATGCTGCAGATGGGCAAACAAAATAGTCAGCTTTTATGCCACGGCATGATAGCCACTCAAACAAACAGCAAGGACGACAACAATGACCATCAATAAAAAACTTTTTGTGATCCCGGGTATCGTCTTAGGGTTAGTGATTCTAATCGCTGCGATAGCACTAAAACCCTCGCCAGATCTGCAGTCAAACTATGATAACGCTCGTTTAGTTGAGGTCATTCCTTTAGTTAAAGAATCCGTGGCGCCAATTATAAAAGGCTTTGGACGTGTTGAGCCGATGCATACTTGGCGAGCGATTGCAGAAGTAAATGGTAAAATAAGTTACCGCCATCCTTTGCTTGAAAGCGGACGCATGCTAAAAAAAGGCACATTAGTCTTGGAAGTTGATCCGTTGCAATATCAATTAAAATCGACGCAGGCGCAAGCTAACTTAAATTCAGCTAAAGCTGGACTCGCCAAACTTATTCTGGAGCAAAAAAATCTTAATATTAATCTGGATATTGAGCAGCAGAAACTGGCATTGGTCAACCAAGAGTATCAACGAAATTTTGTCCTTCAACAGAAAAAATTAATTTCCAACTCCGCGTTGGAAAATCAAAAAAAAGCCCTCCTTGCACAAAAGATTCTCGTACAGACGCTGACAAACGCTCTGAATTTAATGCCTGATGATAAAAAAATACTTGAATCACAAATTAGTGTCAATCGGACTCTGTTTGAGGACAGCCTGCGTCAGTTAGAAAATACCCGTCTTAGCCTGCCGTTTGACGCTTATATTAGCGCCGTTAATATTGAGCAAGCACAAGCCGTCAGTAACGGAGAGCACTTATTTACAGCCGACCAAATTGGCACCGTGGAAATAAAAACAGCATTATCTGTACAGGATACCTTTATTTTAAGGGAAAGCCTTACACACCGAACGCCCGCGGCTGAATCAGGCTCAATTGAACAACTCAACCTCAAGGCCCAAGTATTACTGGAAACAGGTAATAAAAGCTATTACTGGCCAGCTAAGTTAACGCGCATTGACAATAGCCTTGATCCCGAGCAAGCCACCATAGATTTTTATTTACAGGTCACTCAAAATATCAACGAGCCAGATTTAAGTCTTCCCCTGCTTAGTAAAGGGATGTTTGTTAGCGGTATTATTGAAGGAGTGACCTCAGCACAATTCATGGTGCCCGAAAAAGCACTGCATGGTACTCAAATTTATATTATGGACGCGCAGCAAAAACTGCAAATCAAAACGGTACAGGTGCTCTTTCGCAATAACCAAGGCGTTGCTATTTCCGGTGAGTTAGATGAAGGTGAGCGGTTAATATTAAATGACTTAATTCCTGCAATACCCGGCATGAGCCTGAAGATAAATACGCCTGAAACCGCCATTAACGAGCAAGTGAAAGAGGAGATTGCACTTTGATCAAGCTATTTATACGCCATCCTACGCTGGCAAACCTGGTGATGTTGACATTTTTTGTCTTAGGGTTGAGTAGTCTAAGCAGCTTAAAACGAGAAACATTTCCTGAATTTACTCCTCCCTACATTATAGCTAGCGTTATCTATCCGGGCGCATCACCGGCAGAAGTTGAAGAAAGTATTTGTCTACGTATGGAAGATGCCATTGATGGCTTAAGTAATATTGAGGAAACTAAATGTGACGCACAAGAAGGCCGTGCTTCATTAACAGTGAAGCTTAATGAAGATGCAGATATTGGCCGCAGTTTAGTGGATATTCAAACTGAAATTAACGCCATTCAAGACTTCCCGAGTCAAATTGAAGCGCCGACAGTAAAAGAGTTGGATTGGGCAGAGCCTGTTGTCGATATTGCCATTTCAGCCGACATTAGCTGGCCGCATTTAAAAACCTATACGGAAGATTTAAAGCGTCGATTAAAGACAGAAGCTGGGGTAAGCCTTGTAAAAGTAGCCGGTTTTTCAGATCATCAACTACGCGTTGAGGTAAATGACGCGGATATTCGCCGCTTAGGACTTTCTGTTGCCGATATCGCCGCTAAAATAGGTCGGCAAAATATTAAAATGCCCGCGGGTAATATCGAACTTGCCGAGAAAAACTTACTGATCCGTTTCGATCAGCGTAAAACAACGGTGGCAGAAATAGGTCAGATTATTATTTCAGCTGATCCGCTAGGTGCCATTGTGCGTTTGGCTGATATTGCCACTATTGAAGATCTGTTTGAATTAGAAGAGGAGCATATTTTATTTAACGGTAAACCTGCTGCCATACTAAAAATACAAAAGAATAAAGCTGATGATGCACTGCGTATTAAAGAAAAAGTGCTGCAGTTTGTAGAACAAGAGCAGCGAGTGGCCCCTGTAGGAGTCACACTCACTCTGACCAATGATATGTCTTCGTTGCTACAGGACAGGCTGACTATGCTGCTAAGAAATGGTTGGCAGGGGATCATCTTAGTTTTTTTATCTATGTGGCTGTTTTTCTCACTACGTTATTCATTTTGGGTTTCTGCCGGCCTGCCCGTCGCATTTCTAGGTGGCCTTTTCCTAATGAGCCTGTTTTCCATATCGATTAATATTATGACCTTAGTTGGGCTCTTGATGGCTATCGGTATTATGATGGATGATGCGATTGTGATTGCCGAATCAGTCGCGGCGCATGTTGAAAAAGGGTTGCCAATAGATGAAGCGGTCAGCAAAGGCGTAGCAAAAGTCGCTCCTGGCGTTATTTCATCTTTTTTAACTACTATCTTTATTTTTGGCAGCCTGCTTTGGCTTGATGGTCAAATGGGACGAGTCTTATCGGCTGTACCGATGGTGCTGATTATGATACTCAGTATCAGCCTATTTGAAGCTTTTTTAATCTTACCCCATCATTTAAGTCATTCTCTCAACAGCAATAAAAAAGACACACACCCCGTCAAATTTAAACGCATTTTCTTAGCAAAATTTGAACATTTCAGAACCCATTCCTTAGTTAAAATGGTTACTTTTGTGGTTAAGTGGCGTTATGCCAGCCTAGGGCTAACCTTTGCCGCTTTGCTTATCTCATTTGCGCTACTTGCGGGCGGCGCGGTGAAATTTCTGCCCTTTCCTGAACTTGATGGCGATATTGCGGTGGCGCGCATTATTTTGCCCCCCGGTTCCACTCTGCAGCAAACGCAAGCAGTGGTCACCAAAGTCATTAGTAGTGCCAAGCGTATTGGCGACCAATATACAAAAAGCAATAATGAAACGTCACCATTAATTAAAGATATTACCGCACAATATAATTTTAATGCCGATGCGGGAGAAACAGGACCACATTTGGCCACCGTACGCTTAGATCTTCTCTCAGCGGAAACTCGCAACTCACTGATTGAAGCATTTTTAAATGATTGGAGAATCACTACAGGTGAGCTCGCTGCGCCTATTTCATTAGTTTTCAAACAACCAGCTATGGGCCCTGCTGGACGTGATGTTGAAGTGCGCCTGCAGCATAATGATTTACAACTCTTAAAAGAAGCGTCAATTGAACTGCAAACCTATTTAAGCCAATTCGCAGGGGTTAATGGCATTCTCGATGATATGCGGCCCGGTAAGGAAGAGGTATTAATCAAGCTTAAAGCGGGCGCTGAAAACTACGGTGTAGATGGTCAAGCAATCGCCTCACAACTTCGCAGCGCCTACTTTGGTCAAACTGCAGATGAAATTCAATCTGGTCCTGAAAGTATTGCTATTGTGGTTCGCTTAAATAAAGGTCAAGCAAGCGATCTGCACGCATTAGCTAATTTCCCAATTATGCTTAGCAATGGCAAACAGCTTCCGCTGAGTGCCGTTGCATCTCTTGATTCCCAGCGTTCATTTGTCCGTATACAACGCATTGAAGGGCAGCGCACTGTGACGGTGATGGCAGATATTGATAACCGCAAAGCCAATGGCGCTGAAATCATTAGTAAAATGCGCAAAGATTTCATCCCTGAATTACAGCGTAAATTCCCGAGATTGGGGATTGATTTCGAAGGTGCATCTAAAGAGTCAGCTAAAACTGGCGCATCATTAATGAAAGGTTTTATTATCGGTTTGTTCGGATTGTTTGCTATTTTAAGCTTTCAATTTAGAAGCTATCTTGAGCCTTTGGTCGTTATGTTGGCTATTCCACTGGCATTAATTGGCGTTTTTTGGGGACACTGGTTAACAGGTTATAATCTCTCCATGCCCTCTATTTTAGGGTTTATCTCGCTCGCGGGGATTGTTGTTAATGACTCTATCTTATTGGTGCAATATATCCGCCATCACCTTGATATCGGAGATGACATTTTGGATGCGGTGGTAAGAGCCAGCCGCGACCGATTCCGCGCAGTATTTTTAACTTCACTGACCACGGCTGCTGGTTTATTACCCTTACTGTTAGAAACGAGCCTGCAGGCACAAGTTGTTAAACCTATCGTAATCTCCATTGTGTTTGGTATTTTTACTTCGACCCTGCTAGTGCTATTTATTATTCCAAGTGCCTATGCCGTACTTGCCGATTTTGGTTTAGTACGAAAACATGAGACTTTAGATTAAAATTTGTTTTTTTAAAGTGCCGCTTTTGTGTATTTAAGGTAACCTCGCCACCAAGAAGCAGCTATTGCTTATTGGTAGCGAGTTGCTTTGAACTGCGAATAACGATCAACACGTTATGACCTTATTTAACAAGACTACGTATACAAAACAACGACTAATAAATGATTTGTAAATACAATTAGCATTTAGCGGTTTTGAGCTATAAGATCTCGATAGAATTTAGTTAGGTTAACTATAATTAAGGAATATACGTATGAAAGTTTCAGTAAAGGTTGTTTTAGCATCATCGTTAGTACTGCTGTTGGCCATTAGCAGCCTTTCTTGGTTACAATATCGTGAAGTAAAAGAGACGCTACAACACCAGTCAAGTAGCATGATTGAAGAATCGAGCAATGCCTTAGCTCAGCAAATAACCCATTGGTTATCCGGCAAATTGGAAGTGGTCGATCTTGCTGCACAAGTAATAGATAGCAACTTTAATAGTAAACAAGTACAACAAACTTTTAACGCTAAGATACTTAAAGATAATTTTTTACTTGTATTTGGCGGCTTAGATACAGATGGTAAAGCGATTAGCAATGATCCCGAATGGCATCCAGAAAATTGGGATGCGCGAGCGCGTCCTTGGTATGCCGTAGCAAAAGACGCTAACCAAGCAATGATTACCGAGCCTTATATAGACTCTACATCGAAAGACATCATCATCTCAGTAGTCGCCAATCTTTCAGATAAAGGCGAGTTTAAAGGTGCTTTTGGTGGCGATCTTAGTTTGCAAACCGTCTCAGATGCTCTTAATACGCTTACCTTTAATAATGCAGGTTATGCTTTCCTTCTTACTAAAAGCGGCAATATTATTAGCCACCCGAATGCAGATTATAATGGCAAAAACTATGACCAATTATTTGCAGGAAAGAGCATAGCTTTAGATAAAAAAGTTCAAGAAATAGAGGTAAATGGTCAAACTCAGTGGGTTAGTTTTACCCCTCTTGAGGGCCTAAGAGGAATGAATTGGTATATTGGTGTCGTTATTGATGCTGATGTCATAATGGCAGACACTTATGCGATGGGTTGGCATTCATTTATAGGTGCACTGATCAGTTTGGTTATTGGTGTTATTGTCCTAGGCAGTTTGATGCAGACTATTTTAAAACCAATCGGTCTTTTGTCGCAATCCCTATTAGCTATCAATAGCGGTAACGGCGATTTAACTAAACGCTTACCTATTATTTCACAAGATGAATTTGGCGATCTAGCAACGCAATTTAATATTTTTGTTGAAAACCTGCAGTCCATCATCATCAATGTTAAAGATCTCGCTGCCAATGTTGGCGAAAGTACAGATAAAGTCAGCAATGAATCAGAAAAAGCTTCGTTGGAACTACAGCAACAGTTGACCGAACTCGATCAACTTGCCACAGCAATGAATGAAATGGCCTCAAGTGCCGTAGAAGTTGCTAAAAATGCACAGGTTGCAGCTCAAGCAGCTGGCACTGCCGATAAAGAAACCGCAAATGGAGTGGCGGTCGTCTCCCATGCAACACGCTCGATTAATGAATTAGCAGAACATATGGAAGTTGCCGTTGAGTCTGTTGTTGAACTTGCTAGATTTAGTAATAATATTGAATCTATCTTGTCTGTGATCACCAGTATCGCGGACCAAACCAACCTGCTCGCACTCAACGCGGCGATTGAAGCGGCAAGAGCGGGCGAATCAGGACGCGGATTCGCTGTTGTTGCAGATGAAGTTCGCTCTCTAGCTTCTAGAACACAACAGTCAACACGTGAAATTCGCTCGATGATAGAACAATTACAATCAGGTGTTCAATTGGCTGAAGATAAAATAAAGCACAGCCGCGAGGCTGCGATAACAACCGCTGAAGAAGCAAGCCGAGCAAACGATACTTTGGAGATGATTCGCGTCGCTATTTTAGAGATTAGTGATATGAATATACAAATAGCATCCGCGGCAGAAGAGCAGTCCGCTACATCAGAAGAGATTAATCGTAATACAACGAATATACGCGATATCAGTCAAGAAGTTGCAAGCGGCGCTCATGAGCAGGTCAAATATGCACAATTGATGAAAGAACAGATGAAAAAACAAGATCAACAACTCAATAAATTTAAAGTTTAAAGTTTAAAGTTTAAAGTTTAAACAGCAAGGTAAATCGCATCTCAAATAAGCGTTTAATACACGCTTTATTGAGATGCGATTATAAATCAACAAAACCGTTAATAGATAGTGCAGTTAAACGTACCCGTCAAATCCTAGGCTCCTCCATAAAAATCATTCATATCAAGCTTTATTGCTAATATTTGGGTATTATGCTGAGCAAACTAAGCTGCTTTAAAAAAAGTAGAAATCACAACGTATAAGGTTTATTTATGGCAAGGCAAGTAACTTACCTCTTTAAAGGTAAGCGTAAGACAATTCAATTTTCATATAATGTATTTCATGATCTGTATGAAGCCGTCGCAGATGCAGAAGATGTCGATTTAAAAAGTTTTCTCGCAATGGAGAAGCAGTTAGCCTTAAGCTGTCGTGGTCAGGGAATTGTAAAAAACTTTCGTCAAACAGAATTTACCCGTATGGGTTTTTCTGACATAAAATTTGTTCGCGATGAAGAAACATTACCTGTTGAAATAAAAAAACACAACACTAAGCGTGGCTAAATAGACGCATATTATTTAATGCGTATTTCACTCTTATTGGTATAACTTAAGATTGAATAAACGCATGTTATTGCCTCATTCTAAGCGCATTTCGGATCACAATATTGCTCGATTATACTCTCTATAAAACGCTTCTGCGTAGAATAGGACATTTGCTCCCAAATAAGATAGCCTTATGTTAAACAGTACTAACGTCATGGACAATAGGATGAATATTGTCACCCTTACATGGCCTATTTTTATTGAAATATTACTGCGTACAGCACTCAATACCAGCGATGTATTTATGCTCAGCGGCTACTCTGATAAAGCAGTTTGAGCTGTCGGTGTTATTTCTCAAATCACCTTTTTTCTTATGATCATATCGATGATGGTTAGCACCGGCACCAGCGTTCTTATTGGGCAATATAATGGTGCAGCCCGCCATAACGATTCTGCCAATATCGCCGTCGCGAGTATTTATCTTGGTATCTGTATGGGCATTATACTAGGTGGCATTGCTTTTTTTGCTTGTGGCACAATTATTGGTCTATATGGTCTTGAATATCAAGTTGCACAATTTGGTTATGACTACCTGCTGATTAGTGGATCTTTTACCATTACAGTCACACTAGGAATTATATTCTCGACTATTTTGCGCTGTCATGGTTATTCAAAATCCCCCATGTTTATTAATCTGTTCGCAGGTCTTATCAATATTATAGGTAACTACTGCGCATTATATCAACCCTTCGGGCTACCTGTTTACGGTGTACAAGGCGTCGCAATTGCCACTGTGTTGAGCCAGCTGATCAGCGCTGTTTTATTATGGTATATGTTGCGCTACAAAAACATCACATTACCGATGGCGAGTTTCTTATCAATTCCTTTCCTTTTCTATAAAAAGATATTGCGCATTGGCGTCATGAATGCGGGTGAAATGCTTTCTTATAACCTCTCGCAAATGGTGGTTATCTACTTTGTAGTACAAATGGGCACTGCCTCGTTAACGGCATTTACCTACGCACAAAATATAGCCCGTCTATCTTTTGCTTTTGCCTTGGCGATTGGTCAGGCAAGTCAAATTCAGACCAGTTATTTTATCGGCAAAGGTTGGATTAATGAGATTTTAATACGTGTCCAAAAATACTTTGTTATCGCCCTGATCTCATCAATCAGTATCGCTTTGCTGATCTATTTATGTCGTTTTCAAATAATCGATATTTTCACTCAAGATCCTCAAGTAGTCATGCTCACGGCGGGTTTGATCTTCGGATCTATTTTCCTAGAAGCAGGCCGAGTCTTTAACTTAGTATTTATTTCTTGCCTCAAAGGTGCCGGTGATATTAATTTCCCAGTTAAAATAGGCATTTTAAGCATGTGGGGAATTAGCGCATTTCTAACCTACTTATTAGGGATCTATTTTGGCTTCGGTGTTATTGGTGCATGGGTAGCAATTGCCGCAGATGAATGGCTTAGAGGGGTTATTATGCTGCTACGTTGGCGATCCAAAAAATGGACGCAGTTTACGTTAAGTTAGGCTGATCAGTTTGCTCAATGAACACTTATTTTGTGTCTGTATTTTGGTAGAAGTCGAGATCAAACAACTTATCGCTAATACCCCAAAAACGCCCCTTTTTACGGGCAATAATAATATCAGGTGGACGCAGGCGATGCTGGTTGTTAACAATCTTGGTCGCTGCGGTATGGGTAAATGGACGGTGTCTGTCGACTAGATGCGTGCTAATAAATTTTCTTATAAATTCTGTTTTATGCTTTTTTGTAGATAGAGGCCATACCTCATTAATCTCTGCACCTTGATCACTGATGTAAGTGACTTTAAGCTGTGCTTTAGCAAACTTATTCTTACCCGCTTGCAAACGCAGATCAACACATTTCATAATCAGCGCATCTTTTAGCTTAAGTGCGTCGCGTAATTTTTTGTCCGGATCCACCAACTGATGATCACATTGATGGCAACGCCGAGCCGCAATATCATTATCAGCACCGCACATTTCACAAAATTTTGCCCGAAAACGGTAACCACAAATGTCACGTTCACCGTTTTCTTTTTCACAGTAACCTTGGCACTGCCTACCGTAATGTTCAATCACAAATCCAGCAGGATCTAATTTCCCCCAGAAGTTATTATTAAAACGACAAGCGGGACAAGGTATTGTCACCATTTCGCTGTCACTATTGGGCCGAGTCTCTCCCACTTCAGGCTGGTATAAGTCATAACAATTGCCCGCAAATTCCATCACTAGACAATCTTTTTTTCCGTCAAATAAACGTAAGCCACGACCCACAATCTGCTGATATAAGCCAATAGAGGCAGTCGGGCGCAAAATAGCAATTAAATCAACATGAGGCGCATCAAAGCCCGTGGTTAATACAGACACATTTACTAAGTATTTTATTTTCATCGTTTTGAAATCATCAATAATCGCTGCACGTTCATCAAGTGGCGTATCACCAATCACCAATGCCGCACTTTCACCAGCGAGATAGCCCATGATCTCTTGTGCATGACTGACGGTCGAGGCAAAAATCATCACACCACGTCGTTCAACAGACGTTTCGATCACCTGCTTAATAATTTTAGGCGTAACTCGAGCCGATTTTTTGACCACATTATCGAGTTGTGCTTCTTGATAATGGCCCGTTGATGAGGGTTTTAAGTGCGAAAAGTCGTACCCCATTACCGCCATATCGAGCACTTTTGGCTCAGTAAGAAATTTTTCTTCAAGTAGGAAGCGAATCGGCAGATCAAAAATGCAATCACGAAAGAAGCGTTTTTCCTGTGTGCGCACCTGTCCACGCGTATGGTATTGATAAATCCAGCCAAGTCCAAGGCGATAAGGTGTGGCGGTTAGTCCGAGAATCTTAAGCGCTGGGTTTATCGCTAGTAGGTGGCTAACAACCCGTTGATAAGCACTATTTTCGTCCTCTGGTACTCGATGACACTCATCTATCACCAATAAAGAAAAGGCTTGGTGAAATTGATCTAAGCCATTAATTATTGACTGTACAGAGGCGAAAACAACTTGCCGATCAGTTTCTTTTCGGCCCAATCCAGCGGAGAATATAGAAGCTTTTAAATCGTAGCTTTCATATTTACTGTGGTTTTGTTCGACAAGCTCTTTTACATGCGCAAGCACTAACACGCGACCTTTCGCTAAGCGTGCTAATTCTGCAATAATAAGACTTTTACCCGCCCCAGTGGAAAGCGCTAAAACAGCAGGTGAGCTATGTTGACGAAAGTAATGAATGGTCGCGTTGACGCTGTCTTGTTGATAGGGACGAAGCGTATACATAGGTAACTCAATTAATGCGTGATGAGAGGGAGTAAAAGCAAAATAGCAGAATCTATTAGATTAATATTTTGCTTAAGTTGATATCTATAAAATAGTTACTTATTTTAGCGCCTGCTTAAGCGCATTGATAATCGTGTCAGGTTTACCTAAATATAAAGCATGATTAAGTAACTGCGCATCATTACCCACTACTAACAACAAGGCTGGAAACGCTGCTGTGCCAATAACATCCCGTATTTCAGTAATATCTGATAAAGTATATTGTGCTGCATCGCTTAACTCCGTCTTAAACACCTTATTCGGCGGAGATAATTTAAACTCTTCGATAATATGATTAAAATCGTGTTTACACCCTAAAGGGTTGCCCTCAACAAAATGCGCTTTTTGTAGCGCATTTAAGACCATCAATGCTTTCTCTGGTTGCTTACTCTGTAACCAAGCCATTAAATTAGCCGTAATAATAGAACTTTTAGGGCTGTCAGCAAAACGAATATGCTCTTGACCAAATTTAACCTTGCTTTGCTTAGCAGCCGCCTCTACTTGCAGATGGCCAGCACAATCGCTACCATCATAGTGAGCACAATGCCAAAGATGAATCATCATCTCTGGGTACGCCTTTTCAAGAGAGTTGATCAGCGCAGTACTCGCATAACTCCACGGGCAATGAGAGTCGTAAATAAAATATAATTCAGTGGTCATACAATAGCGCCTTTGATATTAAGTAAATGCTTACAATAATAAATAAAATAGCCGCAATATACAATTAACAATTATGCTGCTGAACGCCATGAAAACCTTATGTACTTGTTATTTATTATTAATAATCAACATGATAGGATAAAAAGCATTTGCTAGTATGCTTTATTCAGGAAATAGAGAGTTCGACTGTCGTTTATTTATACTCAAACGGCCTCAAGAAACTCCGCAGAGTAAAGCAAAGCAATAATTTTAACCTTTAGGCATTCGCTGACTTTAATCATAAAGTCAGCTCGGCACAGCAAGATTGGCACCAGTACTTATCGCGTTATTGATTATTTGAGCTTACTAAAAAATAAACTTCCCGTACTTTGCCTTAAAATGCGTTTATGTATGCTGGCTTTAACTTGTGTTTATTGACGACTTCTTTACAATAGCTTTATTATTCAAACCCAAGAAAAAAACAATGAACAGAAAGAAAAAGTTAAACAGTATTCTCGATAAACGTATCAAAAAAATGAATGCGAAAAAGAGTACAACCCATAAAGTGAAATATATTTCAAAAGCGGAACGAGCCAAATTAGAAGCGCAGGAATACGAGTTGGTTTTAGAAAATGAAGTGACGACTGCAGAATAATCATTAAAATTGCATAAGTATTCTACATTTATCTTTCTTATGGTCAAAAAACAGTTCACTTTTCATTACTAGATTGATATTCTATAAACAATTAAATTAAAGAGATTTATGTAACCATGAAAAAAGTCATTCTGAAAGCACAGCACCACCATCATATTAGCTAATCTTTCAGGATTTTATTCTTGGAAGAGGTTTTATGTGCTTCCAGAGGTTACCACAAAAATTAACCCCCGGAAGGCAAACCTCCCGAGGGTTTTTTAGTTTTTAAGGCAAGGAAATGACTATGTCAGAGCAACGTTTAAGAATCGCAATACAGAAAAAAGGTCGTTTAAGCGACGATACCGTTAAATTATTAAAAGCATGTGGTATTAAAGTCAATTTAAACACCCAGCGTTTAATTGCCCACAGTGACAATATGCCGATTGATATCCTGCGTGTACGCGATGATGATATCCCCGGTTTGGTAATGGATGGTGTGGTTGATTTGGGTTTTATTGGCCAAAACGTACTTGAGGAAGAAAGTATGATGCGTGCAGTAGCTCACGAGCCTACGGCACACAAAGTGGTTAAAGAACTTGCATTTGGTGAGTGTCGTTTTTCCCTAGCTGTTGACAATGACTTTGATTATAAAGGTGTCGAGTCTTTGGCCAATCTCCGCATTGCAACTACTTATGTGCATATTCTTAAACGTTTTATGAAACAAGCAAAAGTGCCTTATACCGCTTGTATGTTGACCGGTTCAGTTGAAGTCGCGCCACGTGCAGGACTAGCTGATGCAATTTGTGATCTCGTTTCAACGGGCGCAACACTCGAAGCAAACGGCTTAAAAGAAGTTGAAGTTATCTATCGTTCAACTGCCGTTTTAATGCAACGCGATAAGCCATTAAGCACCGAAAAGCAGAATTTAGTTGACCGTATATTGACACGTATCGATGGCGTACAGACGGCTAAAGAAAGTAAGTATATTATGTTGCATGCACCAAAAGCTAACCTAAAAGCAATTAACAACTTACTGCCTGGCTCTGAACAACCGACAGTATTAGCCCTAGCAGGTCGTGATGATCACGTTGCTTTGCATGTGGTGAGCAAAGAGAATCTGTTCTGGGAAACAATGGAACAACTAAAAGCATTAGGCGCAAGCTCTATCTTGGTTTTACCTATTGAAAAAATGATGGAGTAAAAATGCAAACGGTTAACTGGTCAGATTTATCAAGTGAAGCACAGCAGCAGTTGCTTTCTCGTCCAGCAATGGCAGACTCTGCAGCGCTTTCAAATACAGTAGCAGAAATAATCACAGCAATTCGAAACACAGGTGATAGCGCCTTACTCGAATACACTAAACGCTTTGACAAACTTGAAGGCGATAACTTCAGCAAAACAAGTGAAGATATTGCGCAAGCCACTGCGCGTTTAGGCGATGATATTAAAAACGCGATCACAACGGCTTATCAACAAGTGGTTAAGTTCCATCAAGCGCAAGTGCAAGATGTTATCCGCGTTGAAACAATGCCTGGTGTAGTTTGTGAAATGCATACTCAAGCAATTGAGTCTGTTGGTTTGTATATTCCAGGAGGCAGTGCACCACTACCTTCCACGGTTATTATGACCGGCGCGCCCGCACAAATAGCAGGTTGTTCTCGCCTGGTTTTGTGTTCACCACCACCACTGGCTGATGAAATATTATATGCTGCATCACTTTGTGGCGTGCACGAAATATACACAGTAGGCGGTGCACAAGCGATTGCAGCATTAGCTTATGGCACACAAACTATTGCCCCCGTAGATAAAATATTTGGGCCAGGTAACGCATTTGTAACTGAAGCAAAACGTCAAGTGAGTAATGATTTTGCAGGTGCTGCTATTGATATGCCTGCTGGACCTTCGGAAGTGTTAGTGATTGCGGATAAAGATGCAGATCCTGCTTTTATCGCTGCTGACCTTTTGTCTCAGGCTGAACACGGACATGATTCACAAGCGATTTTAGTGACGCCATGTGCAAAGATTGCAGCCCAAACCGTCATTGAAATTAACAAACAGGTTGCGCTATTAACGCGCCGTGAAATCGCTGAAAAAGCACTTGCACACAGCGTCTGTATTGTTTGTGACGATCTTCAACAGGCAGTTGAAATATCCAACCGCTACGCACCTGAACACCTGATTGTACAGACTAATGAGCCGCGCGCGTTACAAACTAAATTGCGCAATGCAGGCTCCATTTTTTTAGGTGCTTGGACACCCGAATCTGTTGGTGATTATGCAAGTGGTACCAATCATGTCTTGCCGACCTATGGCTATACACGGACTTATTCAAGTTTAGGTCTGGCAGACTTTGTAAAACGTTATACTGTCCAAGAACTCAGCGCTGATGGGCTGCGTAATTTAGCGCCAACAGTGACTTGTCTTGCCGATGCAGAAGGATTAACCGCACATAAGCGTGCTGTGACCATCCGTATCGATAAATTGAATAAATAAACAATATAACTGGGGCGCAAGTAAGCAGACTCTGCGCCCCCCACATTCAATCATTGTTAGCTAGGGAAGATAGAAACAGATGAGTGATATAAAATACCTCGCCCGTGAAACAGTACAAGCATTAACACCTTACCTTTCTGCACGCCGTATTGGTGGTAAAGGCGATGTATGGTTAAACGCCAATGAAGCCCCTGACTGCAGCGAATACCAATTAGATTCCAGCAAACTTAACCGCTACCCTGAATTTCAGCCCCCGCAGTTAATCAGTGCTTACGCAAACTATGCCTTAGTTAAAAAAGATCAACTGTTATGCACGCGTGGGGCTGATGAGAGTATTGAGATCTTGATTCGCACTTTTTGTGAACCCGGGGCGGATAGCATTTTAATTTGTCCTCCCACATACGGCATGTACGCTATTAGCGCAGAAACGTGCGGTGTGGCAATTCAGGAAGTGGCACTTGATAGCAATTTTGATGTTGATTACTCCGCCGTTGAACGTGCAGTCAGTAAACCCACTAGTCAGGTTAAAATCGTCTTTTTATGCGCCCCGAATAACCCCACAGGTAATATGCTCGACAAACAAAAATTAGTTAACTTATTACAAGCAACAAAAGGTAAAGTCTTAATTGTTGCAGATGAAGCTTATATTGAATTTTGCCCGGAACTGAGCCAAGTTGATTTAATTGCACAACATGAAAACTTAGTGATCACCCGTACTTTGTCTAAGGCATTTGCGCTAGCGGCTATCCGCTGTGGTTTTACACTTGCGCAAGCCTCCGTAATTGAATTGCTATCGAAAGTCATTGCTCCTTATCCCGTACCAGCTCCTATTGCACAAATTGCCACTCAAGCACTTTCAGAAAACGGCTTGCTGGTCATGAAAAAACGAGTTGATACACTTAATAATAATCGTCAGCTGTTACAAACGGGTCTTAAAAAAATTGCTTGTATTACGGAGATATTTCCAGCGACAGGTAACTATATACTGGTTCGTTTTAAAGACTCAGCAAAAGTATTCGCAGCATTTGCTAAAGATGGCATTATCATGCGTGACTTTGCCAGCAAAGCTCGTCTTGAAAACTGCATCCGCATTAGTATCGGTTCAAAAGCTGAAATAGAATCGACTTTAACTACTTTAAATTCGCTATAGGGCCTAATAATGAGTAAACAAAAATTTCTATTCATCGACCGAGACGGTACATTAATTGATGAGCCGATCAGTGATAAACAAGTTGATAGCCTAGAAAAGTTAAAATTTGAAGAATATGTTATCCCAAGTTTATTAACACTGCAAAGTGCAGGTTATATTTTAGTGATCGTCTCTAATCAAGACGGGTTAGGTACAGATAGTTATCCTCAATCTGATTTTGATATCCCACAAAATAAAATGATGGAAATTTTTGCTTCACAAGGCGTAAAATTTGAAGCCACCCTACTTTGTCCTCACTTTCCCGCAGATAACTGCAGTTGTCGCAAACCCCATTTAGGCATGGTCAGTGAATACTTAAAGTCAGGACGAATAGATTTTGCCCATTCTTATGTAATTGGTGATCGTATTACCGATATACAGCTTGCAGAAAACATGGGCATCACCGGTATTTTATATAATAAAGAAACATTAAATTGGCCAGCAATAGTTAAACAGCTTACCAGCAAAGGACGTATTGCATCGGTGACCCGTACGACAAAAGAAACTGATATTAATGTACGTGTCGATTTGGACACAACCGGCGATAACCATATCGATACGGGTATGGGTTTCTTTGACCATATGTTAGATCAAATTGCCACCCACGGCGGCTTTCAAATGGATGTTAGCGTTAAAGGTGATCTACATATTGATGATCATCACAGTGTTGAAGATACCGCACTGGCACTTGGTGAAGCATTAAAGCATGCATTAGGTGATAAACGTGGTATTGGCCGCTTTGGTTTTGTACTACCAATGGATGAGACTAAAGCAAGTTGTACACTGGATTTATCAGGTCGTCCATACCTTAAATTTAAAGCCAACTTTCCGCGTGAGTTAGTGGGCACGATGTCAACGGAAATGGTTGAGCATTTCTTCTACTCACTGGCACAATCGCTCGGCGCCACACTGCATCTTGAAGTTGAAAATGGAAATGCACATCATATGGTGGAAGGTTTATTTAAAACATTTGGGCGCACACTTCGCCAAAGTATACAAATAGTCGGTACTGACCTGCCATCAAGCAAAGGTGTCTTATGATAGTTATTATTGATACGGGTTGCGCTAACCTATCATCGGTGAAATTCGCCATTGAACGTCTCGGTTATAAAGTGACCGTGAGTAAAGATGCGCAGATTTTACAGCAAGCAGATAAACTCTTTTTACCCGGCGTGGGCACGGCTAAAGAAGCGATGGCCAACCTTATCGAACGTGATTTGATTGAGCCAATTAAAAATCTCACACAACCTGTTTTAGGTATCTGTTTAGGCATGCAGATATTAGCGATCGCCTCTGAAGAAGGTTTTGGCGATCAGCCTATTATCGAAACGCTTGGTATTGTTGAAGGCCATATTGAAAAAATGGATGTAGCACCATTACGCTCACCTCATATGGGCTGGAATCAGATCACACCTAAATTAGATGAGCCTTTATTTAAAGACATCCCCCCTGGCAGCTATTTCTATTTTGTTCACAGTTATGCATTGCCTGTTAATGAGTGCACTATTGCAAGTTGTGATTACGGTTCTCCATTTACCGCAGCGCTTAATAAAGACAATTTTTACGGGGTGCAATTCCACCCGGAACGCTCTGGTAAGGCCGGTGCGCAACTAATTAAAAACTTCTTGGAGCTTTAGATGATCATTCCCGCATTAGACCTTATTGACGGCAAAGTAGTCCGCTTATATCAAGGGGATTACGCACAAAAAACCATTTACAGTGACGATCCGCAAAGTCAATTTTCTATCTACAATCAGCAAGGTGCTGAGTGGCTGCACTTAGTGGATTTGGATGGTGCTAAAGATGTCAGTAAACGTCAGCTGACTGTTATTGCCAGTCTGATTACTAATACTCCCGCTAAAATACAGATAGGAGGCGGTGTACGCACAGAGCAAGATGTCAAAGATTTATTAGATGCCGGTGCGCAACGTGTTGTTATTGGCTCAACCGCTGTTAAAGAGCCGGAAATGGTAGCCGGCTGGATGGAAAAATATGGCGCTGAGCATATCGTGCTAGCACTTGATATTAATATCGATGCACAAGGTAATAAGATTGTTGCCGTTTCCGGCTGGCAGGAAGAAAGCGGACAAACTATTGAATCTCTGCTGGAAGTCTATCTCGCCGTTGGCCTTAAACATGTATTGTGCACCGATATCTCTAAAGATGGCACATTAACTGGATCTAACGTAGCGCTATACAAAGAGATGGCCACAACCTATCCACAAGTGGCATGGCAAGCATCAGGTGGTATTGGATCCTTAGATGATATTACAGAAGTGGCTCGTTCTGGCGCTTCAGGCATGATTGTAGGACGCGCACTGCTGGAAGGAAAATTTACGGTTAAGGAGGCAATTCAATGCTGGCAAAACGCATAGTTCCTTGTTTGAATGTTAAAAATAGTCTGATTTTAACGGAATACGTTAACAGCACTAAGAGGGATACCAGATGTTAGCAAAACGCATAATTCCTTGTTTGGATGTAAAAAACGGACAGGTCGTAAAAGGTGTACAATTTCGCAACCACGAGATTGTCGGTGATATAGTCCCTCTTGCAAAACGTTACGCAGAAGAAGGGGCCGATGAGCTGGTCTTTTATGATATTGCTGCAAGTTCAGACGACCGTGTTGTGGATAAAAGCTGGGTAAGCCGCGTAGCAGAAGTGATTGATATCCCTTTTTGTGTAGCAGGTGGCATTAAAAGTGAAGAGGATGCGCGTCGTATTTTAGAGTTTGGCGCCGATAAAGTATCGATTAACAGCCCCGCACTTGCCGATCCGAGTCTAATCAATCGTCTTAGCGAAAAATTTGGTGTGCAGTGCATTGTCATTGGTATCGACTCTTATTTTGACGAAGAAACCGGCCAACACCAAGTTAAGCAGTTTACCGGCAATGAAGATGCAACGGTAACGACTAAATGGAACACCTTCGATTGGATCAAAGAGGTACAATCTCGCGGCGCGGGTGAAATAGTACTCAATGTAATGAATCAAGATGGCGTGCGCTGTGGTTACGATATTGAGCAACTAAGACAAGCACGTGCAATTTGTAATATCCCCTTGATAGCCTCGGGTGGTGCAGGTGAAATGAAGCATTTTGCCGACGTATTTAATGATGCTGATGTGGATGGCGCATTAGCCGCAAGCGTTTTTCATAAACAAATAATTAATATTGGTGAGTTAAAAGCTTACCTTAAAACACAGCAGGTAGAGATCAGATTATGAGCAATATACTAATGAATAAAGCACAACTCGACTCACTCGATTGGGCTAAAGTTGACAACCTGATGCCCGTCATTGTACAAAACCGTACCTCCGGTAAAGTTTTAATGCTCGGTTATGTTAACCAACAGGCATTAGCGGCAACGCTTGAATCTGGCAAAATGACTTTCTTTAGTCGCACCAAACAACGTTTATGGTGTAAAGGAGAAGAATCAGGTAATTTTTTAAATGTGCTTGAAATTAGCACTGATTGCGATAATGACACTTTACTAGCAATCGTTGAGCCTGTAGGCCCAACATGCCACTTAGGCACGGAAAGTTGCTTCAAAGGTCAGTTACAACCAGCCCTTACCTTCATTGCGGATCTTGAGAAAATCATTGCCAGTCGTAAAGGTGCGGATCCAAAAAGCAGCTATACCGCAAGCTTATACGAACGAGGCACTAAACGTATTGCACAAAAGGTAGGCGAAGAAGGCGTTGAAGTTGCATTGGCAGCAATGGCAAAAGATATGGATGAACTTACCTGCGAAAGTGCTGACCTTTTATATCACCTCATCGTATTACTGCAAAATGAAGGTCTTAAAATTTCAGATATCGCAGCAAAACTACAAGAACGCCACAGTAAATAAAAAGCCTCAATCCATTTAAAAAAGCCCGTCGTTGATAAATCAACGACGGGCTTTTTTATCGCAATTCCATTAATTTAGTAAGCATAAATAAATTAATAATTATCGACTTTGCAATTAGATATCAACAGGTGGAGCAATATAACCTTGATAACCTTCTGTCCTCAGCGTTTTAACAGTCTGTAAATGCATGTTGTCTTCAATACCGGTAATAATAACTTTAATATCTAAGCCTCTGGCAATATTTACCAGTGCCCGACAAAGCTCAAGGTTATGGCGATTATCTTCTTGATCCTCACTGTTATAACAAGACAGAGAAAGATCCAGTTTAATATAATAAGGTTTAAGTTCCTGCAGATAATCTAAGGATCCCATCTGCCTACCACAGTTATCAATACCGAACTGTGCACCACCATTTTTAATGATCTCACACAATTGACCACAAGCTTCTAAATTGCTTGTAATACCTGATTCTGGGATTTCAAAATACAGCTTTTCTGGATTGGAGAGCTTATCCAAATATGAAGATAACCAAATATGAAATTCTGTATTAACTAAGCTCTCTCGGGCTAAGTTCACCGCTATTGGTTCTTTATTTAGCGTTAAAATTTGTGCTTGCTTTATGTTTTCAAGTAAACAACGATCCAACTTATGCCCTATTGATAAACGTTCAATATAAGGCATAAATTGACCTGCTCGCACAATTTTGTCGTCCATTTTTAGACTACAGTATATTTCACGGTGCATCACTTCACCGCTTTCACTATAATGGACTGGCTGCCATTGCAATAAGAACTGGTTAGTACTAATTGCGTTGGTTAAATGGATACGCCACTCTTCTCGACTAAGCTCTTGCTGTGTATCAACGTAAAACCATTCACTTACTTTGTTTTCATTGAACGCTTTTTGCAAGGCATTATCTGCTTGTGATAATAATTCTGCCCGTGTTACTTGGTTAGTCCGCTCACTAACACCAATTGCAAACTGGCGGTTTGGCTCACATCCGGCTTTTAACATCTCTTGATTAATCAAACGAATCAATGCCTGCAGATATTCAGTTATTTGATTGCGATCGCCTTTGCTAACAAGAAAGGCAAATTCTGTATTTGAAATGCGTGCAATTACACTCTCGGTACTATTAGGTAAACTTTCTTGAAACTTATTAGCGAGAATCTTGATTGTTTCATCACGCACTTGATAGCCAAATTTACTATGTATCTCTTCTAACCAGTCAAGTTTAACTAATAGAAGTCCACCAAATCCAGGCTCATCTAGCCAACTATTTAACTGCCCAGTTAAATACAAACGATTAGGAAGCAATGAAACCAGATCCGTAAACTTATCATGCTTTAAAGCATTGACCTGATCATCTAACGAACTAAAAACGAGCTTTAGCTGAGCCGACATAGAATTAATAGCACCAACAACATCATTCAATTCAGTCGTAGTGGGTAATGGCAGATCAGGTTTGAATTTGCGTTGCGAAATCTCTCGCGCATGAATGGCAACGTCATGCAGAGGTTTTAAAATCACTTTTAGACGAATGCGCATGACAAAAATCAATATTAAAAAAATAGCGGAAAGCACCATCGCAGTATCGTTCATTATTCGCCATAATTCACGATAACCTATAGCAGGATTCGATTCTATTTTCAGTGTCGCTAATTGTAACCAACCCGATGTGATAGTGGTTTCCTGGGTCTGTGCTTTAAACAGCTCTAAGTCAATAAACCACTGTGGTACATCTTCAACTACAACTGGATTAACCCAGGTTTGCTGTTTGTTATCCGCAAGCCATGTTAGATCCACTTGTTGGTAAAAACCACCTTCAAAAATAACATTAACTAAGGTCTCAACGGTTACCACATCACCCGTTTCTAAATGAGGTTTTAACATTAAACTTAAAGAGGTACTGGTATTATTCAGATCGGATGCCATCTGATTGCTCATAAATTCTTTTGTTTCAGTAAACTGAAAGTAAACTAAGCTAGACATTACTAATAAAAAAAGTCCAAATAACAATGAATTAATCTGGTTGAAAAGTGTCATTTATTGATTACTCCAAGCTCAGTTCTGGTTGTCTCATCTTTGAGATACCCATACGATAATTTAAATTGGCCCAATTCTTGAGACGTTTAGATTCTCCCGCAACCACACCCTGCCCTTTCTCTTTATTAAGCCAAAGCTGTTTACCATTAAAACTGTAGATGGGTATTAAATCTTTACGCCGTGCTGCTGTTTTGATATTTCCGTCAATATTATCAAGAATTAATGGCACTGAAGAAGGCGTCTCATAATAAGCCACGACCATATGATATTGGTTAAACTTTACCGCTTTTACCATAGTGATGCGCATTTTCTCATCGACAATTCCCAACTCAAGTAAAGTGAAATACTTAGCAATGGCAAAATCCTCACAATCCCCCCCATTGACTCCAATAAACTCAATCGGTGTGGCCCAGTAGTTTTTTTCACCCCAAAGCTTAATGTCATCAATAAAACGCAAAAGATTGAAAAAGTTATTAACATTTTTAAGTTTTTCAAGCTCACTTAAATTATAGGCTCCTTGCATCATGTTAAACCAAGCCTGCCCCCTTTTAGCAGCCCGCTCACCATAATGACTGTAAAGCGCATTTACAATTTCAGGCTCATTTAACTGGCTTGACGATTTAGCATAAAGCAAAGCTGTCCCCATCAACAGTAGTACACTGCAAGAAAAGAACAGCCAAATTTTATTGGCAATAATATTCATCGTCGCAAATACTTACTCTGCAACTTCATCAACACTGTAGATTGTCCATTTCATATCAGTAAATGACTTTTCACTGGAAAGTTCTGCAACAATACGGCGGTTACGTGCATGGATGTATTCGTCGTCACCTTCTAACAGAAGTCGCTCAAAACCGTACCCTATAGGTGTAATACGGTGTTCATCAATAGCGAATTCATTGACTAATATGTCCTTAATTGCTTGCGCTCTATTTTGTGATAACTTTTTATTAAGCTCTTTTGATCCACGTATACTGGTATGTCCTTCGACTGTCAGGTTAGCGCTCGGATGCTCTTTCATGAAATCCGATAAATTTTTTATTTCCGGTAAGAACTTAGGTTCAACAAGGCAAGAATTGTTGGCAAAATTAACCAACAGTGTACGTCTTACTTTCTCAATGCGATCAGAACCACAGCCATCATTATTAACCTGCGCACCCGTGAAGCTGTTGAGGCAAAGATCACGGGCATTAATTACCCCATCACCTTCACTATCTGTTAAGTCAGACTGCTGTACTGTAGGGGCTGCCGTCATCTCTTCGATATGTACAGAACAACCAGAGACAGCTAAAGTTAAGATAATTGTCATTACATAGTTCATTGTGTTACACCTCCTGCAAATTGTTTTTCACCTTGCCAAGATATTGGTCGTGTCACCCTTAATGAATCGAGTAATAAACCCATTGAGTTCAAAATACGGTATTGTGCAGTGATCTCTGACATTTCAGCACCTAGAAAGTCAATGCGCGCTTGGTATAACTCGTTTTCAGTATCGAGCAGATCTAATAAACTACGCTGACCAATACTAAATTGTTGCTGATAATCTGATTGAGTATCTTTTGCCGCAATCACATGCATTTTGATATATTTCTTTTGCAAATTGAGTTGTTCAAAAGCATTCCAGGAAAGAGTAAACCCTTCAGTGACTTCTCGGTGAACATTGCGATTCAGCTCTTTCGCTTCATTCATTTTATAAGCTGTTTCTTTGGCATACGCTTCATCTTTACCGCCAGAGAAAATATTATAGGAAAAACGAACCATCGCCAGCACTTCATTATTCTCGCCTCCTACATCTCCACTGCGGCCATCTTCACCATCAAGATTATCGTTAAAGTTTGCATTCACTTCGAGTGATATTTTCGGGTAGTAGTTCGATTTCGCGGTTTCATATTGATAATGTGCCGCACTAATATCATTCACTGCAGATTTAATAACAGGGTGATTAGCAAGTGCACGTTTTAAGCCTTCCTCTTCACTTGCAGGTAATAGTGATGCATCAGGATAAGGAATAACTAAGTTCTCAGGGCGTTGATCAATAGTTCGATAAAACATCGCTTTACTGTCCAGATAATTATTTTTTGCAGCGATCAGATTCGAATGCGCTTTGGCAAGACGACCATTTATTTGTGATAAGTCGGCACTACTACTGAATCCCGATTCGGTACGTTGTTTAATCTGATCAAAAATTTGTTGATGGGATTTAAGATTTTTCTCCGATAACACCACCAACTGTTCAGCTTTAATTAAGTCGATATAAACTTTACTGACATCTAGAGCCAAATCCTCAGCTGCAGCATATAAACGCCATTGCTGCGCACTCGCTGCAGAGCTAGTGCGGCTAACTTCGCTACTGGTATGAAATCCGCTAAATAGATTTTGTTTAAGGCTAAGGCCTAACTCCCTGCGCATTAAATTTTCACTATCATCACCCGCAGATCGCCGCGTACTAGGGCTATCCGTATATTCGTAGCCGTAGCCGCCGGTTAAGTCAAGGCTAGGTAAATAACCCGATTGTGCCTGGTCGACCTGCTTTTCACTAACTTTAAAACGCGTATAGGTCGCGCGAAGCTGTGGATTAGTGTCTAATGTATAAGCAACCGCCTGCTCTAATGACTGAGCGTTTACTATGACAGGCATTAGTAACATTGCACATAATAAACCTGTGGTATTTTTCTTTGCCGAATTTATTTTTAAGGGTTTCATTATATCTCCATAATTAATTGAACCACTATCACCTAATATTCTCTGAGCGCCATCTCTTTTGCTCTTAAAATCGGATTTAAAATATACTCAAGTACCGTTCTTTTGCTGATCATCACATCAACAGATGTCATCATGCCGGGAATAATTGGCATATTTTGCATATCTTTACTGTGCATGTTTGATTCTGTTGTTCGCACTCTAATAATATAAAAACTATTGCCTTGTTCATCTTGGGTCGTGTCTGCACTAATATGTTCAACTGTCCCCTCGAGTCCACCATAACGGGTAAAATCATAAGCCGTTATTTTTACTCTCGCGGGTAAGCCCACATGAATAAAAGCGATATCTTTAGGCAATATTTTAGCTTCTATTAATAATTTATCTTCCGTTGGTACGATTTCTAATAACGCTTGTCCTGGCTTGATAACGCCACCTAATGTAGTGATATAGACCGTATTGATAGTCCCGATAACAGGGGACGTAATTAATGCTTTTTTCACTTTATCCTGCACGCCCACCTGAGCTTCTGTTATCCGAGAAAATTTTGATTGTAATTCGTTCAGTTGTGCACGATCATCAGCACGGTACTTAAGCACTGCTTCCCGACGTTTTAAAACAGCCTCCTCAAAGGCCGATTGTTGTTTTGGTTTTAGCAAACGTAGTGAGTTTAATTCACCTTGAATATCATTCAGCGTGCGCTCTAGTTTGAGTAACTCCACTTCAGGAACAATATTTTTTTCTGCAAGAGGCCGCGTTAACTTAAGTTCTCTATTTACCAACTTCAAACTTGTTTTCAATGTGTCAATCTTAGAATCTAACTCTTTTACCTCTTGTTGACGTTGTATTATCTGATGTCCCTGTATAGCGACTTGATTTTCAAGGTTATTAAGACGTCCATTATATTCATCCTGCTGACGTAGTACTAATTTTTTAGAATTTTCTTTTAAATCATCAGGAAATTTTAGAGATTTTTTACTGATCATAATTTGCTTATTCCAATCAGCCACATCGGCGACTAAAATACTGCTTAGTTCGGTCCGTAAGCGAATAATATCAGCACGCAGTGCATCCACTTCTTTATTTTGCTGTGCCATATCAGAACGAAAACGAGTATCATCAATACGCGCTAATATTTGTCCTTTTTTTACCATCATCCCTTCTTTCACATATAATTCTTGTAAAATTCCGCCATCTAGACTTTGAATGATTTGTACCTGCGTAGAAGGAATCACTTTTCCTTCTCCTCGGGTGACACGATCTAATTCCGCAAAGTATGCCCAGAGAAAAAAACACACAAATAATGCGGCTAATGACCAAATAGTTAAACGGTGAACGCTGGGAGCTTGCGTTAGCATAGCACCATATACATCATCAACCATTTCAATATCTTCTTTGGTTATCTTCATTGTTGCGCCTCTTTCGTCGCACCACCTAACAAGCCATTTTTTAATTGCTCAAGGATAACGTCTCTAGATCCATCAGCGACCAAATGCCCTTTATCAAGCACTATAATGCGATCAACCAGCTGCAAAAGGTGCATCTTATGTGTAATTAAAAACATCGTTCTATCTCGCACTGTTTGTGCCATTGATTTCATAAATAGTTTTTCTGCACGTGCATCTAAACTAGCGGTCGGCTCATCAAATAATAAAATCTGCGGATCATTTAAAATTGCACGAGCCAACGCGACAGCCTGACGCTGACCACGAGATAAAGATTTTCCACCCTCACCCACTTGCTGATCTAAGCCTCCCGATTCAAGATCTGTAAACATACTCACACCGGAAAGCTGGACCGCACGGATCAATTGGTATTCGGTCACTTGTTTTGTGCCAAATAAAATATTGTCTTTAATGGAGCCATGAAAGAGCACTATATCTTGAGGCAAATAACCAAAATTACGGCGCAGATCACTAGGATGAATCTGTCCTTGATGCAAACCATCATAACGAACACTACCTAACGTAGGCTGAAATAATCCCAGCATCACTTTGGCAAGCGTACTTTTACCTGAACCATTTCGACCAATAATTGCTATTTTTTCACCCGGTTTTACCGTAATAGACAAAGGATATAAAGCCGGCTTTTCAATATTGGGATAATGAAAACCAACATGCTCAACAACGATGCCCCCTTCTAATTTAGTACGGCTCGCTAGGTGCCCTTTATTTTCGAACTCGCCCTCTTGATCCATAATACCGTCGAGCTGTCTTAAAGACGTAATGGTTTGATTATAACGGGTCATGAGTGATGCGATTTTTGCCATCGGCCCAACTGCACGGCTAGATAACATCACGGCAGCAATAATCCCGCCCATCGAAATAAGGCCATCGGAGACTCGATATACACCTAATACAATCACCGCGACCACGGTCATCTGTACCACCGAGCTGGATACGTTAGCAACTGAATTGGTGATCACTTTGGTTTTTAATTGCCAGTCAGAAGTATGTCCTAACATCTGTTGCCAGGCATTTTGAATAACGCCTTCTGCACCATTGGCCTTAATAGACTCAATTGCCGATAGGCTTTCAACCAAGTGGCCGTGACGCAAGCCTGAGAATTTATTACTCTCTTCAATAGCATGGCGTAATTTAGACTGTACTAGCCATGCATAACCAATAATAAGCAACGCGGCAATAACAGAGAAAAACGCCAAGTCCCCTGCCACTAGCCAGATAATAAAAACGAACAGAATCGAAAAGGGCAAATCCACTAATGCGGTGACAGTCGCTGAAGATAAAAACTCACGTACACTGTCAAACTCCCCTAGCTGCCTTGCCATTCCACCAACACTGGCTGCTCGTTTTTCTAACGGGATACCAATCACTTTAGCAAAGAGTTTGGACGATATTTGCAGATCAATTTTCTTACCAGCCACATCAATTAAATAACTGCGTAACTGTTTTAAAATAAGGTCAAAGGTGTAGGCAATAGAAGCGCCGATAGCCAACACCCATAAAGTTTCAAAGGCAAGATTAGGTACCACTTTGTCATAGACATTCATCACTAATAAAGGCGAAACCAAAGCGAAGATATTAACTAAAATAGAAGCAATAATCACGTCCCGATAAACAGGTGCGGATTGCCGAATAGATGCCCATAACCAGTGTTTTTTAGTACCGCCTAAATGGACATCGAAATCACGATCACCATGATATTTTTGCTTAATTAAAAATAGGTAGCCGACATAAACCGACTCCAATCCTTCAATTGTTAACTGCTCTTCGCCCCCAGTTTCAGGTAGAGATACAACTGCTTTATTAGCTTTAATATCCAGCTCTTGTAAAATGCACGCCTTTTGATCTTTAAGCAATAAAATGCAGGGCAATAACATAGTCGGTAGATTATTGAGGCTTTTGCGGCTTAACTTCGCGCTCAAACCAGCCCGTTCGGCGGCCTGAGGCAATAATTCAGGAGAAAGATTGCTACTTGTTAGCGGCAATCCTGCCGATAAGGCATCGGGAGAGCATGGGTTACCAAAATGATCACTTAGTAGTACTAAACAATCTAGAAGCGGATCCTCGCTAATTCGCTGTCCGCTGTTGATAGTCCACTGTTGTTGTTGCTGTGCTAAAGAAGGCATCAAATAAAATACTCGTAAGGATAATAACAGATTGATTAAAAAGTATTTTCTGTTAACTGGATAAGAAGTGCAACAATTTTAAAGAAGCACTTCGAGTCACTCACAACAACAGATAATCACGACGTATAATCAAAGCCAAACATAACTAATCACAAACAATCTATTTTTTGTGTTTACGATTAGCAAGAAATCACTTACTGAATAGTTTCATCTAACTCTACGATAATAGTCGCAATTTCAGGGGTAGAATCACCGACAATTAACACGCCCCCAGTCAATAAACCATTAATAATCGTTGAATCACTAATACTTAAATCTCCGCCGGAAAGATCAACGCCATCTAAAATAATGGTTTGAGAGATATCAGTTGTAACATATCCGGCGTTATCGACAGCATGAATTGAAATAGAGGTTGATGTAACATTATTGTCATCATCTTGGAAGGCAAAATCTAACAAAGAACTAAGATTATCAATAGTTTCTGCTTGAGAAGTTCCAATTTCATCATGTAAAATCCCGCTTAAATCAAGCTTATCTTCGGCAACATTAAAATCAGTAATATGATCAACACCACTTACATTTTCTTGCCACACAAATGTATCAGCGTCATTCCCGCCAGTTAAAATATCATCACCTAATCCACCGATCAAGGTATCTTGTCCATCACCACCAATCAGTAGATCATTTCCGAGACCACCACCAAGTCTATCATCACCACCTTGAGCAAATAAAATATCACTGCCCGCACCACCAATTAAACTGTCATTACCGTCATTGATATCACTGCCACCAAATTCATTAATATGGTTGCTAACATATTGGTGCACATCGATTACGTTAACATCAGTAATAGATTGATTTGTCTGCCCAGCTACATAACGTTGTAATGCTGCATAGGCTTCTTCTGTGCCCTGAGGTTTAGGAGCAAGATCCCCAAAAATGATATCATGGCCTTCTCCACCATGAATTAGATCATCACCGATGCCATTAGGGTTTTTAGATCCATCCGCTACAATCACATCGCTGGCATCACTGCCTACAATGTTATCGTTAGCGTTTGTGCCTGAAAATTGTGCAAAACTATCTGTATCATTAAATGTGATTGTAAACTGTTCAGATTTTACTGCTGCGGCTACATTACCTGCGCCTTCAGTCGCAGTCGCGACAACCTCTAAGGTATAAGAATTTACATATATAGCCGCACTTGGTATTAGTGTTAAGTTATGCAAATCCCAATTTGTAATTATGGCACTGGCATTGTCAGCGCTAGCCGTAAATGTATTACCATTTCCATCCGTGAGAGTGAAACCTTTTGGAATACCATTTAAGGCAACGGCTAATGTTTCTGAACCATCTGTATCCGTTAAACCTGAAGCAACATTAAGTGCAATAGACGTATCCCTGTCTATAACGATATCTCCCATAGAGGTTTCGATTTTCTCGTATGTTATTGAATGAATGAGGTAATCATCAACTTTACTCGGTGCACTAAATTCTATTCTATCAAACAGAGAACCGTTTACGGGTTTGAGTACTACGGCGGCATCAACACCATCCGTGCCCCCATAACTTGTAGCCGAGCCGACTATTTCAGTCCCTTTATAGAAAGTATATTTAGCCGTTTCAGTTGAATTTTTCCATGCAAATGAGACATCAACAGAAGAAATTTCATTATCAACCGTAACAGTGAGTTTTTCTGAACCACCTAATTCATCGGCAGCACCGGTATTACCGGAAGCAACACCACTGACACCAAAACCCTCTGGTATTGCATGATGACTGATGGTCGTTTCGACGCCCTTCGCATCTATTGCAGTTACTACATACCCACTCGTTTTATCATCAACATTACTTATATTGATCTCTTTACTCACAGTTGTTTCACTGGTTACACTTAATGTCGGAGCATCTGCAACTGGCGTAACATTAATAGCAGATGTAGCTATATTTGAACTCCATTCAGCACCTGTTTGTACGCTAAAGGAAAAATCTGCATAGTCAGTCTTTTGATCACCAACGCCAACATCAGCATATTGATCTGAACCTGATTGGTTCAAATCAGGTTCAAAAGTAAGCTTGCTAATGTCTGAAACAGCGATTTCTAAGGCTACAATACCATTAGCATCAGCCGTTATTACAATTCCATTGTAGTAAAGATGGCCCATCACAGGTAAAGATTCAATTCTTATTGCGGAGAGAGAATCACCATCGACATCAGCAAAGTTGAAATCAGCAGCTTGATATGTATAGGGGGTATCTTCTGATGTGGTGATAGCACCATTTTCGGCAATCGGAGCATCGTCAACGGCTGTTACAGCGATATCCAGCGTGGACGTATCGGTATCGGCCGGATCGTTATTATCAACCAGCGCATAAGTCACTTGCGGCATAGCGCCGACAAAGTTGGCCGCTGGTGAGAAGGTGTAAGCGCCGGTGCTGGTGATCGTAATCGTGCCAGCTGCAGTGGACGCAGTGTCGCCCGCCGTATAGGTTGCGCTATCGCCTGCCACGGTGAACGTGGTGATCGAGTGACTGCTGCTATCAGCATCCGTCACATCCATCACATTACCTGATTTAACCGTATCTTCGGCGGTGCTGAGCGTTTCATTGTCATCACTCATGGCATCGGTCACCGCGGTCACGGCAATATCCAAGGTGGATGTATCGGTGTCCGCCGGATCGTTATTATCAACCAGCGCGTAAGTCACTTGTGGCATCGCGCCGACAAAGTTGGCCGCTGGTGAGAAGGTGTAAGC
>NZ_JAHNZV010000120.1 GCF_022267535.1 Psychromonas antarctica
AGCGCTTTATTGATTATTTTAACGAGAATTTAGCAAAACCATTTAAATGGACGTATAAAGGTAAGGCTTTGTCGGCTTGAACCAATTATGAACATTATCACACGGACTTATGAATCGAGGTACTAGTATAGCTATATATCATGTTTGGATCTATGTTGTTTTTTGGAGAGGTAGGGAGTTCAGATTGGGTTATGAATAATATAAAACGAAAAAGCCAAATCTATCGATTCGGCTTTTTAATTTAAATGTGGGACTAATTCACTTATAGTGATTGAAGTATCGCATCAACGGATGCTTTTGCGTCACCAAATAACATTTCAGAGTTCTCTTTAAAGAACAGTGGGTTTTGAACGCCAGCGTAACCGGATGCCATAGAACGTTTAAATACCACAACTTTTTCGGCTTCCCAAACATGTAATACAGGCATCCCTGATATCGGCGTGCCGGGTTCATTTGCTGCAGGGTTAACGGTATCGTTGGCACCAATAACTAGGACAACATCAGTTTTAGTGAAATCATCATTGATTTCATCCATCTCTAATACGATATCGTAGGGTACTTTTGCTTCCGCTAATAGTACGTTCATATGACCAGGCAGACGACCCGCTACAGGATGAATACCAAAACGAACATTTTTACCTTTAGCACGTAGACGTTTAGTTAATTCTGCCACTGGATATTGCGCTTGAGCAACCGCCATACCGTAACCAGGTACGATAATGACGTTTTTAGCTGCATTCAAAGCATCTGCCACCTCTTGCGAGCTAGTTGCAAAGTGTTCACCTTGCTCTTCATCACCGCTATTTGTTGTGATTTCGTTACCGAAACCACCTAAAATAACACTCGCAAATGAGCGGTTCATGGCTCTGCACATAATGTAAGAAAGGATTGCTCCGCTTGAGCCCACTAATGCACCAGTAATGATTAGCAGGTCATTTGAAAGCATAAAACCTGTTGCCGCGGCAGCCCAACCCGAATAGGAGTTAAGCATAGAAACCACAACCGGCATATCCGCCCCACCAATTGAAGCCACTAAGTGCCAACCGAAGGCGAGTGCAATAACCGTCATAATGATTAATGCAGCTAGGCCTAAGTCACCCGTTACAAAACTGACTAATAGGTATGCCGATGATGCAACTGCAGCGATATTAATCCAATTTTTTCCGGGTAGTGAAAGTGGTGAACTATTGATTTTGCCACTCAATTTTCCAAAGGCGACAAGTGACCCCGTAAAGGTGACTGCACCAATGAAGATCCCTAAAAACACTTCAACATTATGAATGACTTGTTCTGAACCAATTAATGGCGCATGCCCTAAGAATGAGTTGAAACCAATAAATGCAGCAGCAAGACCAACAAAGCTGTGTAGAATTGCGATCAGCTCAGGCATTGACGTCATTTCAACTTTAAGTGCTAAGCGTACACCGATACCGGCGCCAACAGCCATTGCAATAGTGATATAACCTAATCCAGAAACTTGAGAACTGGCGATCGTTGCTACAATCGCAATGATCATCCCTATTATACCGAAGTAGTTACCGCGTTTAGCACTTTCTTGGCTGCTCAGGCCGCTAAGGCTGGCGATAAAGAGGATGGCTGCAATGATATATGCAGCAGTAATTAATCCTTGAGACATTATGATTTATCCTTTTGGAACATTTTCAACATACGGTGAGTAACGGTAAAACCACCCACGATATTGATACTCGCGATAAGTATTGCAATCGTTGATAGTGCATTAACTACCGCATTATCACTGCCAACTTGGAGTAGCGCACCAATTACTATGATGCCACTGATAGCGTTTGTTACACTCATGAGAGGGGTATGTAGAGAATGAGCTACATTCCAGACAACACCATAACCGACGATACAGGCAAGAATAAATACCGTGAAGTGCGCTAAAAATGCGGTCGGAGCAGAATCGGCTAACCAACCAAACAGGCCCACCGCAATAATAGTGGCAACAGGTTTAATCCATTTGTTTGGTGCTTTTTCTTCAACAATCACAGTTGCTTTTTCAGGTTCAGCTTTAGCGGCAGGTTGTGCGCTGACGTTAATTGCTGGTGGTGGCCAAGAAATTTCACCCTCTTTAATAACGGTTGCACCGCGGATCACTTCATCTTCAAAGTCGATATTAATTGTGCCGTCTTTGGCTTTACAAAGCAGTTTCATTAAGTTGACTAAGTTTGTCGCATAGAGTTGACTTGATTGTGTTGGTAGGCGGCTTGGCAAATCAGTAAAACCGATAATTTTCACACCATTCTCGCTTTGCACAATTTTATCTTTAACCGTCAAAGCTGCGTTGCCGCCAGCTTGTGCTGCTAAATCAACAATCACGCTACCTGCTTTCATCACCGCAATCATCTCTTCGGTAATTAGCAGAGGCGCTGGTTTGCCGGGAATAAGCGCAGTAGTAATAATAATATCGACATCTTTTGCTTGTTCCAGCATCATCGCAGCTTGCGCAGCTTGATAGCCTGCACTCATGGTTTTTGCGTAGCCAGTCGTACTAACTTCTGTTTCCTCGACGTAATTTACTTCGAGAAATTCAGCGCCCATACTTTCGATCTGTTCTTTGACTTCAGGACGCGTATCAAAAGCGCGAACGATCGCACCTAAACTGCCCGCAGTACCCAATGCAGAAAGACCGGCAACACCTGCGCCAATAATCATTACTTTTGCTGGTGGTACTTTTCCTGCCGCAGTAATTTGTCCTGTAAAGAAACGCCCAAATTGATTAGCAGCTTCAATAACAGCGCGGTAACCTGCGATATTTGCCATCGAACTTAATGCATCAAGTGACTGAGCACGAGAGGTGCGAGGCACTGAATCCATCGCAATTACGCTAATTTTTTTAGCGGATAGTTTGCTTAGTAACTCTGGATTTTGTGCAGGCCAAATGAAACTAACTAGGGTCGCCCCCTCTTTCATTTGCCCAATTTCTTTATCGTTAGGCGCATTAACTTTAAAAATAATGTCTGCTTGCCATACCTGCTCACTATCAGTGCCTAGTTGGGCTCCTGAGTCTTGATAAGCTTGATCCGAAAAGCTAGCGGCTGTCCCGGCGTTTTTTTCTACCATAAAAGTGAAACCTTGTTTGATCAGCAACTCCACTGTTTTTGGAGTCGCGGCAACGCGGTTTTCATTTTCTTGGCTCTCTTTAGGTATACCTATTTGCATAGTAAGTCCATGATCGCTTGTTATTATGAATAGTCGATTTTACGTACAATAAAATAGGCAGGAATAGATCTGGATCATATTCAGCATTTATTTATACGCCTTTGTATTTGTTTATTTAAACGTCTATGTGGTGCTTTGTTAGTGTCGCTACGCTTTGCTATTTTTTGTTATTATTACGACATAAAATAGCCGCGCCAAGATAACTCTAAGTCATTTATTGCAATAAAAAATGAGAGATAAATACTAGAGAATAAAATTGCTTTCGGCTACTAGTTTCATCATTTAAATTACTGCTTTTAGCAACATTCGCGTTACTTGATATAGCAAATCGCTATATTAAACAGGAAGTGGCCAATTAAAGATGAATTATCATTGCTTTATTGCTGTATCTGTTTTTGTAAAATGGCGCTAAATATCCGCAAAAGGCGGCGGACAATTAAAGGTCATTCTTTGTTCTGTGTTTGGATGAGTTAAAGTGATGCTGGCCGCATGCAATGCAAGGCGATCAGGCGATAGCTGCTGACCAAAAGCACTTGCATAAAAGTCATCGCCAATTATCCCATGCCCAAGTGATTGCATATGCACCCGTAGTTGATGGGTGCGGCCAGTTAATGGTTTTAGGCAGACAAGGGTGCTTTGTTTGTCACGTCTAATAACCTGCCATTGTGTTTGTGAACTTTTACCCTGTTCAAAGTCAATAATCTGCCGAGGCCTATTTTCCCAATCACAGCGAATAGGTAGATCGATTAAACCAGCGTCTTTTTTGACAACTCCCTCGACGCGTGCATAGTAAGTTTTATCAATCTTTTTTTGTTGGAATTGCCGTCCAATATGACTTTGTGCTGCTTTGCACATGGCTAACACGATAATACCTGAAGTCGCTAAATCTAAACGGTGTACAACGCAGGCATTAGGCCAAACGCGTAAAATGCGTAGTGCCAGACTGTCCCGATGTTTTTTTTCACGCCCAGGCACACTTAATAAACCCGCTGGTTTATTAAGTACCACAATATATTCATCTTGATAGAGAATATCCAGATACGGAGTTTGCGGCGGATGGTAGACAAAATGCGGCATAGAAAGTCTTATGGTTAGTCGATTTTAAATGCGAGGGAGCTTAAAGGATTAACAAACACCCTTCAAGCTTTCTCGCATTATCACTTTACGGCAATTGTTACGATGCTGTTGAAACAATAAAGCGGATCCCGTCCAACTTCAACTGCGTTTGATCTAAGATCAGTTCAAAATTGGTTTGCTGATCGCGCAGATATTGAATCTCATCTTCGCGAATATTTGGGTTGACTGCTTGTAATGCCTGCAGTCTATCTCGTTCATGCTGCAGTGTTTGTTGCATTTCCTTTTTTGCCTCAAGTAGGATCTCAGTCATTAATAGTTGTGCAGTAGGTAACGAATCTTTAATTAATTGATGAATGAGTGGTTGCGAAGTATTGGCTATTTTGCGACTAATATGGCGATTAATGGGGGTAAGTTGACGATCAAAACTGTCAAAAGTCACATTCGCTCCTAGATTTCTGCCATTTTTATCCAGTAGTAAACGAATCGGGGTGGTAGGCAAAAAACGACTTAATTGTGCATTATCGGTGTTAAGCGCCTCAACTATATAGATCAATTCTAAAAAAGTAGAGGCTGCTGGTAGTGAGTTGTTTTTTAAAATAGCCACAGAGGTAGTGCCTGTATCTGAGCTTAAAATCATCTCCATGCCACCACTGATCATTGGATGCTCCCAACTCAGATATTGTACATCGTCACGGCCTAATGCTGTTTTACGATTGAACGTCACCGTAGCACCATCTTCACTCAGCCCTGGGAAATCGGACGTTAGCATATGATCGGTAGGGCGCAGGACTAAGCAGTGCTCACCTTTATCTTCCTGCTGCACGCCGACAACATCAAACAGCTGCAACGCAAATTGAGTAAAATCAGGTTTTTGATCCGCTTCAATAAGATCATCAAGCAATTCACTCGGATGTAAAATACCACTCGAGTTGATTTCAAGTAGTTTATCGCGGCCTTGCTCAAGTTGTTTTTTCAGCTGCTGATTATAATTACGCGTTGTTTGGATTAACTTATCAAATTCACCATTATCGTTATTACCAGTGGCTAATAGCTGAATTAAATCATCTTTGATCAATTCGTAAATCGTGTGACCTGTTGGTGTCGTCTGTGTAAAAGCAGATAAGCCTTGCTCATACCAATGCTGTAGGTACTCCTGTGAAGTATTTTTTAAATAGGGAGTATAAATTTGAATATCGCAATGCTGGCCGATTCTGTCTAAACGACCAATACGTTGTTCAAGTAAATCCGGGTTGATAGGAAGATCAAACAGGACAAGTTGATGTGCGAATTGGAAATTCCTACCTTCAGAGCCAATCTCCGAGCAAACCATTACTTGTGCACCATGCTCTACCTGAGCGAAGTAAGCTGCCGCTTTATCTCGCTCAATTAATGATAACCCTTCATGAAAAACGGCAACTTTTATTGCCTCCCGTGTACGCAGTGCTTCTTCAATCGCTAATGCAGTTTCTGCTTGGGCTGCGATAATGAGTATTTTTTCATCCCGTAACTGCATAGTAAGATCAATTAGCCAAGTGATACGCGGATCAAATAAGCACCATGAATTACTTGCTGAACCTTCAAAGGCTTGGTAAATTTTTTCGGGATAAAGTGCTGTAAAGGCTTGTTGCTCTATTGTGCCAGTAGGTAGCATTTTAGACACTTTAATCGCAGTCTTATATTGTTCGGGTAAAGGTAGCGCAATTGATTTTAAACAGCGTTTAGGAAAACCTTTAATGGAAGCACGTGTATTGCGGAATAATAAACGACCGGTGCCATGGCGATCTAACAAATTACTAATTAACTCATGCTGTGCCTGTTGGCGTTCACTGTTCTCAAGCGAGAGATTATCAATAATGTTAAAAAGAGGTTGTGTGTCTTGCTCACTAAGTAGTTCAGTAATACTGTTTTTGGCCTCATTGGTTAATTGCTGATTATCAAGTAATTGATTAACCGCACTTGCAACAGGTTTATAACCAGCTTCTTCATTAACAAACGATTGGTAATCAAAAAAACGATTGGGATCCAGTAAGCGTAAGCGAGCGAAATGACTTTCATGGCCTAATTGTTCTGGCGTCGCAGTGAGTAACAAAACGCCCGGAATGTGATTTGCGAGTGCTTCAATAACTTGGTATTCATGACTCGGCTTCTCTTTATCCCAAATCAGATGGTGAGCTTCATCGACTATTAACAGATCCCAATCAGCTTCTAGTGCATGTTCAAAATGCTTTTTCTTACGTAGAAGATTAATACTGCATAAAACTAACTGCTCAGTTTCAAAGGGGTTAATCTCATCCACATAGGCTTCATTACAGCGAGCATCATCGAAAATGCTAAAATGTAGATTAAAGCGTCGCATCATTTCAACTAACCATTGATGCTGTAGATTTTCAGGTAAGACAATTAAAATACGTTTCGCACGACCTGTTATCAACTGCTGGTGGATAATTAAACCCGCTTCAATGGTTTTACCTAGACCAACTTCATCCGCTAGAAGGATACGAGGGGCATGACGCTTACCTACCTCTTCGGCAATATAAAATTGGTGTGGTATCAGATCAACACGCGCACCTAATAATCCACGCAACTTAGATTTTTGTTGTTTATGTTGATGGGTAAGTGTTTTATAACGCAATACAAAACGTTCGAACTTATCTATCTGTCCCGCAAAAAGCTTATCTTGTGGTTTATTGAATTTTATAAAGTTATTTAAAAAAGTTTCTTTTAAAGAACAGGATTCCCCTGTATCAATTCGTGTGCCGATATAAGTAATTAAATTATCGGTCTCTATTACGTCGTTCACCAAAAGCTTCCACTCTTGATGGCTAAGAATTTCATCGCCTATATTAAAGCGAACGCGCGTGATCGGCGCTTCCTGAATTGAATAAAGGCGTTGTTCACCCGAAGCTGCAAATAATAAAGTCAACATGCGGCCTTCTATCGCCACAAGCGTGCCTAACCCTAATTCTGATTCTGCATCACTGATCCAACGTTGACCCAAAGAAAATGTCATAAAATACCACTCAAAATAAAACTGAAAATAAGAAAGGGCGCTATGTTACCTAAATCATATTGCAAGGTACTAATCATAAAACAATAAAATCATTCTTAATTATCAAACTTTATAAAAATGAGCGTCCATAGTTATGAATAAGAAAGACTTAATGATAGCAATAGTAAACCATTTGTACATTAAAACAGCAATCAGCGATGAAGCTTAATAAAACACTTGCCAATGTGATCGATATCCCTATAATGCGACCCCACAGACACGGGCTGCAACGCCAATGACTGAGAACGAAAGAGGTTACTTTTAATGACGTTTAGCGTTGATTAGAAAGATAAGTTAACCGTTGACATTGTTCGCTGGTAGCGTAATATACGCACCTCGCCGAAAGGCACGCTCTTTAACAATTTAATCAAACAATCTGTGTGGACACTTATTGTTGATGTG
>NZ_JAHNZV010000121.1 GCF_022267535.1 Psychromonas antarctica
GCATTGTGGTTTCGTTCTGGGGCGCGGACTTTAGTCCGCATGTTTTGCTTACTAGGAGGACTAAAAATAGGATGCGTAGAGCTTATCCGCTCATGACACTGAACTGTCTTGCATTCGTTCCACGCCCCTTAGATAGTGTAATCTCGCAATGTTAAGTTGTTCTGGGGCGCGGACTTCAGTCCGCATGTTGTTGCCACTTGGTGGACTAAAGTCCACGCCCCTTGGTTAGGCTAACCTGGCATTGTGGTTTCGTTCTGGGGCGCGGACTTTAGTCCGCATGTTTTGCTTACTAGGAGGACTAAAAATAGGATGCGCAGAGCTTATCCTCTGATAATCCTGAACTGTCGCTCAATTCGCTCCACGTTCCTTAGTTAGGGTAACCCTGCACTACTCATCTTCATATATGCCGTAAAACCGAGTGTCAGCATCTTTTAACCCTGCATTAGGGGCATTATTTTTAATATATTGATACGTTATGCACAACTGTTCTTCTGTTCTGACTATTTTATCGAAATAACCTCTATCCCAGAGGGTTCCAGTTCTATGATAATGTTTATTTATTAGCAACGCGGTTCCTCCTTTTATTTTTTGCATGATTTCCATAAGAGGAAAAATTTGTTCAAAAAGAAGATGTACATGGTTGGGCATAATTGATAATGCAATTAAATTATAGTAAATCGTATCTTTTGATTTGAATAACGTGGTGAGCAAAGTGATTATATCGTTGTTTAAAATTGCACCTGCATCCGCATTATCTAAAAACTTATCTTGTTCGAACTGTTGTTTTGAAGTGCTCTTTGTTGTGTTTATATTATTTTTTTCGAGATAGTAGGCAACACTCTCTTGTGTTCGAAAGGTAACAAATTGAATGGCATTTTTTTGATCAATATGAAATAAGCTTTTATTCAACATCAGATGGCTTTTCCTATTTGCTCGAAATATTGTTAAATGATTAGTTTAGTCTGAAATAAGAAATAATTAGCACCCCGCATTGTTCTGTTGTTACTTGGTGGACTAAAAATAGGATGCGCAGAGCTTATCCGCTCATGACACTGAACTGTCTTGCATTCGTTCCACGCCCTTGGTTAGGCTAGTCTCGCATTGTGAATTCGTTCTGGGGCGCGGACTTTAGTCCGCATGTTGTTGTTGCTTGGTGGACTAAAAATAGGATGCGCAGAGCTTATCCGCTCATGACACTGAGCTGTCGTTCAATTCGCTCCACGCCCCTTTGTTTAGGCTAGTCTCGCATTGTGTCTTTGTTCTGTTGTTGCTTGGTGGACTAAAGTCCACGCCCCTTTGTTTTAGCCTAAACTCGCATTGTGACTTTGTTCTGGGGCGCGGACTTCAGTCCGCATTATTTTGCTTTTACTTGGAGGACTAAAGTCGACGGCCCTTTGTCTAGAAACAATATTTTATTCCTAAACATCTGGTACCTGCCATCTAATCACTCTATAATACGCAAAAATTTTAAGCTCATTGTTAACTAAGGCCACTGTACTTTAGTGGCGGTAGCGTGCCTGAAACGGGCTGCTTGAGTTGCTTTCTAGACTGTTCGGTGAGGTCTTTTCCTGAGCGTTTGATGTCTCACCCTAATATAATGTTGCTCGTTCAAATTAGATAATTAAAGTCGGTGGTGATGGTTAGTGTATAAGTTAAATCAAAACATCTTGACTTGCATTTTGTGCTTTATGTGTGTGTCGTTGCAGGCTAGCCCATGGTTAGAAAGCGATGATGCTTATTTACGCAGTGATTTGCAGCTGCTTGCTGATGCGGGTATCGTCACTGTGCCTATCAATACCTTTCCTCTACCGTGGCGAGAAATATCTGAACAGATAAAAAATATATCTCCTGCTGCTCTCCCCGACAATACTCGCCAAGCTTATTATCATATAACCTATAAAATTAATGCCGCGAAAAAAGGCTATGGCAAACGTCTATTAAAATTAAAAAGCGCACAGAAAAACATGGTAAATAGCTTTGCGCAGAAAAACGATGTCAAATGGGGCGCTTTTTCAAATATTGAGATTGATGAGTCGCGTTTTTCGATGCGGGTGAGTGCTAATTACGCGCAGTATCATGATAAAGACAATCCGCAGTATAATTTCGATGATAGTTATTTTGCTGTCACAACAGGGCAAACAAACTTCTTCATTAATACCCAGGCACAGTGGTGGAGTCCAAGTTGGATGCAGTCACTTAGTGCTGAGCAACGAGTTCATCCAAGTTATGAATTAGGGTTAGAAAGAACCTTTCTTGATTTGCCCTTAGTAGGCAATGTTTACTTTAAAACCGGCATCAATCAACTAAGAAGTAGTGATGATTGGAAATACTCATGGCGTTCCCGTTTATCCTTACGCCCGATTAACGCATTTGAACTCTCATTGAGTCGCTTTGATTTTAAAGACGCACAAAATAATGATGTTGAGGATCGTGATCAGCAATTAAGTATGGATACGCGCCTCAGTCTGTTACCTATTATCAATGTACCGCTGGCTGTGTATACGCAGTATATTATTGACGATTCGCAATCTGAATTTTCAGATTTCCTAGTGGGAAGTGACTATAGTCTCTTCGCAGCGGGGGCGCAGATGCGTTTTGTGTTGGAGTATCGCAGTACTGGGGCGCATGATTTACGTTATTCAGCAGGAACGTATGTACAGATGGAAAATGACCACCAGTGGCAGCTGTTTTTACACCATAACAACATAGAAAGTTTAACAAGTCAGGAAAATCAGTTAGTCGGTGCTTATCGTTTTCTGCTTTACAAAGGTATGTTATCTTTATCACTTTTATTATCCGATGCAGAAAATGAAGACAACGCAAATGCAGGTCTGTCTTGGGAGCTGCGTTTTTAATTAAATGTCACTTTTTTATGTTTTTTGCTGTAGTAGCACATTTTTTAATACAAATTTATTGCTGAGCCACAGAGGCTTTAATTTTTCAATTATAGGTAACCAGTGAAACATGTTTAATTTTAATCGCTTATTTTCAGCTTTAGCGCTGCTTGTTTTGTCTGCTAATACACTGGCAGTAACACCAACGGCTGCACAGATTCAGCAATTTAAAGCGCTGCCAGGCTCGCAACAAAAAGCACTGGCTTCGCAATACGGTGTCAATGTAGATGCAGTCACTGCACCTCAAGTTGAAAATAACGCCCCGCTCAGCACCGAGCCAACAATCGAGCCGCGCTCAACCACCGACAAAAAATCAGAATCGGGTTTGCAGATGTTTGGTTATGACTTATTTGCTGGTGAGCCGATGTCGTTAACACCACTCAATGATCTTCCGGTGCCTAATAATTATTTATTGGGTGTAGGGGATGAGTTGCAGGTTAAAATATTTGGTAAAAAGACAGAAAACTACGATTTAGTGATCAACCGAGACGGTACAATTTATATTCCTGAATTAGGACCATTTCAAGCACGTGGTTTAACTTACCAGCAAGCCCGTAAAGAGATCACTGCATTAATAAAACGCAGCATGATCGGTGTTGAAACCAGCATCAGCTTAGGCAAATTAAAAACTATCCAAGTATTTGTTTTAGGCGCTGCGTATAAGCCAGGCAGCTACATAATAAGCGCTTTATCAACGGTGACTCAAGCGATAAAAGCCGCCGGAGGAATTAATACATTAGGCTCTTTACGTGAAATCGAGATCAAACGTGATCATAAAACCATTAAAAAGATTGATCTCTATGATCTGCTCATTGCCGGTGATACCTCCTTGGATATTTCATTAAAGCAAGGCGATGTTGTCTTTGTTCCGATTAAACAGCGTGCCGTGAGTATCAATGGTTTTGTTAAACGTGCCGCTATTTATGAATTAAAAGATGAAAAAAACATCGCCAGTGTGATTGCGCTTGCGGGTGGTTTAAAAGACAAAGCATACCCTAGCGTGCAGGTCACAAGAACAACTAAAATTGGCCGTGATATCTATAACTTTGATTTAGAAGATAAGCACAGCAGTGAAGCTTTTATAGTCAAAAATGGTGATGAGCTGAATATAGGTGAGGTGACTAACCTGTACCGTAATGCGGTGACCTTGTCGGGCGCCGTTGTCAACCCAAGCGTATATCAATGGTATGCAGATTTAACAGTCAGTGATTTAATCACATCCATTAAACTTGATCTCAATAAAGATGCTGATTTAAACAACGCGTTATTGGTCCGTGAAGTAGGCTTAGCGCACAATATTAAAGTGATATACTTTGATTTGTTAGCTGCTGTATCCAATCCTAAAAGTAGGCTAGATATAAAACTGTACGAGCATGATCAGATTATTGTGTTAAATAAAGATACCGGTATTGCTAATAAATCGGATGGAAAAAGTAACTTATCAAAACAGATTGATAATACAGAAGTGAACAACGAGCTGGTGATTTCTGATTTAGACGATAAAAGCAAGCAGCAGAGCAGTGCGCAGACCTTTAGAGCTGAGTTATTAAAACCCATTATTGCGCAGTTAAAAGCGCAGTCTGATTTTGAGCATCCGGTGCAAATTGTGGATGTTCGTGGTGCAGTGAAGTTCCCTGGGGTTTACCCGTTATTTGAAAATGCAGATCTGCAGACACTGATTAATCTCGCTGGTGGCTTAAAAGAAGCATCCTATTTAACCGCTGGTGAGCTCAGTCGTATGCAGTTAGTTGCCGGTAAAAGTCATATTAACTATCAAACCATTGATATTGCTGCTGCGATGAAAGGCACGGCGAATGCGAATATTAAGTTAGAAAGTAAAGACCGAGTGCATATATTCACTAAACCTGAATGGCGCGAAGATTATAAGGTGAGGTTATCGGGAGAAGTTAAGTTTCCGGGCACTTACAGCTTTAACCGCGGCGAAACATTATACGATGTGATCCAGCGAGCGGGCGGTCTAACGGAATACGCCTACCCAAAAGGTGCTGTTTTTGCACGCGAAAGCCTGCGTAAAATAGAAGAAAAACAGCTCGCATTTTTACATCGACAGTTACGTGAAGAGGTTAGCTCGTTAGCATTTCGTCGCCAGTCGAGTAGCAACCCAATACAGAGTAACAGCGCACAGGGTGCATTGGATACGGTTGAGCAATTAGGCGTTGCGGAAGCTGTTGGACGCATGTCTATTAATCTTGATAAAATTCTGCTGCATGATGACACGCAGAACATTAACTTAGAAAACCAAGATTCGTTGCATATACCGCCACTGCGTAAAGTGATTTCGGTTATTGGCCATGTACAGTTTCCAACAGCGCATATTTTTGAAAAAGACAAAAGTGTTGATGATTATTTAGCATTGTCTGGTGGCCCTAAAAAACAAGCGGATACGGATAGAGTTTATGTTATCCGTGCAAACGGCAGTGTATTTGTGCCTAATCAATCATTCTGGTTTAGCCGACAAGAGCAGCCATTAATGCCAGGTGATACCATTGTTATGCCGATGGACACCGATTACATGGATACATTAACCAGCTTAACGTCAGCAACGCAGATTATGTACCAATTAGGTGTCGCTTGGAGCGCTATTCAAAACTAGATGCTGAGGCCACCGCCTAAGTAGACAGTATCGTTCTGGGGCGTGGGATTTATCCCACCAAAGTGTACACAGCAATGTTCTGGGGCGTGGGATTTATCCCACCAAAAGTGTACACAGCAATGTTTTGGGGCGTGGGATTTATCCCACCAAAGTGTAGACAGCAATGTTTTGGGGCGTGGGAGTTATCCCACCAAAGTGTACACAGCATCGTTTTGGGGCGTGGGATTTATCCCACCAAAGTGTAGACAGCATCGTTCTGGGGCGTGGGATTTATCCCACCCAAAGTGTACACAGCATCGTTCTGGGGCGTGGGATTTATCCCACCAAAGTGTACACAGCAATGTTTTGGGGCGTGGGATTTATCCCACCAAAGTGTACACAGCATTTTGTTCTGGGGCGTGGGATTTATCCCACCAAAGTGTAGACAGCATTTTGTTCTGGGGCGTGGGATTTATCCCACCAAAAGTGTACACAGCAATGTTCTGGGGCGTGGGATTTATCCCACCAAAAAAATAATATAAAAGCAGCATAGAGGCAATATCAAAAAATATATTGTTCATTTTTAAAATCATGCATCATGAGACCTAATTACATGCAAAATCAACAACAAACGACAGTAACAAACAGCGATGTATTTCCAGCATCGCAAGCAATGATCGCTGACGATGAAATTGACCTGCGCGAACTCTTTGCCGTTATTTGGAAAGGCAAATGGCTAATTATTTTACTAACCATCGTGTTCGCAGCCGGTGCCGTCGTATTCGCCTTATCTAAACCCAATATTTATAAATCGTCTGTTTTATTAGCCCCTGCAACAAAAGAAGGGGGCGGCATGAGTGGTTTAGCCTCGCAGTTTGGTGGTTTAGCTTCTTTAGCTGGCGTTAATCTCGGCTCTGGCTCGTCAAGCAAAACAGATCTTGCATTAGCAGTATTACAATCCCGCCAGTTTTTAACCGCCTTTGTTAATCGTCATCATTTAAAAATCGCCCTTTTCGCGGGCGAAAAATGGGATGCTAATAGTGGCGAATTACTGTTAAATAACGAAATTTACGATAGCGAAAAACAGCTTTGGCTACGCGAAGTGAAACCGGGTAAGTCACCAGAGCCAAGTGACTGGGAAGTGTATAAATTATTTAAAAATATGCTTGTTGCTGCCCCAGATAAAGACAATGGCATGGTCATCTTAAGCATTGAATTTCTATCGCCAATACTAGCAAAGCAGTGGGTTGAACTGCTCGTTTCTGATCTCAATAAAGAGATGCGGGAAACAGATTCGCAAGAAGTTGACCGCAATATTCAATACCTACAATCAAATTTAGAAACGACCAATTTAGCGGATATGCGTACCGTTTTTTATCAGTTGATTGAGGATCAGTTAAAAACAAAAATGTTATCACAAGCGCAAACCGAATATGTTTTTAAAACTATCGATCCAGCAGTCGTTGCTGAAGAAAAAAGCAAACCCAAACGCGCATTGATATTCGTACTAGGCACATTGCTAGGCGGAATGTTAGGGGTAATGCTAGTGTTAGTGCGTCACTTTATGAGAAAAACCGACGTCGAAGATTAAAGATTTCATTACAATGCAAGAAATTACTCACAAAGAGAAATAAATGAGGCGCTTCGCTAAAGAGCGAATGCCTAAAGTGAATAAGTTCAAAAGAAGTGAGTACGACATGTTTCTTAGCCTTTTTTTATTTGCTCATTATTTACTCATTAGCTTCTCTTTGTAGAATAGCCTTTCAAGATGACGGTTATGTACAAAGAGGATAGAAAGAGCTTTGCTTAAAGGGGAAACTGAATACTAAAGCATTGTCTTTTAGTCTTTTTATTTGCTCATTGTTTGCTCATTGGCCTCTCTTTGTAGAGCAAGATTTCATGCCTATATACATGGCTCAGGTTATTTTTTGTAAAAAGATTAAAACCACTACCACTACCACGCACACTTCATGCGACTGCGAAACTGCGTTTCGGTTCGCATTCATTAACAGAAGCGCTGCGCGCGACACAGAGAAAAGACAATACAGAAGCTATAAGCTTTTATGTTTTCCTCCTT
>NZ_JAHNZV010000122.1 GCF_022267535.1 Psychromonas antarctica
GAAGAGTTTGAATGGACAATCGAAGACAAGAATACTTTAGTGTTAAAAAGAGTTATTCCGCTGAAAATTAACGCTCGGGAGAGTATTGATAAAATCCACACGGACTTATGATCTCTGGTACTAGTAAGTTGTAGCGCCTTGGCCTTCATCTGCGCAATTTTTTCGATTCCCTTGCTAACCAAGTCTGATTGTTTAGCGGTTTTATCTTCTAATATATCAAGTGACTCCAGAGAAAAAAGATACTGCAGAGAGGAGCTAAAATCGTCTTCGTTTAGTTTTGTACTGATTTTTTTTGAAGCAAAGAGAGCTATCGCTTCAGAGTGTTTAATAATATGGTGCATTTCATTACGATGAAAGTCGGGTAAAATAGGCACCACCACCGCCCCCATCGAGGTGATAGCAAGGTAAACAACCCCCCAATGTGGCATATTCTCACTGCAGATAGCGACTTTATCGCCCTGTTTTATGCCTAATACGTCGAAAACATGATGGATCTGAGCGATTTTTGCACGAACTTGGCCATAGGTTATTGCAATATCGCCAATATTGGCTACTGACAATCTGTCTTTATAAAGACAAGTTGATCGCTCAGTTAACGCGGCTAAAGTATTATTCTCAAGCTGTATGGTCATTCAGGATCCTTTATCCACGATCTTTATCAGATACTGTTTAGCATTTTTAGTATCAGGTAAAATAGGTGTCATTATACAAAAATCACTCAAACAATACAGCTGCCACAATAGGCTCTGTGATAAAGGCCTAATATGGCCGGATGCTAAAATGTTTGAGTTGAAATGGTCAATTTTACGCGTAGATGAATTACACTTTTATAACTCAGCGTGGCACATGAAAAAAGGGGGGAAGTGTTTAATCGCCTTGATAGAGCCGCTCAAAGTTAGGGATAGCCTGTTCCCAAATTGGTTCGTCTTTACCTAAATACTCACAGACAGCATCAAAAAATTCGCGTTCGGACCGGCAGATCCCGATGCGGGTAGAACGCATATAAACTGATTGTTTTCTAAAAAATTCCAGTATCTAAGAATCGCTTTAGAATATGAGTTTAAGTCCTCTAGGCGCTTGCTTGACTTTAAATATGCAAACCATTGGTTTGCAACTTCCACATATTGGAACTCTTTATCGTAAAGGGTAGGAAGGGAATCTAGTTTAAGAGTTTTTTTGAATGATACTGAAGTTAGAAGTTCATCTTGAACGTATATCTTCCCTCCCAACTGAATGTCTTTTGCAATTATTAATTTTGCCATGCGTACTCCGAAAATAATGGTCATGTAATAGTAATAACATGACCTCTAAAATTTCCGAAATACGCATTACGTAAAACGTAGTGGTGCGTTTTCTACACTAACGTGTAAGCGTAACGAGTTCCTCTGCACTGGTTGGGTGAATGGCGATACAGCTATCAAAGTCAGCCTTTGTTGCGCCCATTTTTATCGCTACGGCAAACCCTTGCAATATCTCATCAGAGGCAAAACCAACACAGTGCAGACCAACCACTTTCTGCTCTTTACCCGCGCAAACTAACTTCATGCGTGTTGGCTGGCGAAGGGTGGTCAGCGCGGTATACATGCTGGTAAATTGCGAGGTATAGACGGTTAAATTATCTTTACCATAGTGTACTTCTGCTTCAAGTTCGGTTAAACCAATCGTTCCTATTGGCGGATGACTAAACACCACGGTTGGCACCAACGTTGCGTCTAAATGCGCATCCGGTTTGCCATTGAATAGGCGCTCTGATAATTGTCGACCCGCTTTTACCGCCACGGGGGTTAGCTGAATTTCGCCGGTATTGTCACCCACCGCATAAACGCCTTGCACACTGGTGTTCTGGTATTTGTCTACACTAATAAAATTGTGCTTATTAAGCGCCACATCAGTATTTTCTAAGCCGATATTGGCTGTTGCCGGCGTTCGTCCAATCGCCCAGATAAGGCAATCTACGGTGATCGCTTTATCATTTTCTAACTCTAAGGTGAGGCTGCCATCAGCATTTTTTATAACACATTTTGGCACTGAGTGAGTGTGTAGTGTCGGGCCTTCTTCCTGCATCACTTCAACAAGTGTTGATGACAACATACTATCAAATTCGCGTAGGAAAGTATGACGGCGGCAAAGCAGGTGTGTTTCAGTACCGAGTGCGTTAAAGACGCCTGCAATTTCAACGGCGATATAACCCGCTCCGACGACAGCTACGCGTTTGGGTTGATCTGTTAACGCAAAGAAGCCATCGGAAGTAATACCGTATTCGGCACCGCTAATATCTGGCACGGTTGGTGCGCCACCGGTGGCGATAGTGATATGGGCTGCACGATATTGTTTACCGTTTACTTCAACGGTGTGGTTATCAATAAATTTGGCAAAGCCGTTGATCACGGTGACTTTATTATTGCCGAGCACGCGCTCATAAGATTGGTGGATGCGTGCGATATAGGCATCACGGCTTTCTATTAATTTTGCCCAGCTGAAGTTTTTTAAAGGGGCTTCAAAACCATAATCTGGTGCGTAACGTAGTGCATCTGCAATTTGTCCTGCATACCACATTGCTTTTTTAGGCACGCAACCGAGATTAACACAAGTGCCACCTAAAGCTTGGTGTTCAATAATGGCAACTTTCTGTCCATAATTGGATGCGCGGTTAGCTGATGCGATACCACCGCTACCGCCGCCAATGCAGATATAGTCAAAATCGAATTTCTTATCGTTCATATTTATTCCTAATTATTCATTGCTTATTTAAGCGACTGTTTGGTATGCCCAAGCAAGCCAAGGCAGTAGCGCTTTAAGATCTTGCTCTCGAACTGTGCTACCACACCAGATACGCAGACCGCTTGGGGCATCTTTGTAAGCACCAATGTCATAAGCGACCTGATTATCAGCGAGGAGTTTGATAAAGGCTTTAATTTGTGTGTCATCTAATGCCACAGATAAGCAAACACTTGTATTTGAGCGGCTCTCTTTTGTTTTCGCCAAGAAATCAATCCAGCTATTTTGTGCAACAAAATCTTCTAAAATGGCTAAATTCTGTTGTGATTTTTGAATACAAGCAGCGGAGCCTCCTATCTCTTTTACCCAGTTTAACGCATCTTGATAATCCGCGACACAAAGCATAGAAGGGGTGTTGATTGTTTCGCCTCTAAAAATGCCTTCCATTAATTTACCATTATCTGTTAAACGAAATATTTTAGGCATTGGCCAGCTTGGTGTATAAGTCTCTAACCGTTCAACGGCGCGAGGGCTTAAAATAATGACACCGTGTCCACCTTCACCACCCAGCACTTTTTGCCAGCTGAAAGTGGTTACGTCTAATTTGTCCCATGGCATATCCATTGCAAATACAGCTGAAGTGGCATCACAAATGGTTAACCCTTGGCGCGTATCAGAGATAAAATCAGCATTTTCAACTTTAACGCCTGAAGTCGTACCATTCCAAGTAAAGATTAAGTCATTATCTGGATTCACTTGGGTAAGATCGGGTAACAGGCCATAGTCGGCATAGATTTGATTAACATTCTGCAACTTTAGCTGTTGAGTGATATCGTTGAACCAACCTTTACCAAAAGATTCCCAGTAGCAGATATCAACAGTGCGAGGTCCCAGCAGCGACCACATAATCATCTCCATCGCACCGGTATCAGAAGCAGGGACTATACCGACGCGATAGCCTTCAGGTAGAGCCAATAATTCAGCCGTGTCGCTAATCACTTTTTGTAGGGCATGTTTACCAAGCGCTGAACGATGAGAGCGCCCCAGTGTTTTAAGATCTAACTGATTGATATTGTAACCCGGTCGTTTGGCACATGGTCCTGATGAAAAGTTTGCATTAGCAGGTTTGATCGTGGGTTGTGGGTTACTCATCGTTAACATCCTTTTTAAAAACAATATGCTGTTTTTCGTTGTGACTTTTTGCGTGTTGATAAATTATACGCAAAGCAGTGACTCATTTCTGAATTTAATTGCTTATACTAAATGGGGTGGGAGATTACAGCAAGCAGATTATATACCCGCGATACATTAGGGGCTTGGTTTTGTATCTTGAAGTAACAAGAGAACATATATCCTAATTTAGGGGGCATTTTTAAGCTTTAATATATTCCCTTAAATTTAGCCTTAACCGTGTCCAGAAGGAGCTTAAAAAAGTGAATGATTTAGTTAAAATACCATTTTACGATAAAAAGATAATATGCTAAGAAGTGCAATCAGGAGTAAAAGAAGATGCTGGATCATGGGACATTAAAGTTTCAATTAGAAGATGATATCTTAATTATTGAAGGCAGAGGCCCATGGAATAGGGAAGCAATGCTTCTGTCATCTGAGAACGCGGATATTGTAAAAAAACAACGTATAAAAGATAAATGGGGGGTGATTATTATACTATATGGCGATCCAATCCATACGCCTGACGCTGCTCAGCTGCTTGTTGAATACGTAAAATATGATAAAAAAAATGGTCGAGTTGCAACGGCATTAATTTTAAATGGATCAAAGTACCCTGAGTTAGGTAGGCGGCATATTACTGATTTATATAACCAGGCTGGTGAAATAGCTGAATTTTTTAATAATATCACTGATGCAAAAAAGTGGATGCGGTCTTTATTAGATAGCGAGTAACACTGAATTATTTACAAGGTCTGTATTACTTAGCGCCTTTAGCGTTTCCATTTTAGCCCCCACTAGTAATCATCGAGTAATACCTTATATCGTTGCTTTATACAATGGGGATTTTTTTGTTATTATCAGCTAAATGAATTTTTTCGTTATAGGATATTTATTGTGGATTGTTTAATGGCGGCTTGGGATGAAAATGAACAATTGATAAAAAATTGGCTGTTAAAGCAAACAAAAAATGGCGATCAGGCTCAAGATATTTTACAAGATACCTTTATTAAAGCGCTGCAAAACAAGGAACGTTTTTGCAGTTTAACCCATGCTAAAAGTTGGCTTTTTACTATCGCCAAAAATAGTTTGATTGATTCATATCGCAAAACCAAATTAACCGTTAACTTTGTTCCTTTTGAGCCTACTGACGAGCCGCCTGAAATAGTTAATCTGCAGCAGTGCTTACTCCGTGTTCTATCAGAGCTGAGCGAAGATGATAAAGATATTCTTGATCAATGCGATATACAGGGAATATCGCAAATAGACTATGCAAAGCACAATGAATTGACGCTTAGTGCAACCAAATCCCGTATTCAGCGTGCACGGCAAAAATTGCGTGAACAGATGATTTCATCTTGTAAGGTAGAATTTGATTTACAAGGTGTTAGCTCTTTTACCCCGAGAAAATAATTTCAAATAATCTGCATCTTTTTTGTATCTCAAACGTGTTTATAAGTAGACAAGCTCATCTCGGGACAATGAAATCGCAATTCTCTTTAATATCGTGAAGGTAAAATTCGATATCATATAGTGTTGATGGTTTTGTGCAGTTAAAGGCTATTTAGAGTAGTCATAACTACACGGTATCGATTTGCTTATCCTGAGCTGAGAAAATAATAACAGGAGATAAATTAATGCTAGATTGGTTCACCTACTTTGCCGATTGGGTAACGTATTCTTTATTCGCGCTCGCTAGTGACAGTAAACTCGGTGGTTCCGTACATTTTTTTATTGAAGATACGGTTAAAATTTTAGTGCTGCTGCTGGTCCTTATCTATTTTATCGCTCTTGTCAGAGCAACGCTCAATCCAGAGAAAGTGCGCTGTTACCTACAGGGTAAAAATCGATTTCTAGGCTATATCCTAGGCTCTCTATTTGGGTCGGTCACACCCTTTTGTTCTTGCAGCTCTATCCCGCTCTTTATGGGCTTTGTCTCTGCGCGTATACCGCTTGGCGTTACCATTGCATTCTTACTCACATCGCCATTAATCAACGAGGTGGTGATCGTAATGTTAGGGTCATTATTGGGCCTTAAATTTACCCTTGTTTATATCTCTATCGGTTTGTTGCTGGGTATGATCGCAGGCTTCCTTATTGATGCAATCAAAGGCGAACGCTGGCTGGCTCCCTTTCTCGCAAAGCAGTATATGCAAGATGATGAAGCACCCTTACTTGAATATCAGGATAAAGCGATGACCCTAGCGGCGCGCCATCAGTTTGCCAAAAAAGAGATGTTGACCATATTTACCCGGATCTGGAAATGGGTGATTATCGGGGTTGGAATTGGCGCCGTTATTCACGGGACGATCCCTGCGTTATGGTTTAGTGAGCATTTAGGGGCTGGGCAGTGGTGGTCAGTGCCGCTTGCTGCTTTATTGGCCATCCCTATGTATGTAAATGCTACCGCGATTGTGCCTATTATCGAAAGTTTATTGCTAAAAGGGGTGCCATTAGGCACTACGTTGGCTTTTTGTATGAGCGCAGTCGCTGTTAGCCTACCTGAATTTATGATGCTTAAGCAGGTGATGAGTTCGCGTTTGTTAATACTGATCGGCGCTTACTTATTGGTTGCTCTAACACTAATAGGTTGGTTATTTAACGCCGTTAATTTTTAAAATAAAAAGGAAATAAAATGAAAATGATTAATGTATATGGATCGGGTTGTAAAAATTGCACCGCCACAGCAGAGCTAATCAAAGAGACCGCAAGGCAATTGAAAATTGAAATAAAACTATCAAAAGTCAGTGACTTGCAAGCCATTATGGAGGCTGGAGTTATTAGTACACCGGCTGTTTCTGTTGATGGCAAGCTAGTACATAGCGGCTCTGTGCCTGATTTACAAACAGTAAAAGTTTTTCTTAGCTAATTTTATCAAGAGGAACAGCTGGTTGGGAGATAATACAGACGTAAAGAGGGGGGAGTGCAGATGTGTGATCTGACCTTAAACTGCTGTTTGTTTTATAGTCAGTCGGCTGCATTTATCTAAAAAGCGCTTTACTTTAAAATTAGCTTAGGTATTATTCGCTCCGTCTGCAGGGGTGTAGTTCCAACGGCAGAACGTCGGATTCCAAATCCGAATGTTGGGAGTTCGAATCTCTCCACCCCTGCCAAACATATATGAAGCCTCGACAATTTATTGTTGAGGCTTTGTTGTTTCTAGGGTAATCAAAAGGTTAGAGTCAATTAACCTTTACCTATAAGCTCAAAATATCCCTGTTTTATGCCTTGTAAATATTCCCTTCCGGTCTATATCCGGTACTTCACGTGCAGATTCTGTGCGCAACCAGATCCCAAACTTTACAACAGATGCTAAAACGATCCAATTTTGTTTTCAGTATTGGCAATCACTGCTGGTGGACTTTTTCTGGTACGGGTCTGGTCCATTTACTGTCTTTTTAGGTTTTATCTGTTCTGATGTTGGATTGGAATGTGCTTTCTTCGTAAATCGATAATCGCTGTACACCGTACTGTATAAGGTTTCCTGATTACCCACATTACTCAGCCAATATTGGATGAAAAGTAAACTATACTCATAACATACTCAAATTAGGAGTGTGAACATGAGTAAAAATAAAGTTCAACACCAGCATGGATACAGTTTGCCTGA